>NZ_CP110644.1:3800227-4124318 GCF_026153515.1 Pseudomonas sp. KU26590
TCGCTCAGCGCAAGCACGTTCAGGCGGCAGTTCGCTGGGGCGCGAATTGGCATGGGAACGGACGAACTTCCTCGGCGGTCAGCCTCCCGTTTTCGTGCTCGATAACGAGAATTTCCCGGGCAGCCTTGAGGGCTTTTGAAATAGCTGGAGCGCTGACGCCAAGACCTTTGGCCACTGCGGACTGACCCATTCGCTCGACCAGCTCTGGCAATGGGATCTTTTTCATTTCTCTGCCTCGACAAGCGGTTTGTGTGCAGATATTAACCGGCGGTTAGCTTCTGAGCAACACCGCCGGTTAGCGCAAATAATGTAACCAACGGTTAAATTTCGCGCATGAGTAAAAAGAAAGAATTATCCCCGGAGCTGAAAGCCGAGTGCGACGCCGCCAAGGCGCTATTCGTGTCGAGAAAGAATGCCCTCGGGCTCACGCAAGCGAGCCTCGCGGAGTCAGCTGACATCTCGGCCGCAGCAGTCGCCATGTACCTGAACGGCACCAACCCCCTGAACGCGAAATTCGCAGTAGTGTTTTCGCGTTTGCTCGGTGTGCCGGTAGAGAAATTCAGCAAGCGTCTCGCCAGAGAAATCAGCGGTCTGACCGTTGCCACTGAGCAGGTAGTTGAACTTGGGGGAAGCGCTACCGCCTCGGATCTGGTCCGGCAGATGTTGGCTAAGCAAGGCAAAAGTCTGAGCGATGAGGCGAAGAAATCGCTACTTGTTGCTGCTGAATCGGCTGATCGAGGAGTAGGCACCCAGCGCGGCCCTTACAGTCCTGGAGCTGTTGGAGACGAGGTCTGGATCTCGCATTATGACGTGCGTGCAGCGATGGGTGGCGCACCCAGTTCCCACGCTTATCCCGAAACGTTGCAAGAGGTCCGCGTCAGCCCCCAGCAGCTTCGTGAAATGGGTGTCGAGTTCAAAGAGCCGGATAATTTGCGAATAGTTACAGGCTGGGGGCAGTCAATGTCGCCAACCATAAGGCATCGCGACTCGCTGCTGACAGATATGAGCGTCCGAGAATTCACAGCTGACGGAATTTACATTTTCTCCTGGCAAGGCCGCCTGTATATCAAGCGTCTGCAATGGCTTGGCGACGAGCAGCTAAACATGATATCGGACAATACCCGGCACCAGCCGCAGACGATTTTGGCGGGAGATACCCATATTCAAGGGCGGGTGCTGCTGGTGTGGAACGCTCACCTGCTGTGAGAAACCTTAGATACTAGGAAAAACTTCGCAGCGGCCTGTTTAGTAAAAGATAAGGCTGCGTCTTAAAGGTAATTTTCAGAATTCTTCAAGGATAGCAGGTTGACTATGGATTTCGTCGCAAAGGATTTTTCTGGATTAAACTCGATTACCCACAGTGGTATCACCAAACATTTTAAAAATGTCGCACCATGTCAAGCGCTTGCAGAGCTCGTGTGGAATGGTCTAGACGCAGGCGCGTCCAAGATAGATGTGTTGGTCGAAAGCACCGATACCGGTGGGACAATTTCAGTGACCATCGTGGACAACGGCAGCGGAATCAACTTCAATAAGCCAGATGATAATTTCCGTCGGTTCAATGACTCGTTGAAAAAGGACTCTTTTGACTCTCACGGATCTCAAGGTCGCGGTCGATTGGCATTTCACAAAATATGCAACACCGCTACCTGGCATACTCGTTACGAAAATGTTGATGCAAAAATACAGGTTTTTAGTAGCAATTTAAGTGCTGTCAGCGGGACAACCATTAGTGCGAGCGAGCAACTCATCGCGCTAGCAGGAGCCGAGTCCGGCACGTGTGTTACGCTTAGCCACTTCGATAAGAACTTACCTCCAACAGGTTCGATAATCCATGAGTTCAGCAAGGAGTTTGGGGCGCATTTAGTGTTGATGCCGCAAAAAGAAATCACCGTAAACGGTGATAAAGTTCTTCCCCAGCCTCATACAAAGTCGTCAACTCTTATCCAGACGAAGCTGGCAAGTTTCGATGTAGACCTAATTCAGTGGGAGGATAAACCTGGCGCTGAGAAATCGTTTCTGTATTTCGTGTCTCGAAAACTCAAAACAATATATAAACAATATAGCAGCCTCAACAAAAAGCGGGATTACTATACTTCTGTTTTCGTAAAATCCTCATTCCTCGAACGTTACGTGAAAGAAGAGGGAGCCTTGTCTGAGCCATTCGACGCATTTCTAGTTTCCGAGGACTATAGAATACTCATTAGGGAAATGAATGGCTTCCTGCGGACAAGCTACGCAAATTTCCTGATCGGCAAAGCTCAGGAACAGGTAGATGCGTTCGAAAAGGCAGGTGACTTTCCAGACTATGATGCGTTGGACGTAGCAGAATCAAAATGGCGTCTATCCCATGTCAAGGAAATAGTTAAGGCTGTTTTAATTCGCGAGCCAAGACTTTTCGTCGGAGGCAACAAACGCCAGCGGCGATTAATTATTCGATTGTTAGACAAGCTCTCGGTCTCAAGCGAGAATAGCGGAATATTCGAAGTGCTCGAAAGCGTACTCAATCTGGATGCCGCCGCCATGAAGCAGCTCGCTGATCAATTGAAAAAAACGAAGCTTGACAACATCATACAGACTATCGAAATCCTCCAGCACCGGGAGCTAGCCGTTTGCCAGTTGAAGGAAATTATGAATGTTCATTACAAGGATGTTTTGGAGACACCAGATCTTCAAAAAATTATCGAAAACAACACTTGGTTGTTTGGACCGGCCTACGAGATTCTCGGAGCTGAAGAAGACACTTTCACCACAACCGCCAAAAACCTGAGATCAAAAGTCAAAGATATCACTGCAATTGAGCTGGCCGATCTCGCTAGCGGAGTTGATATTGATGGCGCTAACCGGCAGGTTGATCTATTGCTGGTGCGCAAGAAGCTACAGTTTGATGCAAAAGGACGCAGATTTTTCCGATGCGTAATCGTTGAAATCAAACGTCCGGGCGTATCTCTTAATAACAAGCATTTGAATCAGCTTGATGAATATGCTGCGATCTTGAGTCATTACCCAGAATTCAACAGCGAACTAACTAGGTTTGAATTGATTTTAATAGGTCGTAGCATTTCTAAAGGAGCGTACTCGATTCATAGCCGCCTAAAGAGTTCGGAGATTCACGGCGAGCCAGGACTCCTTACGAATGACAACAAGATTAAGACATATATCAAAACTTGGCCTACCATCTTTGATGAATTTGAAATCACCAACGATTACCTCTTGGACAACCTGAAAACGCAGCGAGCCTCTCTATCTTCAAGATCGAAGGAGGAGCTTCTAGAAAGTCTGCAAAAAGAATCAGTTTGAATTCGGCAAGAGGTCGCTCCGTGAGGGTGGGCTGCATGTTCTAACGGCTGTAGTACCTCTGTTTCAATCCTCGATGCTCCACACCTATCGTTAACCCTGACCGTGAACGTGGCTGAAACCCCAGTGGTTGCGGTCATTGCGTTTGTTCAATAAGCGCCGCGGCTCCTTCCTCGGCCCCCCGTCCCCATTTAGCCACTGAGGATTGACGCAAGGCAGGAACTACGCAGCCAGCCAATCGATTTCGCGGAGCCTTTGCGACAAGCCGATCCTCATTCCTCAGGTCGGCGTGCATAGGCGCCGTGATCGCGACGTCATCTCCCCCAGCATCCCACGAGCAGTCCCGCCTGCAAAGACCGAGGTCGGTACAGCCAGACTTCGCGAACTAAATTAACCGCCGGTATTGACGATAAGGAAACCGCCGGTTAATTTACCTCCATCGAAGCGCGACTGGTTGCGCAGCGAAGGGCCAGCGGTCCGCCCTCCCTGGGTCGCTCTTTAAAAACCAAACAGTTCAAAGGCCTCCAGCCAGCAAAAGGACTAACGCACCGAGCGTGGGCGATACCCACCTTGATGCGCCGTATCCGAGTAGCCCTGAAGGCCCAAACCGAAAACGTATGGAAAGAAATCAGCGCCCAATCCGCAGGTGGCGAGTAACAGCGGATCGAAGCGACTCCTTCAGCTAGAGCGTCCGGCACGCCGGCGTTTTGGCGAGGAACACATCCGATACAAACCCGCGATCGACGCCAGCAGCGGATCGCGGCCCTGAAAGCGATTTCACTGATGCAGCCTGGCAGCAGGCTGCATTGGGAAACCACCGTCAGAAGGAACTTCAAGATGCTCATCCTCACCCGCCGCCCCGGCGAAACCATCCGCATCAACGACGACATCCAGATCACCGTCACCCGAACTCAGGGCCAGCAAGTCTGGATAGGGATCACCGCCCCCCGCGAAATCCAGGTGCATCGGGAGGAAATCTACCAGCGCATTCAAGAGCAGCTGTCGGGCCCCGCCCAACCTGCGAACCAGCTGGCCTCATAACCCCAAAGCGGCGCTCGTTGTGGCCGCTCAACCAGCTCGCCCAGGAGGCGACCATGACTTACGAAATTATTGTGGAAGAGTTCGTCCTCGAGGTGGAGGTGACTCATTGCGAGAACACGCCGCCCCAGCCTGATAACCGCGACAGCGACTGGGACTGCATGGGCACTCGCGAGCTTGATTACCTCGTGCTGGCAGGCATCACCTATGACCGCAACGGTAAGCCGCAGGACGTCCAGCCTCTGGATCTGCGCACCGTCGCCGCCCAGCACGACAACGCCATTCGCGTTGCGCTCTGGCACGAGATCGACAGCCGCACGCAGCGATCACGGTGGGCGGCATGAGTACCGAGTCCAGCCACACAAAAGCCGCCGCCTTGATCGACACGGCCATCAGCACTCTGGCGACCGGGCATGCCGAAATGCACCTGGTCTACTCGAACGCCGCCTACACCGCGGTCAACGTCAGCCACGAGCTGCGGGCCATCACCGGCGACGAATTCAAACGCTACTGCGAGCGCATTCGCGACATCGATGCGCGCTTCATGGGCACGTCACACGCAAAGGAGTCGGCATGAGCACTTCCATTGGCCAACCGCGTTTCAGTGAGCAGATTTGGGAGCTGCCGCAGCACTTGGCCGTCGCACCCGATCGCGTACTCATGGTGTTCAAGGGGCTGACCATGCAGGACGCGATGCGTGCTGCTGAGCAGGCCCACATTTCCAACCCAGAGGCCTGGAGCCGAAGCGCGTGGCTGTGCGGCGAATGGACCTTGGCGTATGAGGTGCGCAATGAGTGACTTCGGCGAAATGCAAAGCGCGATCAAAGACCACAAGAAACGATTGAGGGCGATGTTCGGCATCGAATGCCCGGAATGCAAACGCCTTCGGCCACGCGCTTGCGCAACCATCATGCTGCCTCAGCAACGCTGCCGTGTAGATGGCTATCGCGATCCCCGCCCTGAACTGACAGATGTGCAATGGAGTTCAGTGTGAGCCGGCAACGCGCCCGTCGCGCGGCGTACTGGCGCGGTTCGGCAGTCACCTTTCTTGTTTGCATTTTGTGGATGTTGGTCAGCGCCTACGCCCAGCACATCACACAGTAACCCCTTCCCCGTTTTATTGCAGCGCGCCGGCAACGGCATGGCGCAAGGAGTAACCGTGTCCGCACCAAACACCGCCCCCGTGGCGCACGAGCAGCAGCTCAACCTCATTTCCCAAGCCGCGACCAGCACCAGCGCCCTGGTGCTGGATGGCGACAGCCTCGACAAGATGATGCGGCTGGCAGAAGTCATGGCCGGCGGCCGCGCAACGATGCCGAAACATTTCAACGGCAATGCCGCCGACTGCCTCGCCGTGGTGATGCAGTCGATGCAGTGGAAGATGAACCCCTTCGCTGTAGCCCAGAAAACCCACCTGGTGAACGGCGTCCTCGGTTATGAAGCGCAGCTCGTTAACGCCGTCATCACGACCTGTGCACCGGTTCTCGATCGCTTGCATTACGAGTGGTTCGGCGCGTGGGAAAAGGTGATCGGCAAATTCACGATCAAGTCCGGCGACAAAGGCGAGTACCGCGTGCCGGGCTGGAAGATGGCCGACGAGGAAGGCCTCGGCGTGAAGGTCTGGGCGACCTTCCGTGGCGAAGACGAGCCGCGCGTTCTCGAACTGCTGCTGGCCCAGGCACGAACGCGCAACAGCACGCTGTGGGCTGACGATCCGCGCCAACAACTGGCCTACCTCGCCACCAAGCGCTGGTCACGCCTCTACTGCCCCGACGTGATCCTCGGCGTGTACAGCCCCGACGAGCTGGAAGAAAGCGCCCCGCGCGTCCGCGATGTTTCCCCGGCCCGCAACACTGCGCCGGCAGGCCTGCCGCCCTACCCCGAGGCCAAGTTCGCCGAGAACCTGCCCAAGTGGCAGAAGTCTGTCGACGACCGCAAGTCATCGCCCGGGCACCTGATCGCCACCATCAGCAGCAAATACACCCTGAGCGAGCAACAGATCGAGCAGATCAACAACCTCGCGCCCATCGAAGGAGAATCCGCATGAAAATCCACAACGTCGCGCAGGGAAGCCCCGAATGGCACGCGCTGCGCGCCAACTACCACACCGCCTCGGAAGCCCCTGCGATGATGGGCGCTTCGAAGCAGTTGAAACGCACCGAGCTGCTGCACGCGAAGAAGACCGGCCTTGATCGTGATATCTCGTGGTGGGTGCAGAAGTACCTCTTCGACAAAGGCCATGAAGCCGAAGCCAGCGCGCGGCCGATACTCGAGGCCCGCCTGGATGAAGACCTGTTCCCCCTCGTCGGTACCGAAGGCGACCTGCTGGCCTCCCTCGATGGCTGCACCATGCTGGGCGAGATCCTGTTCGAGCACAAAATGTGGAACGAGCAGCTCGCAGCCGATGTGCGCGCCGGTGAGCTGGACGCCCACTACTACTGGCAGCTCGAACAGCAACTGCTCGTCGCGGGAGCCGAAAAAGTCATCTTCGTCTGCTCCGACGGTACTGAAGAGAATTTCGTCTCTATGGAGTATTTCCCCGTGCGCGGCCGTGCCGCGAAGCTCGTTGCCGGCTGGAAGCAGTTTAAAGCAGATCTGGCCGCCTATGAGCCGGGCGAAGCAGCGGCCGAGGCTGTAGGCAAAACGCCGGACGCGCTTCCGGCGTTGCGCATCGAAGTCACCGGCATGGTGACCGCCAGCAACCTGGAACAATTCAAGGCTCACTCGCTGGCTGTGTTCGCAGCCATCAACACCGACCTGCAGACCGACCAGCATTTCGCCGACGCCGAGAAGACCGTGAAGTGGTGCGGCGAAGTCGAAGATCGCCTGACCGCGGCGAAGCAGCACGCGCTGAGCCAGACCGAGAGCATCGACGCCCTCTTCCGCGCGATCGACGAGATCAGCAGCGAAGCGCGCGCCAAGCGGCTGGAACTCGACAAGCTGGTCAAGGCCCGCAAAGTCGCGATCAGGGAAGACATCGTGATGACCGCCGCGAAGTCCCTGCAGACGCACGTCGACCAGATCAACAACACGCTCGGCGGCAAGGCGCGGATGCCGAAGATCGTTGCTGACTTCGCCGGCGCCATCAAGGGTAAAAAGACGATCGCCAGCCTGCGCGATGCGGCGGACAGCGAACTGGCCCGGGCGAAAATCGAAGCCAGTCAAACCGGCGACAGAATGCGCACCAACCTGAACAGCTTCGCTGAGCTCGCTGCCGACTACGTGTTTCTGTTCAACGACCTGCAGCAACTGGTGCTGAAGGAGAACGAGGACCTGGTGCCGCTGATCAAGGTGCGCATCAGCGAGCACCAGCGCGCCGAAGAGATTCGTCTCGAAGCGCAGCGCGAGCAGATTCGTCAGGAAGAGGCGCGGCGGCTGGAAAGGGAGGCGAACGAGCTCGCGGAGGCGGCAAACGCTGCGGGGAAAACGCAGACGTCTGCCCCTGCTGCCAACACGGCCCAGCCGCCCACGCGGCGCGTCACCTCCGCCGCGCCATCGGCGAAAGTCCCCCCGAAGCCGACCAAACTGGAAGCGAAGGTCACAGACCTGGAGGCGCTGGTGAAAGCTGTTTACGAAGGCCGCGCCCCACTTGCGGTGCTGACGGTGAACTGGGGAGCGCTGGACGACCTGGTGCTGATTCAAGGCGATGCCTTCAGCATGGACGGCGTCGAGCTGCAGCAGGTGGCGGCATGATCAGCTTCAGTCTGAACCCTGATGCGGAAAACCGGATCAAGTCCGCCGAACTGGCAGAGGCCGTAGCGGAGTTCGAGAGCCGCGGCGGGCAGATTTTCCAGGGGGAATGCTTCACGGGGAATCCGATCCCGCCGAAGCGACGGGACTGGATTGATCCTGACACGGTGCTCAAGCGCAGGTCCCGTGTGTTGTCAGCGGCGGAGCGTGGCCGGCTTCAGCGGAGGGTGCGGGTGGTATGAGTCAGTGCCAACCACGCGTCCTCTCCTCCCATACCGGTGAGACCGGTCGCGCCATCCAGAGCGCACACCGCGCCGCGCAACCCGACAGAACATCGCACAACCAAAAGCTCACTGCTAAGGGCTTCACCTGGCGTCGGGTGAAAGCGGCGTGAGGCGGATTTTCAAAACGCCGCAGCGCAACAAAAAAGCGTCCCAACATCAACTCCCACCAAGCGGGCTTCGCGCCCAATCGGAGAAGCACGCATGTCCACTCCAACCGATACCGCCGAATTCCTCGAAGAACTCAACGGCGGCGCGTTCGCCAGCCAGATCGGACACGCCTTGTCTGAAGTGGCCGCCGGCGTAGTCGACCACGGCAAGGTCGGAAAGGTAGTCATCACCCTCGACTTCAGCCAGATCGGCGAAGGCCAGATGGTGAAGATCAAACACAAGCTCGACTACAAGGTGCCGACCAAGCGCGGCACCCGTAGCGAGAACACTAGCCTCGACACGCCGATGCATGTCGGCTCCGGCGGCAAGATTTCGCTGTTCCAGGAAAAGCACGACCAGTTGTTCAGTCGTGACGAAGCGCCCATCAAACCCCGCACCTGATCCCCCCTTCCCCACACGAGACCTGTGATATGTCCCTGAGCAAAGAAGCGATTCAACTCATCACCGACACAGCGCTGGAAGCAACCGGCAAGGCGCTGCCGACCGCCACGCCGACGGCGGTACTGCCGGAAGGCACCAAGATCGTGGATCTGGAGAAATACCAGGACGGCCGCAGCCGTTTCCGGGGCACCTATGCCACTCACTCGCTGGCGGACTTCAGCGCGTATGTAACTGACCGTGCCGAGGCTGGAGCTCGTGGTTTCATCAATCAGGAAGAGATGAGCTGCGTTCTGCTGTTCAATCTCGGCAACACATCAGCACCTGGCCACGCCGATGACCGCGCGTTGTTGAAGCTTAAGGCAACCGCCGGGTACACCGCCGCGCAGCAAATTGCGGGAAACCGTCTTGCGCAGAAGGACCTGAGCGACTGGATCGAGGACTGGCACCAGTACCTGACACCGGTTGACGAAGCAGGCACCGCGATTCCGATCGCCAAAGCCATCGCCGCAGTACGCACGATCACCATCAAGGCCACCAGCGAGTCGGAAACCACGGTCGGCGAAACCAGCGCCAGCCGGAGTGCGATGGACCAGATCGAGGCGCGGAGCAAAGAAACGTTGCCGGCGGCTTTGCAGTTCCATGTTGTGCCATTCGAGGGACTGACCGAGCAGCTCATCACGCTGCGTATCTCAGTCATTACCAGTGGGCCGGCGCCGGTCTTGAAACTGCGCTGGGTAGGCGAGGAAGTGCAGCGCGAGGCCATCGCTCAGGAATTCAAATCAGTGCTTGAAGACAAGATTGGCTCGGCGGCAAAACTTGCGCTTGGCAGCTTCTCGGCCTGACATGTAACGCAGGGTGGCATCGCAGCGGCGATGTCACGCAAACATAACTATGACCCTGCTTGTGCAGCCCCGCTGGCCAGGCGGGAGGGAGATAAAGGTGACGAAAGATGAACTGACGCAGATGCAGGCAGAAACTCTCGCTTTCATCCGCAGCTACATCCTCAAGCATGGCTACTCGCCAACAGTTGCCGAAATGGCAAAGGCGACCGATGTTAACGGCAATGCAATCTCAGGTAGGCTCACCGCGCTGATACAAAAGGCGCGCTTACCAAGACACTTGGTATTGCGCGAAGTACTAGACCCAGGCAATCCGGATCTAAATCGGACGGTAGTTGTTGAAATTTTCGGTTTCCAGTTCAAGCTCCAGCGCAGCTATATGCAGATCCAAGTCTACCGTAAGTATTAGTAGACTCTTTTCACTCAGCGCCAATATTGCCGCATCAGTCAGACCTAGCTGCATGAATTTAGAAGTATTCATGACTTTCGAACTCACATCCGAAAGCTCAACCGAAGTTGACACAATTTCGCGGAGGGTGTCTCTAATTTTCGAACTGTGAGGTTCACTGGTCTGCCAAAGGAGATTACTTGCCTCTGTCAAAACATGCGTAGTGACAACCAACTGGTGTCCTTCCAGCAGGATCATTAACAAGTCGAAGTCATCAACATTAAAGCTACTGCAACGCTTATGCGAAGAGATGAACGTACGATCATAAATACCAACTGCTAGTAAGATCAGCAGATTGGTATCTATCAAAATCCGACCCTTCATTTATCAAGCATTCTGTCTTTAATCGATTTTACTTTTCCATCAGAAGTAATCTTAACTATTTTATATTTTCTTTCTTTGATAAACCGCTGAGCAATAGACGCCAGAGTTCCAGGGGTCGCACGACTTTCCATGTGGCGGTCAAAACCAACGGTTATCAGCCACCCACCAGCATCATCGTCTTCAACCTCCTCGAGCAACACATTCTCAATCCTTTGGCCTTCAAATGATTCGTTCACGACACCAATCGCCAGACGGATAGCTTCTTTGATTTCTAATGACATCGATACTCACCGCTCATAAAAGAAATGACGTTTCCAATTCTATCTTATCCAGCGGACGCGTGCGCTACTCCCAACCTATTCGCCACCGATTGGCGGAGGCCTGATCTTGCATGGAGCAAACCCATGAGCCACATCTGCGCCTACGTGCGCCAGCACTACAACGTCCCGGCAGAAGTCGGGCGCCGGGTGATCGCCAAGGGTGAGCCCGGCATCATCCTCGCCGACAGGGGCAACTACAGTGGCGTGGTGCTGGACAACGATCCGAAGAAGCGGATCCGCAACTACCACCCCACTTGGGAGATGCAGTACGGCGACATGGCCGAGAAGCTGCCACTCAAAAAATGGAAGGTGTTGCCCTTCGCGCTCGACTGGGATGAGCTGGACTGGAACCCCAGGGCTCGCGGCTATCTGACAGAGGTCTGGGCGGCAACTCGCAGCCAAGCGAAATACTTGGCCTACCGTGAGTTGGAGGAATGCTGCATAGATACCGGTGCGATGTGCTTTTTCAAGGTGCGCCGGGCCTGATCAATCAAACCTGCAGCGCATCTATCGCCACCTCAATAGCCAAAGCCGCTTGTCCCGCGTAAGCAGGATCGAACGATAAGTCTTCAGGCATCGCCTCGATGGCTGCCTCGCTGAACTCATCTACATCCAGCCCAGTTTTCCAAGCCGCGAGCAGCACAGAGCGCAGGGCCAGCTTAAGCATGTAAACACTGTCTTCAATCATCGCCGAAGCCCTTCTTGTTTTCCTAATGCTCTCATTATCCCGCACGCCTCCAGACGAGGTAAACATGGCCACCTGTTCAAAGGGCTGGTTCGGATGTAGTCCATTTCCCAACCGCATGGAGTCGAACCATGAGCCAGCAGCATCAGATTCTGGTCGGCGACTGCATCGATATGATGCGGACGCTGCCGGACAAGTCAGTTCACACCTGCGTTACCAGCCCGCCCTACTTCGGCTTGCGAGATTACGGCGTCGAGGGTCAGATCGGCCTGGAAGAAACGCCCGCCGAGTTCATCGCGCGACTGGTGGCGGTGTTCCGTGAAGTGCGCAGAGTGCTACGCGACGACGGCACGGCATGGGTGAATATGGGTGATAGCTACGCTGGCAGCTGGGGAGCACAAGGCAGGCCTCAAGGTGAAGGACAGATGTCCGGCCGCAGCGTGGCGTCTGCGCGACAGATCAACGAACACCCGCGATTCAAGTCGGGCACCGGCGTGCGCGGCCGTGAGATGGGGATGAAGTCAAAGGACCTGATGGGTATGCCTTGGCGCCTCGCCTTCGCGCTACAGGACGATGGCTGGTATCTGAGGCAGGACATCATCTGGAACAAACCGAACCCGATGCCTGAGAGCGTTCGCGACCGGTGCACCAAGTCGCACGAATACGTCTTCCTGCTGACCAAAACGAAGAAGTACTACTTCGACCAGGCGGCCATCCTCGAACCCTGCTCCCCGAACACCCACGCTCGACTGTCTCAAAACGTCCAGGCGCAGATCGGCAGCGAGCGGGCCAACGGCGGCACGAAGAGCAACGGCAACATGAAGGCGACGGCCCGAAAGAACAAAGGCGTGGGCTGGGGCCATGGCACCGATGCCGACGAGCGCCGGCGCGGTAGGGTCAAGGACAATGAGTCGATGAACTCGGCCCTCGCGATCATGCCGACAGAGCGAAACAAGCGCTCCGTATGGACGGTGGCCACACACAGTTTCAAGGGTGCCCACTTCGCCACCTTCCCGCCCGACCTGATACGACCTTGCATTCTGGCCGGTGCGCCGCGAGGCGGCATCGTGCTGGACCCGTTCGGCGGCGCCGGTACCACGTCGCTGGTTTCGATGCAGGAGGGTCGACGTTCGATCATCTGCGAGCTGAACCCTGATTACGCAGCCATGGCGCGGGCTCGTATCGATGCTGCCTGGCTGAACGGCGCGGCGCAGATGGATGTATTTCGCGATGCCACACCTGTCGCCTGACAGGCTTGCTGCTCTCATCACTGATCATCGGGAGCAAGTAGTTTCTTGACTTCGTCCAATCCTTTGAAGGTGTCTTTCGCACGCGCAGGGATTATGTAAGTCCCGATCAAGATATGCTCGACGACTTCAAGCGCTAGCATTAGTTGGTCTTTAGTATGGCGTTTAGCAGCGTGCGCGGAAAGATTCCCTAGAAGCCTAATCTTGTGAAGCGTTTCGACGCCTTCTTTAGTAACTAAAGAACGGGCGTGGAGGTCATCAATTTTCTTAGCTAAATTTCGACCCTTGGCCTCTACATCCGAACAGATTGACTCAAGCAAGGACCTAATTGCTATGCCACCAATGATAAATAGTTCGTTTTCGATTGCGGTTCGGGCCTCCTTATAGACCTCACCGATTGACCATGGCAAAAGCCAGTGGTCGATGACTTTAGATCCAAGAGCGCGACCTGGATAGAAAGCAACGGTCTCAACATAGTAGGGCTGACCGGTTTTGTAGTTGTAATCAAGAGATTCGGAATTAGTAGAACATTTTCGAAATGAAACTTCTTCACAGCCTAGACATTGGATTATCTCGTTGGACTCTGCCCAATCGATATGGTGTCCGCCATAATATTGAGCTCCGCGCTCTGTATACCGCGAGACAGTTTGGTGTTTTGTTTCAAGTCCGCATTTTCTACACGGATAGTTGTGCGCAAGAAGCTTATCTGTCTGTAGCTCAAATTCCTTAGTTACATCGCTCATCTGATGCTCCGACCAGTTTTTACAGAGCATTAGTACCCCACTTCCATGAATCACGCCACTGGCGAGGATCCCGCATGTCTGCACATCAGAAGAAACACCCCTTCGATTTCAAAACCCAGTACGGCCTAGGCTTCGACCCGCAAGACGATGAGATCGTCGTGGACTTATTCTGCGGCGGTGGCGGCGCCGGTACCGGGCTGGAAATGGGCCTCGGTCGGAAGGTCAGCGTGGCGAAGAACCACAGCGCTAAAGCGATCAGCATGCACACCATCAACCACCCGGGCGCCAAGCACTTCACCACAGACGTGTTCGATGGTGATCCGGACGCCGAATGCGGCGGCAAGGCGGTTGGCTGGTTCCACATGTCGCCGGACTGCACCCATCACAGCCAAGCCGCCGGCGGACAGCCGCGCAAGCGCGAGATCCGCAATCTGTCGTGGATCGGTCTGAAGTGGGCAGGCAAGAAGAGGCCTCGAGTCATCAGCCTGGAAAACGTGAAGCAGATCCTGCAATGGGGCCCGCTGATCGCCAAGCGCGACAAGGTGACCGGCCGCATCATCAAGCTGGTGCCAGGCGTCAACACAAAGGGCAAAAAAGTGATGGTGCAGGTGGTCGCCGCGCCCGGCGAGATCGTTCCTGTCGGCGAGCAGTTCCTCGTCCCAAACCCCAAGCGCAAAGGCAGCACCTGGCAACGTTTCGTGGAGCTGCTGGAGCAGCACGGTTACGTGGTCGAATCGCGAGTGATCAAGGCGTGCGACTTCGGCGCGCCCACCAGCCGGGAACGCCTGTTCATGATCGCTCGCTGCGACGGACAGCCAATCATGTGGCCGGAGCCAACCCACGCGAAGAAGCCCGGCAAAGGCCAGCTGAAGTACCGCACCGCCGCCGAGTGCATCGACTTCAGCGATTTGGGCAAGAGCATTTTCGGCCGCAAGGATGAGCTGGCCGACGCCACCAAACGCCGAATCGCCAAGGGCATGAGGAAGTTCGTCATCGACCACCCCGCGCCGTTCATTGTGCCGATCGCGAACTGGTCGACTGAGACGGTGCAGTCGCTGAACGAGCCGCTGCGCACCGTGACGTCTTACCCGAAAGGCGGGGCGTTCTCGGTGGTGAGCCCAATCATCGCACCGGCCACGCATCAGGGCAGCGACCGTATCAACGATCCACTTGACCCGCTGCCGACGGTGACCTGCGCCAACCGCGGCGAACTGACATTGATCAGTCCTACGCTGGTTCAGACCGGCTACGGGGAGCGCGCGGGCCAGCAACCGCGCGTGCCGGGACTGGATCATCCGCTGGGGACTGTCGTCGCTGGAGGCGTAAAGCACGCGCTCGCCGCTGCGCACCTGGTGAAGTTCAGGTTTAACGACGAAGGCAAAGCGTTGGACGAGCCGCTGCCGACCATCACCAGCGGCGGCAACTATCAGCGCCCGGCCGGCGCGGCGCACGCCATGGGCATCGCCACCGCGTTCATGACGCAGATGAACGGTGGCTTCAACACCACCGTAGCGAAAAGCCTCGAGGATCCGGTAACCACCGTCACGAATACCGGCGGCCAGCAACAGCTGGTGACGGCAACGCTGGTCACCAACACGACCGGCCACGCCCCGTCAGATATCGAAGGACCGGTACCGACGCTCACGACCGGGCAACACCAGATGCTCGCCACGGCGCATCTTCTGCATCTGCGCGGCAACTGCGACGCCCGCGCAGCTGCCGATCCACTCCACACGGTCAGCGCCGGCGGGACACACCACGGACTCGTCACCGCTTTCATGGAGCGTCAGTTTGGCGCCAGTGTTGGCCAGCACCTGGATGAACCCGCACCGACCATCACGGCCGGCGGCGGAGGCAAGAGTTCGCTGGTCAGCTTTGAGTTGTCGCCGGAGCACGAAGAAGGAGCGTTGCGTGTTGCCGCCTTCCTTATCAGTTACTACGGCACGGAGAACATGAGCGGCTGCGACCAGCCCGCTCCGACGATCACCACAAAGGATCGTCTCGGCCTGGTCACCGTCATGGTCAAGGGCACGCACTACGTGATCGTCGACATCCGACTGCGGATGCTGCAACCGGCCGAGTTGTACCGCGCGCAGGGCTTTCCAGCGGACTACATCATCACCCACGGCGCAGACGGCAAGCCGTTCACGAAGACGGAGCAGGTCCATATGTGCGGCAACAGCGTAAGCCCTCCACCGATGGCTGCCTTAGCGCGGGCCAACGATCCATGGTCGGCCCTGACAAAGCGTCATTTGGCTACGTAAGTCTGCATCATTTTTTTAGTCGTTCAATGAGCCCTGATATCTGCTCTATGCCGTCAAACGTGGATGGTATACCGGTCTCGTCAGTGACAATGCTGCTAAAAACAACCTGTTCAAATCTGGTGAGAATCTCTTTATCATCATCTTTCTTTGCCTCTTTTGCGAACTTGGTATACCCCTCAATGAATTGACACAGAGTAACCCTTAAGTCCAGCTGAAGAAGTTGCGCTTTGACTGATCTAAAATTCTGGAGGGTAACTCTAAAAAAATAGATCAACATAAGCTCAAGAGCGACCACGGCAATTCCGCTAGCTATTTCTTTAGCTGGATCAGCTGATACAGGCAACCAATTGAGTATCTTTGTTATGGGCAAAGCGACTAGCACAACACCTAAGCTACGGACAAATAGAAGACTCCACTTACGCTCCTCATCTTTCACATCCCTTAGCTGCTGAAAACCTCTAACTAAACCCAGGAAGTTGAGTTGAGAAGTGTAACCTTCTAGATTTTTGGCTAGAGTATCAGCCCTGCCCTCTCGATCATTTAGTTCACGCTCGTAAATTTCAGTGGTGACCTTAGCAGAAACAATCGCGGCCGGCAGTTCGCTCAAGGCCTGCATGTGGGGATGAGCAATGTACTCCCTCATTATGTAAATTGGCATATGATATTGCGCAAATTTGATCTGAAATGACGATTCGGAGTAGCTGGAAAGATCGACTAATAGCAGTCGATTCCAAGCTATAGAGAGGGAATCGTGCAAGCCTGATCTAGCTTTGATTTCGAATTCGGTAATGAATCGGTAGCAGCTCGATAAAAGCTGAGACATCAGCGCCTTGTCGTACTTGAAGTACTGTTGGACGTCAGACTTAAATCGCTCACCGATGTGGATTATATTAAATGAACACGCTGCATTAAATGCGTCAGGCTGAGCCTTCATAGCAACTAATGCCTGAGCAACGAACTGCATAACTATACCCTGCTCGGAATCATTCCCAACGTTAAGGGTTTCAATGTCTGCGAATATCAACCCGCTGGTTCTAGCTAAAGCAGTGCGAAGTGCGTCATTGTCAAAAAATACAGGGCTAGACATCGCGTCTACGTTATCTACTACAGGTTCAGTCATAAGTTGCTCATCCATCCAAGGAGTATTGCAGGCAACAAATAAGCTCTGGATGTTACCTGCATATCAATAGCTAGTTAACGATTGGGCTAGCCGGCTATCACCAAACATAGAAAACATCATAGCTGCGGTCTGAGGGCAAATACTAGAAATCGAGCCCGCTGGTCATCTCAGCACGGCTGTCATTCAAGCAAGCGGCATCGTCTCGCCGCAGGAGGGGTTATGAGCAATCAATCAAAGCGTTTGAGCAATTGCGCTGCAGAGCGCTTGGCAGTCTGCCGTGAGGATGTTGCGCCGGCAGGTGATGGCGTCGACTTCGGTATCGATTGCAGATCGGTTCGCGTGTCGCAGGAGGCCTATTCGATCTTTATTGCCAGGGAGCAGATGGGCAAGGATCGCGTAGCCGCCCTACAGCAGCGCCTGAACATCGCCGATCAGAAGATCAATGATCTTGAACATGCTCGCGGCCAGCGCTTGGAGGTCAACCCGATTTCACTCCGAGCATTGCTTATCGCAGTGACTGGGGCACCGCACGAAATCCGCGAGATTCAAGCTTGCCTCGGGATCCCCGACAATCCAATTGATCAGCTGCTGCGCGAATACAACGACTGGGTATACGCGCCAGCCGCGAAGCTCGATTCCAGCATGACCGGCATCGTGCACACCCCTCCGGTGGAGTACGACGAGCCATGACCAATAAAGTCGAACTGGTTAGCGTGCCGCGTGAGCTGCTGGAAAACATCAGTGCGTGGCTTGAGCGAGCGAACCAAAATTCAGATGCAGATATTGACGAGTGCCTAAAGGTACGCGCCTTACTTTCCGCCCCTGCCGAGGATTTCCGCGCAGTGGTGGAGGAGCCGGTTCCGTTCGGATACTGGCGAGTCCCTTTTGATCTACCTCTTCAGGGTTCTTTTCTGCTTTGGGAAAGTAAAGGTCCATGGGGTAACTCCAACACACATATTGCCACTGCGATTGAGGCTGGCTTTAAAATCACGAAGCTCTACCGCCGCCCGCATCGCCCGGTCGTGTTGCCGAGGCGCAGACCAAAGACTGAACTCGGCATCTACAGCCTGGAGGATGAAGGTTACAACGCCTGCCTCGACGATATCGCCAGACTCAACAAGTAACCCCGCCGCTCGTTTGGCCCCACCCCTATCCCTATTGCCTGCTGCGTATGCGGCGAGGAAAAGTCATGCTCACAGAAAATGAACTTGAGGATCTGCACGCGGAAGTCATCCGGCTTTCAGGCCGCCACTGCTCAGCCGGCCTGATTGAGGCAGCACCCGTGATCCGCGACGAGAACGGATTTTTCCAGCACCCCGATCTGCCGGACTTCGATGAGGGCGACGGCGACAAGTGCAAAGCGTGGATTGCCGAGCAGGAACTGGAAGTTGCGATGGTTAGCCTGGAATACCACAGCGACGAAGCGATAGCCGAGCGGTACTTCGAGGCCGGCGACCCGGACTGCAGCTACTGGGAGCCGGACCGTCCAGAAGGTGACGGTTGGTTCTGCTTGGCGATCCATGACACTGACGACGGCCCCGTCTGCTGGTGGGCGCTCCCGGTGGTGACGCCATGACCGGCGCCAAAGAACGCCCCATCCTGTTCTCGGCGCCGATGGTGCGCGCCATCCTGGAAGGCAGGAAGACAGTCACGCGACGGGCCGTTAAAGCCTGGCAACAGCCTCAGATCGAAGATGACGGCTCGTGGTTCGCAGTCGCTCAACGTCATCCAAGGTGGGGATTTGGAGTAAGCGGGGACGACGCGAAGGCGTGCGGTGCAGAACTGGCGCGCTCAGGCTGCTGCCCTTACGGCAGACCCAGCGACCGGCTGTGGGTCCGCGAGACTTTCGCCTTGCTCGGCAATGAGGACGGCTGCTGTATCGACTGGCAAGACAACTTGGTCAAAGGCGATGAGCGTGGTGCGGCTCGGATCTACCGGGCGAGCTGTCCGCCGGGCGACTACGGCCTGAACCAGATCCCAGCGAAAGCGGAATGGAAGCCAGATACCGAAGCCATGGAGTATGACGGTGCATGGCGCCCCAGTATCCACATGCCGCGTTGGGCCAGTCGCATCTTGTTGGGGATCACGGAAGTGCGCGTCGAGCGGCTGCAGGACATCACCGGCGACCAGGCGGAAGCAGAGGGAGTTGACGTCGCGATGTGCCAGCTCTACCTCAAAAGCTCGCCTAGCAGGTTCGAATGCAAGGAAGCCGTGATTCACGGGTTCGCTGGGCTGTGGGAATCAATCAACGGCGCCGGCGCTTGGGACGCCAACCCATGGGTCTGGGTAGTTGAGTTCGAGCGGGTGATGCCGTGACCTGGTACACCGAGTGCTGGCAGCGAATGGAATCGATGTATTCGCGGTGCAAGGCTGAAGGACTGGATGCTTTGGCGACGAGCAAAGTTATCGACGAGTCATACCCCTATAGCTCGCGCAGTGGCTGGGGTTACAAGGCCTGGCTTGCAGCACGCCGCAACTTCTTTCCGAAACACAACCTTCCGCTTCGCCGGGCCAAGCGCCCCAAACCTGACCTGTTTTCTTAACCCCTTCCCCATCTATCAACATACCTGCCGATGCACGGCGGGTGAGGAATTTTCATGCCCATCAAAAACATGCCCGTCATGCGCAGCGTCAACATCAAGCAGATTCCGATGCGACTGCTGCAGCCCTTCGAGAAGCAGGCGCTGCGCAATCACAGCCAGTCTTTGCAGCGGCTGGCCAAACGCGGCGGGATGAACGCCTGCGAAATCCTCTGCATCATTCAAGGCCTGAGCTGGAGCCAACTGAAGCACCACGAGGATGACGAGGCCCGCCTCATTAAGTGGGTTGCCGCACAAACACTGAACCCCGCATAGATCCCAGACGGAGTAGCCAACATGAACACAGCTCAAAAAGCCGAGCCTATCGAGTACATCCGCTTGCCAGAAGTGCGGCGCATCACCGGGCTCAGCACCGCAACCATTTATCGCATGGCCGTCGGCGGGAGATTCCCCCGCCAGGCGAAGGTCGGCGAACAGGCTGTCGCCTGGATACGCTCAGAGGTCGAGCAATGGGCGGCGAGCAAGGCTGAGGCGCGCAAGCACGTGCCTTAAATGGCCTCGACCTTGTCCAGGTAGTCAGCCCAGTTCTGCATCATCTCCCGCCGCTGTTCCACGTATTCGGCATGGTTGTACGTCTTCCGGATCTTGCTTGATCCGGCGTGCGACAGCTGCGCCTCGATCCAATCCTCGTTGTAACCCATCTCGTTCAGGGCAGTCGAAATCGTCGCGCGGATCCCGTGCCCGGTTAGTCGGCCCTCATATCCCATACGCTTCAACGCCATGTTGACCGTTCCGTCGCTTATCGGCTTTGCCGGGTCACTTCGGCCCGGCAGTAGCAGTGTGTAGGCCCCGGTCATTTCCATGACGTTGCGTATCTCCTCCACCGCCTGCCGCGACAGCGGCACCAGATAAGGCGGCACTTTCGCCCCATCCTTACCTCGTATCAACTTCTGCAACTGCTTCACGCCTGTCGGCGGAATCGTCCACAGCCCGCCGTCCAGGTCGAACTGATCGCGGGTGGCGAACCTTAGCTCGCCAGTGCGAACGCCGGTCAAGAGCAATATCCTCACCGCGCTGCGCGTGTATTCGGCGCCGGTGAATGTCCGCAGCGCATTGAGAAACTCGGGAAGCTCAGCCAGCCGAAGCATCGGGTTGTGCTTCTCGGGCGGCTCCTTCACCGCGACGATGTCCAGGTCGGACGCAGGGTTGTGCTCTATGTAGCCGGAGGCGATAGCGAACCGGAATATCTCATTCAGCCACGAGCGGCACTTCCTCGCGACATTCAACGCGCCCCGGGCCTCAACCCTTCGCATGGTCGACAGCACATCGCTGCGACGGATATCAGATATCGGCAACTTGCCTAGCGACGGAATGAGGTCTTTGTCCAAGTACATGCGCGATTGAGTTGCACCGCCTTTCCGGGCCGCCGTCATGCGCGGTGACTTGAAGGCATGCCATTCTTCAGCGACAACTTCGAAGGTTTTCACTGCGCCGGTGCTGGCGGTCAGCTTTTCTTCACGCCGGGCGGATCGCGGGTCTACTCCTTTTGCTATGAGCGAGCGGGCCTGGTCTCGGCGTTCGCGTGCTTGCTTGAGGCTGACTTCAGGGTAGGTGCCGAGGGAGATGCGCGGTTGGCGGCCGTGCCAGGAGAACCGGAAATGCCACGACTTCGCGCCCTTTGCAGCAACGAAGAGCGACAGCCCGGCCGAGTCAGTGAGGCTGTAGTCCTTGTCGCGGGGCTTCGCTTGCCGGACTGCCGTGTCAGTGAGGGGCATTAGTACATCACCAGATTAATCGAATTGAGAATGTGCTGGTAAATGTACTAAAAATTCTGAGCAGGCGTGAGAAGAGTTGCGGAAGCTTAAGAACAGAAAACCCCGCTTAGCCTGGGCTAGCGGGGTCTTTTGAGCATGCCTGAGAGGGCATGAGAATCGAATATGGTGCCCCGAGCCGGAGTCGAACCGGCACATCCTTTCGGACGACGGATTTTAAGTCCGGTGTGTCTACCAATTTCACCATCAGGGCGGTAGCACATATCAACCTTGACCTTCGCGAGCCATGTCGCGAGGCCAGCTGACAAGAGTGGGGAATATATACACCCCCAGCCCTTGAGGCAAGTTCAAAGCGTTCGGATTCAATTGGTTACGTTTGTTTACCGTCGCAAACTCGATCCGCTGTCTATGCTCTCTCCCTGTACGGGGGGATTGGCAGGCGCAGCTGCCCAGCCCCTTTCTTTTGACGAACTGAATGAGGTGTCTATGAAATCGGCTTTGTGGCTTGGTCTGCTGGGAGCATTTTCGGTGAGCGCTCAGGCGGCATCGTTCGATGTTCCGATGAACCTGGTGAGCGCTGATGGCGGCCCGCAGCCTGTTGGCGAGGTCACCATCAGCGAGACCGCTTACGGGCTGGTGTTCACCCCCGAGCTGAAATCTTTACCCGCCGGGATTCACGGTTTTCATGTTCACGAAAATGCGAGTTGCGATCCAGGCATGAAAGACGGCAAAAAAGTCGCGGCACTCGCGGCAGGCGGCCACTTTGACCCGGCGCGCACCGGCAAGCACCTCGGCCCTTATGGCGAGGGCCACTTGGGTGACCTGCCGGCGGTTTACGTCAACGCCGATGGGGTGGCCAACTATCCCGTGCTCGCACCACGCTTGAAGAAGATTTCCGACATCAAGGGTCACGCGCTCATGATCCATGTCGGCGGCGACAATCACTCCGATATGCCCATGCCATTGGGCGGTGGCGGAGATCGTATGGCCTGCGGTGTTATCTGAAGGCACTCAAACTTGCCTGGGCTCAGCTGAACCGGTGACAGAGAAGAGTGGCTTGGGATATGAGCTATCGCTTCATAGAGTGTTGCGGAAGCGATAGTCAGAGTTGCGGAAGTGATTCACTAAACGCCACCCACAAAAAAGCCCGTAAGACGTTGATCTTACGGGCTTTAAATGTGGAGGCCGAGGTCGGAATCGAACCGGCGTAAGCGGATTTGCAATCCGCGGCATAACCATTTTGCTACTCGGCCTCAAACGCTCAACGATCCAACCACTACCGCTAAACGCATACAAACTGGAGCGGGAAACGAGACTCGAACTCGCGACCCCGACCTTGGCAAGGTCGTGCTCTACCAACTGAGCTATTCCCGCTTTGTGTGGGCGCCATTCTATACACTCAAATGACCCCGTCAACCCCTTGATTTAAAAATACTTATTTTTCATCGGTGGTCGTGCGCAGATGCGGCCATGCCGCCCGCAGGTATTGCACCATCGACCAGAGCGTCAGGCCCGCCGCGATCATCAACAGCACGTAACCCAACACCACCCAGAAGGTAAACGCAGGCGGGTTGGCCAGCAGGATGACCAGCGCCAGCATCTGCGCTGCGGTTTTCCATTTGCCCAGGTTCGACACGGCCACTTGCGCTCGCGCGCCCAGCTCGGCCATCCACTCTCGCAGGGCGGAGATGACGATTTCGCGACCGATAATCACCGCAGCTGGCAGGGTCAGCCAAAGGTTGGCGTGAGCCTGCACCAGCAACACCAGTGCAACGGCCACCATCAGTTTGTCAGCCACCGGATCGAGAAAGGCCCCGAACGGTGTGCTTTGTTCCAGGCGTCTGGCCAGGTATCCGTCCAGCCAGTCGGTTGCGGCTGCCAGGGCAAATACCGAACTGGCGGCCATGTAGCTCCAGTGGTACGGCAGATAGAACAACAGAATGAAGAACGGAATCAGCAGGACACGTAATACGGTGATCAGATTAGGGATATTCATCGGCACAACTGGCTACGAGGTGAGCGAGCATTCTACTCGCTGTGCAGGTTTGCATAAATCGACTCTGCGAGCTTTTTGCTGATTCCCGGCGCCTTGGCGATTTCTTCGATGCTGGCCCGGGACAATTCCTGAAGGCCGCCGAAATGCTTGAGCAAGTCGCGACGCCGGGTTGGCCCCACGCCTGCAACGCCTTCCAGGGTTGACGTTCGACGGGTTTTACCACGTCGCGCACGGTGCCCGGTGATGGCGAACCGGTGAGCCTCGTCACGGATTTGCTGGATCAGGTGCAGCGCGGGGGAATCGCCCTTGAGGGTGAACTCATGGGCCGCATCGTTCAAGTACAGCGTCTCGAAACCGGCTTTGCGCGTAGCACCCTTGGCGACACCCAACAGAATCAGGTCGGGGATGGCCAGTTCGTTCATCACGTCGCGGGCCATGCTCAACTGGCCCTTGCCGCCGTCCACCAACAGGATGTCCGGTAACTTGCCCTCGCCGTCCTTGATTCTGCTGAAGCGACGGGTGAGTGCCTGGTGCATGGCGGCGTAGTCGTCCCCCGCCGTGATGCCTTCAATGTTGTAGCGGCGGTAGTCCGACTTGATTGGCCCTTCCGGACCGAACACCACGCACGACGCCACCGTCGCTTCGCCACTGGAATGGCTGATGTCGTAGCATTCCAGGCGCTGCGGCGGCTCATCCAGCTTGAGCACTTGCGCCAGCGCTTCAAAGCGCGCGGTGACGTGTTGACGATTGGCCAGCCGCGCCATCAGTGCCTGCTCGGCATTGGTCACCGCCAGTTGCTGCCAGCGCGCACGGGTGCCACGCACCCGATGGCTGATGATGATTTCGCGGCCGCGCGACGCATCAATCGCGTCGATCAGTGCCGGGAAATCCTCGTTGACCACGTTGACGATGACTTCACCGGGCAACTCTCGCTCGCCGCCGCCCAGGAAATACTGGGCCAGAAAGGCGGACATAACCTCGCCCACCTCCTCCTCGATGCCGACCTGCGGGAAGAAATTCTTGCTGCCCAACACCCGCCCGCCGCGCACGCTGATCAAGTGTACGCACGCGCCGCCCGGGTTGACGAATGCCGCCACTACATCGACGTCGCCGGTGCCGCCATCCATGCTCTGCTGGTCTTGAACGCGACGCAGCAGGCCGATCTGATCACGCAGCTCGGCGGCGTGCTCGAAATCCAGGTTCATCGCCGACTTTTCCATCAGCGCATTGAGTTCGTCGGTGAGGGCATTGCTGCGCCCTTCGAGGAACATCACCGAGTGACGCACGTCCTCGTTGTAGATCTGCGGCTCGACGAGGTTCACGCACGGCGCCTTGCAGCGCTTGATCTGGTATTGCAGGCAAGGCCGGGTGCGGTTCTTGTAGAAGCTGTCTTCGCACTGACGGACGTGGAAGGTCTTCTGCAGAATGCTCAGGCTCTCGCGAATGGCGCCGGCGCTGGGGTAAGGCCCGAAGTAGCGACCCTTGGCCTTTTTGGCGCCGCGGTGAATGCTCAGCCGGGGAAATTCGCCGTCGGACAGGTGCACGTAGGGGTAGGACTTGTCGTCGCGCAACAGGATGTTGTACGGCGGACGCGACTCCTTGATCAGGGTTTGTTCCAGCAGCAACGCCTCGGTTTCATTGGCGGTGATGGTGGTTTCAACCTGAGCGATCCGCGCGACCAGCGCACCGGTTTTCGGGGCATGGCCGGTCTTGCGGAAATAGCTGGCGAGGCGCTTCTTTAAGTTCTTGGCTTTGCCGACGTACAGCAGCTTACCGTCGATATCGAACATCCGATATACGCCGGGGCGGCCACTGCAGGTGGACAGAAAAGCACTGGGATCAAACGGTTGAGTCATTTATGCGCTGGCGTCGACCATGCCGTGACGGACGGCCAGCAGGGCCAGCTCCACGTCACTGCCAATCGACAGCTTCTCGAATATGCGGTACCGGTAGGTATTCACGGTTTTGGGTGACAGGCAAAGCTTGTCGGAAATCGTCTGCACTTTCTGGCAGCCAACAATCATAAGGGCAATCTGGATTTCCCGCTCGGACAAGAGGTCGAACGGCGAATTGCTGGTCTGTGGCTGGAACGATTTGAGCGCCAGTTGCTGGGCGATCTGCGGGCTGATGTAGCGCTGGCCTGCGAACACCAGGCGAATGGCCTGAACCATCTCGGTCAAACCGGCGCCCTTGGTCATGTATCCCGCCGCGCCGGCTTGCAGCAGCCGTGTAGGGAACGGGTCTTCTTCGCACACCGTGACTGCCACCACCTTCATGTCGGGGTGGCTGCGGATGAGCTTGCGCGTGGCTTCCAGTCCGCCGATGCCGGGCATCTTGACGTCCATCAGCACGACGTCGGGTTTCAGCTCGCGGGCCTTCTGCAACGACTCTTCGCCGGACTCGGCCTGCCCCACCACCTGCAAGCCTTCAATGTCGGCCAGCATGCGCGTGATACCTGTCCGAACCAGATCATGGTCATCGACAACCAGCACCCTAATCAAGCAGACACCTCACCGAACAGTTCATGACGACTACCCGCCATGTTGACAAAAAGAAAGTAAGCGACTTGCTCTGGAGCACTGCTCATGAATGTGTATCAGATGATCTACATCGGTGCGGACAAGCTATCATCATCGACCGCAAAACTTGATAAAAATCTTCAAACGCCCGACTGCTGCATCCCTCGATTGCCTTATAGCTTCTTGTCCGGGGCGTAGCTGGTCTGGTATTCCGCCAGGGTAGTGGTTAACCGGCAGATGGCATCCTGTTCCTCCTTTCCCAGGGTGCGGTAACTGCCTACCATCCACTCCTCGTTTTCGCTCAGGCCGACGATGGGCACCGGGGTGTGGCAGCCCGTCAGCACGTACAACACGTCAACACCGCGAAGGGCGACACGGGCCAGATAATCGGCCTTGGGGGTGCGCTCGCCGTTTTCGTACTTGCCCTGTGCGTTGGCTTCCACGCCACCGATTTCACCGAATGCGCGTTGTGAAAGCCCCAACCGCTCGCGCTCTTCCCTAATTCGGGCACCTATTCCACTCATTTGGATGCATAGCCTTGTTGACATCACCCTTTCGAGTGATAGAATCGAAATAATTTGAACGAACTTGAACGGTTTTGAACTATGCCCGGAATTCGTACTGCCGCACAAGCCAGGGCTTGGCTGGAACAGCAGGGCAAATCGGTTCAAGAATTTGCCAGGGAGCACAACGTGGACCCGGCGACGACCTATCAAGTGTTGTCCGGGCGCAAGAAAGGGCGCCGGGGTGAGTCGCACAAAGTAGCGGTGCTGCTGGGAATGAAGATCGGCGTGATACCCCCAGCCACCGCTTATGTGGAAGTGCCCGAGGACTGAATCAGCCTTTTGCAGTGTTGAGCGTTGCATATAAGCAGACTGGCCCCAATCAGCCCCATTGTAATTTCCAATTGAAGAACCCGACGGGTCTGAAGTAAGCTCGGCGGCATTCCACGGAGACAGACCATGTTGCCTTCCCTTTCCACTCAGTTGCTCAGCACCGCCGACGGTTCACGTCTGGCTGGGCGCCCGGCTGCCTGGAATGCGACGGCGTCTACCGCTCCTGCTTCTTATTTTTATGGGTATTGGTTTAGCCACTGGCGCGCCTGATACCCAAGCGGCGCCCTGAACTTCGGGACGCCCACCAGAGATAACTCTCACCCCCGGTCGGCTTCCCGACCGGGGGTTTTGTTTTTCTGGGCCACACATTTCTGACTGACTGATTCGAGGAACCGCACATGAACCACACCCACTATTACCGCTACGACACCGACTTCGCCTGGCGATTTAGCAACCTCCGATCGGGACAGCCTGCCGCCTCCGATCGGTCACTGACAGGTGGCATCGCCCTGCTCACAGCCAATCCGGCCAATTGTCGAACACCCCATTAGGTCTGCGCGGGAACACCCGCCGACCAGGAAGCCAGCACATGAATTCGCCCGTTGTTAGCAACACCCTCATCGATCTGCCGTCCGGCGCCGTCACCCTGCATGACAGCCGCCCTGCCCCGAAACGCCTGCCCACACCGTTCGCGCTGAAACATCAGCTGCCGCTGGATGCTGCCATGACCGCGCAGGTCGCCGCCCACCGCCAGTCGATTCGCGCCATTCTCAACGGTGAAGATTCGCGCCTGCTGGTCGTCGTCGGCCCGTGCTCGATCCACGATCCCCACGCCGCCCTCGACTACGCCGAGCGCCTGGCACGTCTGGCTGCCGAGGTCAGCGACCAGATGCTGCTGGTGATGCGCGCCTACGTCGAAAAGCCGCGCACCACGGTCGGATGGAAGGGCCTGGCATACGATCCGGCCCTGGACGGCAGTGACGACATGGCCGAAGGCCTGGCCCTGTCGCGGCAGTTGATGCGAGAAATGGTCCGGTTAGGTTTGCCCATTGCTACGGAATTGCTGCAACCGATGGCGGCAGGCTACTTCGATGACGTCTTGAGCTGGGTCGCCATTGGCGCAAGAACCACCGAATCGCAGATCCACCGGGAAATGGCCAGCGGCCTCGGTGTACCAACGGGCTTCAAGAACGGCACCGACGGCGGCATCTCCGTGGCCTGCGACGCGATCCGCTCGGCGGCCCACGCCCACCGCCATTTCGGCATGGATCCCCAAGGGCATCCCGCGATTATCGAAACGTCGGGCAATCCCGATACCCACATCGTTCTGCGCGGCGGTCACGGCGGGCCCAACTATGATGCCGCCAGTATTGCAGCAGTGAACGCCAGTCTGGCGAAGCACCGCATGGCCGCGCGCATCATGGTCGATTGCAGTCACGCCAATAGCGGCAAGGATCCGCTGCGCCAGCCGGCGGTCTTCAACGACGTGCTGCAGCAACGACTGGCCGGTGACCGGACGCTGATCGGCATGATGCTGGAGAGCCACCTGTTCGAGGGCTGCCAGCCGTTGAGTGCTTCCCTCAAATATGGCGTGTCAGTGACGGACGCCTGCCTGGGCTGGGAGTCCACCGAGCGCCTGCTGCGCGACGCCGTGAACAAACTTCGCTACAGGTAGCCTCTGCAGCCACTCTCGCAGAAGCGTCAGCAGTAACGTTTGCACACAGGAAGCCGGCGCCGGCCGTGTCGCCGGCTTCCCTCAGAATCGTCGCCGTTGTCAGCCACGGTCCGTCACCGCGAAGACGCCGATCGTGGGAAATCGTCTCGAGCGCCCGGCGCATTTGCAGCGCAACGCCAGCGTCTTTTCCAGCCTCCCCGTCACACAAGGCCTGTAGCGGTTAAACGCTTTCCACAACCTGCACCTATCGGCCCGTTGCCGCACTCCTGCGCGCCCTCCCCGCCGTATTGCCCCTGGTTAAGCTCGATCCTTCATTTTCATCGAAGGAATGACCGACATGTACAAGGAAGTCACCACCAAGTACCCCATTTTGCTGGTCCACGGCTTGTTCGGCTTTGACCGGATCGGCGCGGTTGAAATGTTCCATGCCGTACCCGAGGCGCTGGAGAGAGCCGGATGCAGGGTCCACGTGCCGGCGCTGTCCGGGGTCCACGACAACGAAACCCGCGGGAAGCAATTGATTGATCAGATCGAGCGCTTTCTGCGCCGCACCGGTTACCTGAAGGTCAACCTGATCGGACACAGCCAGGGCGCGCTGACCTCCCGCTATGCCGCTGCGATGCGTCCGGACATCGTGGCGTCGGTCACTTCCGTGAGCGGGCCCAATCACGGCTCGGAGGTGGCCGACCGGGTGCGTCGGGCGCTGACGCCCGGGCAGATGCCTGAAGCGGTGGCATCGCGGCTGACCGCAGGTTTTGCCCACTTCCTGGCGCTGCTGAGTGGTAATTCGGTGCTGCCTCAAGACCCGATTCAGGCACTCGATGCGCTGACGACCGAAGGCGTAGCGGCATTTAACCGCACGTATTCCCAGGGGCTGCCCTCGACGTGGGGCGGTGAAGGCGCTGAACGGGTCAACGGCGTTCACTATTACTCGTGGAGCGGCTGCATCGATGGTTCGTTGTTGTCCGAAGGCCGCAATGCGCTGGATCCGCTGCACCTGGCGCTGCGCAGTTACGCGCGGCTGTTCGAGAAAGAAGCGGCTTCCAATGACGGCCTGGTCGGCCGATTCAGCTCCCATCTGGGCAAGGTGATCCGCTCCGACTACCCGATGGACCACGTGGACTCCATCAATCAAAGCGCCGGCCTGGTGCGCAAGCAGGTCGATCCGGTGGAGCTGTATGTGGACCACGCTGCCCTCCTGTTCAGCAAAGGTCTTTGACCGACGATGTCATCTGTCACGACCAGACAAAGGCGCCTGAACTTTCTCGGGAAACGCGGCCCTTATTCCGGTACGCTCGTTTCTTTTTTTTAACAGGAGTCTTCCAAATGGCCAAAGCCACTGCCCGCCACATCCTCGTGTCCAGCGAAGAGAAGTGCAACGAACTCAAAGCGCAGATCGAAGGCGGCGCTGATTTCGCCGAAGTCGCGAAAGACAACTCCAGCTGCCCGTCCAGCCGTCAAGGCGGCGACCTCGGCTCCTTCGGCCCGGGTCAAATGGTCAAGGAATTCGACACCGTGGTGTTCAGCGCACCGGTGAACGTCGTCCAGGGCCCGGTGAAAACCCAGTTCGGTTATCACCTGCTGGAAGTGACCAGCCGTCAGGACTGATCCTCCGCGCTGCTGCACGAACGGCCCGCCCTTGAAAGCGGGCCGTTTGTTTATCGGATCCTTGCTCCAGCGCAGTATTGTCCGGTTACAAAGGCTTGGGCTTTGCGGTACCTTGCCACCGGGGTAATCAATAAAAAAACCGGACCGGCCACCCTCGCCGTCATGACCTTCAACCCTGATATTGCTCGCCAATGTCAGTCAGGATTCGTGCAATGCGTTTTGTTTTGTCATCGCTGATGGTCGCAACACTCGTCCTCGTTTCAGGTTTTCAGGTTCTGTCCGCCGCCCCTCAACACGCGTTGACCGTTTACGGCGAGGCGCCGCGCTACCCGGCTAATTTCGAGCACTTCGATTACGTGAATGCCGATGCCCCGAAAGGCGGCAGCATGCGCCGCTCGGCGCAGGAAATCGGTCAGTTCGATCACATCATGCCGTACCTCGACAAGGGCACCGGCGTCGCCCAGGTCAACGGCTTGCTGTACTCGCCGCTGGCGGTCAGGTCGCTGGACGAGCCCTACACCGTTTATGGCTTGATCGCAGAGAAAATGGAACGCGCCCCCGACGGCATGTCCTTGCGTTTCTACCTGAGCCCCAAGGCCAGATTCTCCGACGGCTCGGCCATTACCGCCGAAGACGTGCGCTACACCTATAACCTGCTGATGACCCAGGGCAGCCTGTCGTACCGCACCGAGTTTCAGGACGTCAAAGGCGTTGAAGTCGAGTCGCCGACGCAAATCCGCTTTGATTTCAAAAGCAGTGAAAGCCGCACCCTGCCCCTGGATCTGGCCTCGCTGCCGGTGTTCCCCGAGCATTGGTGGAAGGACCGCGACTTTGCCAACGGCGGCGGCTTCGAGATTCCGGTGGGCAGCGGCCCGTATCGCATCGGCAAGGTCGACCCCGGGCGCAGCATCACCTTCGAGCGCAACCCCGACTGGTGGGGTAAAGACTTGCCGGTCAATCGCGGCCAGTACAACTTCGATCATTTCAGCGTCGAGTATTTCGGCGACACCGACGTCGCGCGTCAGGTGCTACGCGGTGGCGGTTACGACTACAACCGCGAATATTCTGCCACCGGTTACTCGATCGGCTATGACAGCCCGGCATTGACCGAAGGTCGTCTGCAGCGGGCGCACCTGGCCAAGGGTGCGGTGCAGAGCTCCCAGGGTTTTATCTTCAATCTTGATCGCCCGAAGTTTCAGGACCGGCGCGTGCGGCAGGCGCTGGCGATGTTGTGGGATTTTGAGTGGACCAACAAACAGATGATGCGCAACGTGTATGTGCGTCAGAACAGCTATTTCTCCAACAGTGATCTTGCGGCAACGGCGTTGCCCACCGCATCTGAGCTGAAGATCCTCGAGCCGTTGCGCGGTCAGGTTCCGCCGGAAGTCTTCACCACGGTGTTCCAGACCCCGAAAACCGATGGCAGCGGCTTCATTCGCGACAAACAGCTGCAAGCCCTGGCGTTGCTCGAAGAAGCAGGCTGGATGCCCCAGGGCGACAGGCTGGTCAACGCCCAGGGCGAACCGTTGAGTTTTACCTTCCTCAACGGCCAGAGCGGCTTCGAGAAAATCCTGCTGCCGTACAAGCGCAATCTGGCGCAGATCGGCATCGATTTCGAGATCCGCCGCATCGACTCGGCGCAGTACCTGAACCGGGTCATGGCCCGGGATTACGACATGATCGTCACCGGCTACGGCGTTTCGACCTCCCCGGGCATGGAGCTGTACAACAACTTCGGTTCGAAAGTCGCCACCGATTCCGGTTCCAGCAACTACATGGTCCTGCGCGACCCGGCCGTCGACACCCTGATCGAAGGCCTGGCCAAAGCCGACAACAAGCCCGCGATGATCGACTACGCCCATGCCCTGGACCGGGTGCTGCAGTGGGGCTTCTACTGGATTCCCAACTATTACCCGCCCGGCTCTTCCACGGTGTGGTGGAACCGTTTCGGCATTCCCAAGGTGCAGGCCAGCAACAGCGAAGCCATCGACACCTGGTGGGAAGTCAGCCCCCAGGCCCTGACCAACGAACAGTTCGCTCAGCAACGGGGTGCTTCGGCCATTCCCTCGGAGGTCAAGTAATGCTCGGCTACCTGATAAGGCGCCTGCTGCTGATTATTCCGACGCTGCTGTGCATTCTCCTGGTCAACTTCTTCATCGTGCAGGCTGCGCCCGGCGGCCCGGTGGAACAAGCCATCGCCAAGCTGCAAGGCGTCGCGGGCGGCACCATTGGCGCGGGCCACAGCGAAACCATGAACGTTGGTCAGTCCCGGGCCAGTCGCGGGCTCGATCCCAAGCTGATCAAGGAGATCGAGCATCAGTACGGTTTCGACAAACCCCTGCATGAGCGTCTATGGCTAATGCTGAAGAACTACGCCCAGCTGGATTTCGGCAACAGCTTCTTTCGCGGCGCCAAGGTCACGGACCTGATCCTGCAAAAGATGCCCGTGTCCATCTCGCTGGGGCTGTGGGCGACGCTGATCACTTATCTGGTGTCGATCCCCCTGGGCATCCGCAAGGCGGTCAAGCACGGCAGCCACTTCGACATCTGGAGCAGCACCGCAATCATCATCGGCTACGCAATGCCCGCCTTTCTGTTCGCCATGCTATTGGTGGTGCTGTTTGCCGGCGGCACGTCGCTGAGCTGGTTCCCGGTGCGCGGACTGGTGTCCGAAAATTTCGATCAACTGAGCACCCTGGGCAAGATCGCCGACTACTTCTGGCACCTGGTGTTGCCGGTGACGTCACTGGTTATCGGCGGCTTCGCGACGCTGACCATCCTGACCAAAAACTCCTTCCTCAACGAAGTCACCCGCCAGTACGTGGTGACCGCCCGCGCTAAAGGCCTGAGTGAGCGACGCGTCCTTTACGGCCACGTGTTCCGCAACGCCATGTTGCTGATCGTGGCCGGCATTCCCCAGGCGTTCATCAGCGTGTTCTTCGCCGGTTCGTTGATGATCGAAGTGATCTTCTCCCTCGATGGCCTCGGCCGCATGAGTTACGAAGCCGCGGTGTCCCGGGACTACCCGGTGGTATTCGGTTCGCTGTTCATCTTCACGCTGTTCGGGTTGCTGATAAAGCTGGTCGGGGACATCTGCTACACCCTGGTCGACCCCCGTATCGACTTCAGCGCGAGGAATGCGTGATGCGCAGACTGTCTCCGGTGGCTCGCCGTCGCTTCGAGCGCTTCCGCAACAACCGCCGTGGCTGGTGGTCGTTGTGGTTGTTCTGCGGGCTGTTCGTGCTCAGCCTGTGCGGCGAGCTGATTGCCAACGACAAACCCTTGGTGCTGAGTTATCAGCATGAGCTGTACTTCCCTGCCTTCAAGCGCCACACCGAGCAGGAATTCGGCGGCCAGTTGCCCTTTCAGCCGGACTACCGCAGCGATTACGTGCGCCAGTTGATCAGCAAGGGCGATGGCTGGATGCTGTTTCCGCCAATCCCGTTCAGCGATGACACACCCAACTATGACCTGAACAAACCGGCGCCGAGCCCGCCCTCCTCGATCAACTGGCTGGGCACCGACGATCAGGCCCGGGACGTGCTGGCCCGGGTCATTTTCGGCGCGCGGGTGTCGATTCTGTTTGCCCTGGCGCTGACCTTCATCAGTGCGCTGATCGGCATCGCCGCCGGCGCATTGCAGGGCTATTACGGCGGCTGGGTGGATTTGATCGGCCAGCGCGTGCTGGAAGTCTGGTCCGGCCTGCCGGTGCTGTACCTGCTGATCATTCTGTCGGGCTTCGTCGAGCCGAACTTCTGGTGGCTGCTGGGGATCATGGCGCTGTTTTCGTGGCTGGCGCTGGTGGACGTGGTGCGCGCCGAGTTCCTGCGCGGCCGCAATCTGGAGTACGTCAAAGCGGCGCGCGCGCTGGGGCTGAGTGATCGCAAGGTGATCCTGCGGCACATTCTGCCCAACGCCATGAACGCCACCCTGAGTTACCTCCCTTTCATTCTCACCGGGGCGATCTCCACGCTGACCGCGCTGGACTTCCTCGGCTTCGGCATGCCTGCCGGTAGCGCGTCACTGGGCGAGCTGATCGCCCAGGGCAAACAGAACCTGCAGGCGCCATGGCTGGGCTTCACGGCATTTTTCACACTGGCGCTGATACTGTCGCTGCTGGTGTTTATTGGCGAGGCCCTGCGGGATGCCTTCGACCCGAGGTCCTGAGATGTCCGAAAACCTGATCGAAATCCGCGACCTCTCGGTGTCGTTCAACGGCCACACCGTGGTCAAGCACTTGAGCCTGGACATCCCGGCCGGTGAGTGCCTGGCATTGGTTGGCGAGTCCGGCTCGGGCAAATCGGTGACCGCGCATTCGATCCTGCAACTGCTGCCCCAGGCGGGCACGCTGAGCACTGGCAGCATTCGTTATCGCGGCAAGGAGTTGCTCGGCGCCGATGGCAACGTCATGCGCGAACTCCGGGGCAATCAGATCGCGATGATCTTTCAGGAGCCGATGACCTCGCTGAACCCGCTGCACACGGTGTCCCGGCAAATCGGCGAGACCTTGCTGCTGCACAAGGGCATGGCAGGCAAGGCGGCTCAGGCGCGGATCATTGAGCTGCTGGAGCTGGTCGGCATTCAGCACCCGAAAAAGCGCCTGAAGGCCTACCCCCACGAGTTGTCCGGCGGCCAGCGCCAGCGGGTGATGATCGCCATGGCGCTGGCCTGCGAGCCGGAACTGCTGATTGCCGATGAGCCAACCACGGCCCTGGATGTGACCGTGCAGCGCAAGATCCTGCTGCTGCTCAAACAGCTGCAGCAACGGCTGAACATGTCGCTGTTGCTGATCAGCCACGACCTCAATCTGGTGCACAGCATTGCCCAGCGGGTGTGCGTCATGCGCGCCGGGGAAATCGTCGAGCAGTCCAATTGCCAGTCGCTGTTCAAAAACCCGCAACACCCTTACAGCCGCTTGCTGCTGGACGCGGAACCGGCCGGCGAGCCGTTGCCCCGCGACACCCGCGAGAAGGTGCTGGAGGTCGATAACCTGCGGGTCTGGTTCTCCCTCGGCGGCGGGATTTTCAACCGGCACCACGAATACCTGAAAGCCGTCGATGACATCAGCCTGAGCATCGAGCGCGGCAAAACCCTGGGCATCGTTGGCGAATCCGGCTCGGGCAAGTCGACACTTGGTCAGGCCATCCTGCGCTTGCTGGAATCGCGTGGCAGTATCCGCTTCAAGGGTCACGCGCTGGACAGCCTGAATCAGAAGCAGATGCGCCCGTGGCGCAAGCAGATGCAGGTGGTTTTTCAGGACCCTTACGGCAGCCTCAGCCCGCGCATGTCGGTGGCACAGATCATGAGCGAGGGCCTGGAAGTTCACAGCGACCTGGACAAGGCCAGCTGTGAGGCCGAAGTGATTCGTGCGCTGGAGGAAGTCGGCATCGACCCGTCGAGCCGGCACCGTTACCCCCATGAATTTTCCGGTGGGCAGCGGCAACGTATCGCCATTGCCCGCGCCCTTGTGCTCAAACCTGCCTTGATATTGCTCGACGAACCGACCTCTGCCCTGGATCGCACCGTGCAGAAACAGGTCGTCGCGCTGTTGCGTCAATTGCAGGAACGGCACGGCCTGACTTACCTGTTCATCAGCCATGACCTGGCCGTGGTCAAGGCGCTGGCCCATGACCTGATCGTGGTCAAGGACGGCAAAGTGGTCGAGCGCGGCGCGAGCCACGATGTGTTCGATGCGCCGCAGCACCCCTACACCCGGGAATTGCTGGCGGCGGCGCACCCCGGTTTCAACTGAAGCTCGTCCCAACCAGTAGTCTGTGCGGCCAGATGCCGAGGAACAGGATGGATGGAACCGCAGATGAAAGACACTGAAAGCCTGAAGGATTACCGGCGCGTTCGGCGACTGGCGATCCGTTCGCTCTTCGAGATCATCGAGCAGTCCAGCGAAGGCACGGTGATCGTCGACCGCGATGCGCGCATCGTCTGGATCAACGAGCGCTACGCCCGCCGCTTTGGCCTGGAAGACCCGAGCCGCGCGGTCGGTCAGCCGTGTGAACAGGTAATTCCGGGCAGCCTTCTGCGCCAGGTGGCGAGCAACGGCCAGCCGATTCTGCTGGACATGATGGACACGGCGAAGGACCCGCTGGTGGTCATGCGCCTGCCGATTCATGACGACGGCGGCGCGGTGATCGGCGCCATCGGCTTTGCCCTGTTCGACGAGCTGCACGCGCTGTCGCCGCTGCTCAAGCGCTATTCGAGCATGCAGCAGGAGCTGGCTTCGACCCGCTCGCTGCTGCGCGCCCGTCAGGCCAAATACAGCTTTGCCCATTTCATCGGCACCAGTGCCGCGAGCCTCGAAGTGAAACGCCGAGCGCGCCGCAGCGCCAACACCGATTCTCCGGTGCTGCTGCTCGGCGAGACCGGCACCGGCAAGGAGCTGCTCGCCCACGCCGTGCACAACAGCTCGCCACGGGCGCACAAACCCTTCGTCAGCATCAACAGTGCGGCGATTCCCGAGGCGTTGCTGGAGGCGGAGTTCTTCGGCACCGCCCCTGGCGCGTTTACCGGCGCCGACCGCAAGGGGCGCCAGGGCAAACTGCACCTGGCCGAGGGCGGCACGCTGTTTCTCGACGAAATCGGCGACATGCCTTTGCCGCTGCAGAGCAAATTGCTGCGGGTGCTGCAAGAAAAGGAATACGAGCCGGTAGGCTCCAACGAACTGATCAAGAGCGATGTGCGCGTGATTGCCGCGACCTCCACCGACCTCGAAGCGGCGATCAAGCGTGGCGAGTTTCGCGCCGACCTGTATTACCGGTTGAGTGTATTGCCCATAAAAGTACCGCCATTGCGCGAGCGTCTGGATGATATTCCGGCGCTGGCCGAAGCGATTCTCGAGGACCTTCACAGCCATCACGAACTGGCGTCCGGTTCCTTGGTGGCCCTCGCTCAACATGCCTGGCCGGGCAACATTCGCGAGCTGCGCAACGTGCTCGAGCGTGCGGCGCTGCTCAGCGACGATCTGCAGCTCAACCCCAACGACATTCGCGCCGCCATCGGCACGCTGGTGCCGGTGGCCAGTCCGCCGGTACCGGGTTGGTCAGCGTCCAATGATCAAACCTACAGCGAGGCGCGGCAGCATTTCGACCGGGAGCTGATTCAGGCGAAGCTGGCGCAGTGCGCGGGTAACGTGATTCTCGCGGCTCGGCAGTTGGGGTTGGGGCGTTCGACGCTGTACAAAAAGATGGCCGCGCTGGGGATCGCTGAGTCTCAATAGCGAGACTGTTTGTCTACGATTCCGGACTGATTGCCAGGTATCCCGATCTAGAGCTGTCGCAATCCGGGGCAATTGGTTTTTCACGCTCTCGCTTGCACAGTAGCGGTCTCGTTTTCTGGACATATCTGACGCCGCGCCCTAACGCCATCGCGTAAATCGTTTCAAATTCAGCCACTTAGCGTAATGGCATGAAAGTAGCTATACCTCCTGTTGCGCGGCCTCGCCGCACCCAAAACAAAAACAACAGGAGACACTCGATGAGTGTGATCATCGCTTTAGCGGCCCTTACGCTGCTGATGCTGGCTGCGTACCGGGGTTACAGCGTCATCCTCTTTGCCCCCATTGCGGCGCTCGGCGCCGTGCTGCTCACCGACCCCTCTGCCGTGGCGCCCGCCTTCACCGGCGTGTTCATGGACAAGATGGTCGGCTTCGTCAAACTCTACTTCCCGGTGTTTTTGCTCGGCGCCGTGTTCGGCAAGCTGATCGAGCTGTCGGGGTTCTCGCGCTCCATCGTGGCGGCTGCCATTCGCCTGCTCGGCACCCGCCAGGCGATGCTGGTGATCGTGCTGGTCTGCGCGCTGCTGACCTATGGCGGCGTGTCGCTGTTCGTGGTGGTGTTTGCGGTCTACCCGTTTGCCGCCGAGATGTTCCGCCAGAGCAACATTCCCAAGCGGCTGATTCCCGCGACCATCGCCCTTGGCGCGTTCTCGTTCACCATGGACGCCCTGCCGGGCACCCCGCAAATCCAGAACATTATCCCCTCGACCTTCTTCAACACCACGGCGTGGGCTGCGCCGTGGCTGGGTCTGATCGGCACGGCGTTCGTCTTCAGCGCCGGCATGCTGTTTCTGCAACGCCAGCGCAACCGGGCTCAACGTGCGGGCGAAGGCTATGGCACCGAGCTGCGCAACGAGCCTGACACCCCGGCCGATATCGCACTGCCCAACCCGTGGGTCGCCCTGGCGCCGCTGTTGCTGGTGGGGGTCATGAACCTGCTGTTTACCCAGTGGATTCCGCAGTGGTATGGCAAGACCCACACCCTGGCGCTGCCGGGCATGGCGACACCGGTGCAGACCGACATCGCCAAGATCACCGCGATCTGGGCGGTCGAGGCGGCACTGCTGGTCGGCATTGTCTTTGTACTGCTGTTCGCCTTCAGCACCGTCAAATCGAAGCTGGCCGAGGGCAGCAAGGGGGCGGTCGGCGGCGCGCTGTTGGCGGCGATGAACACGGCGTCGGAATACGGTTTTGGTGCCGTGATTGCGTCGTTGCCCGGATTCCTCGTGCTGGCCGACGGACTGAAGAGCATTCCCAATCCGCTGGTCAACGAAGCGATTACCGTGACCCTGCTCGCCGGGATCACCGGCTCGGCGTCCGGGGGCATGAGCATTGCCCTGGCGGCGATGTCCGACAGCTTTATCGCGGCGGCCCACGCGGCGAACATTCCGCTGGAGGTGTTGCACCGCGTCGCGGCCATGGCCAGCGGCGGCATGGACACGCTGCCGCACAACGGCGCGGTCATCACCCTGCTGGCGGTCACCGGGCTGACCCACCGTGAGGCCTACAAGGACATCTTCGGCATCACGATCATCAAGACACTGGCGGTGTTTGTGGTGATCGGCGTCTTCTATGCAACCGGCATCGTATGAGGAATTGAACATGAGTCTGCAAGGCAAAACCGCACTGGTCACCGGCTCCACCAGCGGCATCGGCCTGGGCATCGCGATAACGCTGGCCAAGGCCGGCGCCAATCTGGTGCTCAACGGGTTCGGCGATGCGTCGGCGGTGATCGAGCAGGTCAAGCAGTACGGCGGCAAGGTCGGCCACCACCCGGCGGACGTCAGCGATGTCGCGCAGATTGCCGACATGATTGCCTATGCCGAGCGCGAATTCGGCGGCGTCGACATCTTGGTCAACAACGCGGGGATTCAGCACGTCGACGCGGTGGAGGATTTCCCGGTGGAGAGCTGGGACAAGATCATCGCCATCAACCTGTCGTCGGTGTTCCACAGCACGCGGCTGTGCCTGCCGGGCATGCGGGCTAAGGGCTGGGGGCGCATCGTGAACATTGCCTCGGTGCATGGCCTGGTGGGTTCGACCGGCAAGGCGGCGTATGTGGCGGCCAAGCACGGCGTTATCGGCCTGACGAAGGTGGTCGGCCTGGAGACAGCAGCCAGTCACATCACCTGCAACGCCATTTGCCCGGGCTGGGTGCTGACGCCGCTGGTGCAGAAGCAGATTGATGATCGCGCCGCCGAGACGGGCGACCTGGAACAGGCAAAACATGACTTGCTGGCGGAGAAGCAGCCGTCGCTGGAGTTCGTGACGCCTTCGCAGCTGGGGGAATTAGCCCTGTTTCTGTGCAGCGAAGCGGGCGCGCAAGTGCGCGGTGCGGCGTGGAATATCGACGGCGGGTGGCTGGCGCGGTAGGCGCAATGCTCTGTCGAATGTCTCCAAGGCACAGGCGGTTGCTGGCTGAATGCATGGTCTGTAGGAGCCGGCTTGCTGGCGAACTGGGTGTGTCAGATACGAAAATGTGAATGACCCACCGCGTTCGCCAGCAAGCCGGCTCCTACGGATCGTGCGCGGTCTTTCACTAACCCCGCAGCAGGCAGCGAGGCTTATCTTTCAACTCCCCCGCTCGTCCCGCTCGTCCACCAGCCCCCAATCCTTCACGTTCACCTGCGCAGCGGGCTGGGGCGCGCGTGGCGCGGTGGCGATGGTCGATGGCCCGTCCTCGCTGTGCAATTTTAACCGCAGGCGCACGTTGTTGGCCGAGTCGGCGTTCTTCAGGGCTTCTTCTTCGGTGATCGCGCCCTCCACCGCCAAGTCATACAGCGCGTTGTCGAAGGTCTGCATGCCCAGATTGGTGGACTTCTCCATGATGCCCTTGAGCTCGGTCAGCTCGTTGCGGTGAATCAAATCGCGAATGGTCGGCGTGCCCAGCATCACCTCCACTGCCGCGCGGCGCTTGCCGTCGGTGGTCTTGACCAGCCGCTGCGAGACGAACGCCTTGAGGTTGTTGCCCAGGTCATGGAGCAACTGCGGGCGCCGCTCTTCCGGGAAGAAGTTGATGATGCGGTCCAGCGCCTGGTTGGCGTTGTTGGCGTGCAGCGTCGAGATCGCCAGGTGACCGGTGTCGGCAAACGCCAGCGCGTGCTCCATGGTCTCGCGGTCGCGGATCTCGCCGATCAGGATCACGTCCGGTGCCTGACGCAGGGTGTTCTTCAGCGCCGCGTGGAAGCTGCGCGTATCGACGCCCACTTCGCGCTGATTGATGATCGAGCGCTTGTGTTTGTGGATGAACTCCACCGGGTCTTCGATGGTGATGATGTGGCCGCTGGCGTGGCGGTTGCGGTGGTCGATCAGTGCGGCGAGCGAGGTCGACTTACCCGAACCGGTGGCGCCGACGAACAGCACCAGGCCGTGCTTTTCCATGATCACGTCGAGCAGGATCGGCGGCAGGTGCAGGTCTTCGAATTTGGGGATGTCGAGCTTGATGTTACGCGCCACGATGGACACTTCGTTGCGCTGCTTGAAGATGTTGATGCGGAATCGCCCGACACCGGACAGGGAAAACGCCAGGTTCATTTCCAGATCGCGTTCGAAATCCATGCGCTGCTCGGCGTCCATGATGGCGTTGGCGATCAGGCCGACGTCGCCGGGCTTGAACGCTTCAGTGCCCAGCGGTTTGAGCACGCCATTGAACTTGGCGCAGGGGGGCGCGCCGGTGGACAGGTAAAGGTCCGATCCATCCTGGGTGGCAAGCACCTTCAACAACGCCGGAAAATCCATAAGGCAACACCGCACAAGAGGTTTGAGGAGACTACAGGCCTACAGTGTGTGGACCTTCGGCCGGTTTCAATGTTCGGGCTATTTAACTGCCCGGGTCCCGGCTGTTTGAATAGCCGGGTCGCGGCTGTTTGACTAGCCGGGTCAGGGCTTCCTGACTAGCCGGGTCAGGCCTGTCTGAGCGCCGATTCACACGTTCGTCCGGTCAAGGTGTGGGAAATTACCCCAAATCGCGCAGCAAAGGCATAATGCGCGGCTTTTTTATCGAGACGTCCGGTTCATCATGAAAGCTCAAGCCCGCCACATTCTGGTCAAGACCGCTGAAGACGCCGAGCAACTGAAGCAGCGCATTGCCAAGGGCGAGGCGTTCGACGTGCTGGCAAAGAAGTACTCGACCTGCCCGAGCGGCAAGCGCGGCGGTGATCTGGGTGAGGTGCGGCCGGGCCAGATGGTCGGCGCGATTGATCAGGTGATCTTCAAAAAACCGCTGCGGGTTGTGCATGGCCCGGTCAAGAGCAAGTTCGGGTATCACTTGGTGCAGGTCTTTTATCGGGATTGAGGGGCTGTCTCTGCAATTTTGTGGGGGTCACACTGGCCCCTTGGATTAGTAGGACCGGCTTTAGCCGGGAAGAGGCCCGAATGCACACCCTCGATTTCGCGGTGTGACACCTGACGCCTTCCCGGCTAAAGCCGGTCCCACAGAGTAAGCGTGGGCACAATGAGCTACTTCAGGCCGGCATCACACTCCGCGGTATCAACGCCCCGGGGTGTTGAATCACCAGGCTCGCCAACCGATGCCCGGCATCGGCCGCATCTTTTGGACTGCCCCCGCGCAGACGCCGCGCCAGATAGGCTGCGCTGAACGAATCCCCCGCCGCCGTGGTGTCGATGACTTTCTGCACGGCGTGGGCAGGCACTTCATAACTCCGGGCGTCGACACTGACGAGACAGCTCTGGGCACCGCGTTTGACCACCACCTCACTCACGCCCATGTCCCGATAGGTCTGCAAAATCTGCTCGCTGTCGGTGTAGTCGAACAGCGCCTGCTCGTCCTCCTCGGTCAACAGGGCCAGATCCACTTCGTGCATGACCGCGCGATACGCCTGGCGGGCCTGCTCGACACTGCGCCACAGGCGCGGCCGGTAATTGTTGTCGAACACCACCCGCGCGCCGCGGTCGCGGGCGTCGCCAAGGGTCGACAACAGCCGCGCCCTGCCCACCTCACCCAGCACCGCCAGGGTGATGCCGCTGAAATACAGCACGTCGTACTCCGGCAGCGCGGCCAGCACCGGCTCGGCCGCCGGGGTGGTGAAGCATTCGCGCACCGCCGCCTCGTTGCGCCAGTACAGGAAGCGCCGCTCGCCGCTGGCATCGGTCTGAATGCAATACAGACCCGGCAGCCGCCCCGGCAAGCGCTGCACCCGACTCAGACCAATGCCCTCATCCTTCCAGACCTGGCACATGGCGTCGCTGAAACTGTCGTCGCCCAGCGCCGTGACGTAATCCACCTGCGCCGCCGAACCCAGCAGGCGCGACAGGTACACCGCAGTGTTCAGCGTGTCGCCGCCGAAGCTCTGCTTGAGCGTGCCGTTGGCGTGCTGTTGCAACTCGATCATGCATTCGCCGATCAGCGCGACGCGCGGGTAGCTGTGACTGACCATTTCACTCATTGCAGACTCCTGTCAGAAGCAGGTATCGAAGGATTCGATGACGCACAGATCATCGCCGACCAGGCACCCCGTGCGCCATTTGTCGAAGGTCAGGCACGGGTGCGAGGTGCCGAACGAAATGATATCGCCGACCTTCAACTCGCATCCTGGCGCCACGGTCATGAACGCGTGTTGGTCCATAACGGCAGTGACTTTGCAGGCGCTCACGTCCTCGCCACTCGCGGGCACTACGCCTGGCGCATACCGCTTGATCGGGTTCGGCATACCGGCATCGAAGGCCACATCACGCTTGCCCATGGCGATCACCGCAAAACCCGGCTCCGGCATCGACTGCACGTGGGCCCAGACTTCCATCGCCGGGCGCAGTCCCTCGCTCAGGTCGTGACGGCGGTCGAGCACGCAGCACTGCGCGTCTTTGTAGATGCCGTGGTCGTGGACCACGTAACTGCCGGGACGCAGCACGCTCAGGAAGCGCTCGCGCACCTGCTGCTTGTCGAATTCTTCAGCGATCAGGTCGTACCACGCCGAGCCCGAAGCCGTAACGATCGGGCGATCCAGCGCAAAGGCGCCCTTGTCCTGCAGCGTCACGGCCAGTCGTACCAGCGACGTGGCAAACGCGCGAATGCCGCTCACCGCCTGGTCGCCATGGATCACGCCTTCGTAGCCCTCAATGCCGGTCAGCTTCAGCGCCGGTTGTGCAGCAATCGCGTCGGCCAGAGACATGACTTCGGCTTCACTGCGGCAGCCGCAGCGTCCACCGACCACGCCGTACTCGATCATCACATTGAGGGTCAGGCCCTTAGCGGCGAAGAACTCCCCCAGCGCCTTGACGTTGTCCGGGTGATCGACCATGCAGTGAAAGTCGAACATCCCGTCAGTGAGCATCTCGGCAATGATCGTCATGTTCGGCGCGCCGACCAACTGGTTGGCCATCAGTATCCGGCGCACGCCATGGGCATAGGCCGCACGGGTCTGCACCGCCGTGGCGAGGGTCATGCCCCATGCGCCGTGCTGCAACTGCCGCAGAAACAACGCCGGGACCATGCTGGTCTTGCCGTGGGGAGCGAGCTCCGCGCCGCTGTCGCTGACGAACTTCTGCATCCAGCGCAGGTTGTGCTCCAGCGCCGTGTCGTGGATGACCAGCGCGGGCAGGCTGACGTCGCGCACCAGGTGGTCGCCGGGTTGCGTGGCGCCCTTTTCAATCGCGGCAATGCTCATCTCTGTTCTCCTGAATTTTTTGTTCGTGTGCCTTACGCGTATACACGTTCGGCGACGCTATTCGATGACGCGCCGGGCCAGACCGTTGGCGCTGTCGATCAACACGCGGCGGTAATGCGCGTAATGGGCGGTGGCGTCGGCGCGCGGGGCGACGATGCACAAAGTCGCGATGCAGATACCCTGTTTGTCCCGCACGGGTGCGGCAAAGCAGTGGGTGAAGGTGTCGGCGATGCTGTCGAAGGAAAAGAAGCCGTCGTCGTGAGCCTTGCGGATCTCGGCCAGAAACGTCTCGATCGGCAGGCGCTTGCCGTCCGGGAGGATGAAGTCCTCGTCGTCGATCAGGTCGATGATCGCCTGATCGGTGAGGTGCCCGAGCAGCAGACGCCCGGAGGCCGTCCACGGGATTGGGGCGTCCTCGCCGATATCGGATGAAATACGGAAATGCCGCGCGCCCTCTTTCATCAGCGCGACGGTGTATTTGCGACCATTGAGCAGGCACATCTGCGCGGTTTCCCGGGTCTGCTCGACGATCTCACCCAGGCTGACTTCGGCCTCGCGGGTGAAGTCGAAATGGCGCAGATGCGCCTGCCCGAGGAAGTACAACTGCCGGCCCAGATACACGTGGCCGTCCTTGCCGACGGTCTCGAGGATGCGCCGTTCCAGCAGCGAACTGACCAGTTCATAGACCGTCGATTTGGGGCTGCAGATGCCGCTGGCGATCTCGTTAGGCCGCAACGGCGTACCGGTTTCCTTGAGGAAATCGAGAATATCGAACGCTCGGTCTAAACCACGGGCCCGGCGTTTGATGGTGTCTTCGGTCATGGTGACGTTGTCCATTGAGGCGGCTGTTTCCTGAAGTAAGGCACGCAATTTACTAGCAAGACACTAACTGTAGGAGCGCGCTTGGTCTGGGCCGCATCCGGACGATTGCCGTGGGTCAGGCAATAATTCGTTTGCAGACCCACCGCAATCGCGGGCAAGCGCGCTCCTACAAGGATGCGTGCCTGACCTTACTTACGCCTTCTTCTTGTACGCAATGCAATCAATCTCGACCTTGCAGTCGACCATCATGTTGGCCTGCACGCAGGCGCGGGCTGGTGCGTGTTCCGGGGAGAAATACTCGCCGAAGACCTTGTTGAAGCTCCAGAAATCACGCGGGTCTTCCAGCCACACGCCGACGCGCACCACGTCTTCCAGGCCGTAACCGGCCTCGGTCAGGATCGCCACCAGGTTCTGCATGGTCTTGTGGGTCTGCTCGACGATCCCGCCGTTGATGATCTCACCGTTTTCAGCCGGCACTTGCCCCGACACATGCAGCCAGCCATCGGCTTCGACCGCACGGGCGAATGGACGTGGCTGGCCGCCACCTGCGGTACTGCCGGCACCGTAACGAGTAATGCTCATGAAAATCTCCTTTGAGTGAGCGTCTTAAAAACGAATGTTCTTGAGGAATTCAGCCAGACGCGCTGACTTGGGTTGTTCGAATAATGCCTTGGGCGGGCCCTGCTCTTCGATGCGGCCCTGATTCATGAACACGATCTGATCGGACACCTCGTAGGCGAAGCGCATTTCGTGGGTCACCAGCAACATGGTCATGCCCTCTTCCGCCAGGCCCTTGATCACGCTGAGCACCTCGCCGACCAGCTCCGGATCGAGCGCCGACGTGACCTCGTCGAACAGCATCAGGCTCGGGTTCATGGCAATGGCGCGGGCAATCGCCACCCGCTGCTGCTGGCCGCCGGACAACTGGCCGGGAAAGTGATTGCGCCGCTCCAGCAGGCCGACGCGCTCCAGCCACTTTTCCGCCAGGGCAATGGCTTGATCCTTGGGCAGCTTCTTCACTTTGAGCAAGCCGAGGGTGACGTTCTGCAGAGCGGTCAGGTGCGGGAACAGGTTGAACTGCTGAAACGCCATGCCGGTCATCGCTCGGTGCTGGGCAATCAGCTTCTCCGGATGACGCACGCGCTTGCCGCTGACGTCGCTGTAGCCGATGTCCTGCCCTTCCAGGCGAATGTGCCCGCCCTGAAACTCTTCCAGCAGATTGACGCACCGCAGCAGCGTGGTTTTGCCCGAGCCGCTGGAGCCGATCAGCGTGACCACGTCGCCTTTGTTCATCTTCAGGTCGACGCCCTTGAGCACTTCGACCGGGCCATAGGATTTGTGCAGCCCTTCGATGCTCAACAGAGCCGGGGCGGCAGGTGCAGTTTGAGTCTGTGTCATGGCAAGGCCACCCGTTTTTCGATTTGCCGCCCAAGAAGCTCGATGGCGTAGTTGATGACGAAGAAGAGAAAGCCGGCGAACAGGTAAAACTCCAGGGTCATGAAGTTGCGCGCGATGACCTGCTGGGTGCTGAGCAGCAGCTCGGCCACGCCGATCACCGAGAGCAGGGTCGAGGCCTTGACGATCTCCGTCGACGAATTGACCCAGGTCGGCAATATCTGCCGTAACGCTTGAGGCAACAGCACGTAACTGAGGGACTGGCCGAACGTCAGGCCGATGGCCTTGCCGGCTTCCAGTTGCCCGCGCGGGATGGCCTGCAAGGCACCGCGCACGATCTCGGCGACGTGGGAGCCGCAAAACAGCGTCAGCCCCAGCGCACCGGCCTGGAACGCGCCGATCTGCCAGCCCAGCGCCGGCGCCATATAGAAGCAGGCCAGCACCAGGACAAACACGGGCGTGCCGCGAATCAGATCGACGTAGGTGCGAAACGGCAGGCGCGCCCACCATTTGCCATAGGTCAGGATCAGACCGGCAAACACGCCGATCACCGTCCCGAACACGATCGCCAGGCCCGCGCACTGCACGCTGGTGAGAAACCCAGCCCACAGCGCCTCCCGGGCGATCCACAATTCATGCAACCAACTGGGTTGTTCGTACATGGTCCGGGCCTCCTAGCGGCGAATCGCCAGGCGCTGCTCGAGGTAACGCAGCAGCATGGCAATGAGGTAACAGGCTGCGACGTACAGCGCCGTGGTCACCAGCCAGGTTTCAATCACCCGGTAGCTCTCGACGTTGATCTTGCGCGCGTAATAGGTCAGTTCCGGCACCGCGATGGCGGCGGCCAGCGACGTGTCCTTGAACAGCGAAATAAAGTTGTTCGACAGCGCCGGCAGCACGTTGCGCAACATCACCGGGACGACGATGTACGCGCGCACCTGCCATTCGCCGAGGCCAATGGCCAGGCCCGCTTCGCGCTGGCCCTTGTGAATGCTCAACAGCCCTGCGCGGAACACTTCGGTCAGGTAGGCCCCGGCATACAGCGACAGGGTGACGATGAACGACGGGATCTTGTCCAGACGAATGCCCAGGCCGGGCAAGGCGAAGTAGATCAACAGGATCAGCACCAGAATCGGCGTGTTGCGCACGACGGTGACGTAAATCGACGCCACGATGCGCAAAGCCCGGTAGCGCGACAGCATCGCGAACGCCGCCAGCATGCCGATGACGCATCCGATGGCGATGGAGATCAGGGCCAGTTCCAGGCCTAGCCCAAGCCCCGCCAGCAGACTGGGGAAATCCCGCCAGACCGCTGCAAAATTCAGCTGATAATTCATGGTCAGCAGTACCTGGGGCGGGACGGCACCACGGCCGGCCACGCCCCCTTCAGTGGGCGACGCACGCGGCGCGGGTTATTTGTATTCCATCGGGAAACCGATCGCAGGGGTCGGCAGGTCCACGCCGAACCACTTCTTGAACGACTCGGCATACATCGGGAATTCAACCCCGGTCATGGCTTCATGCAGCGCGGTGTTGACGAAGTTCAGCCAGTCCTGATCGCCACGTTTGACGGCGCAGGCGTAGGTTTGCGGGCTCCAGGCGAATGCGGGCGAACGATACCGACCGGGGTTCTGCACCATCAGGTATTTCACCGACGACTGATCGGTGGCAGCCGCATCGGCACGACCGGAGTTGATGGCCTGGTACATCAAATCGACACTGTCGTACTGGTCGACCTTCGCCTTGGGCAGCGCCTGATGCACCAGCTCTTCGGCGTAGACGTTCTGCAGCACGGCAACGGTGACGCCATCGCCGGCGCCTTTCAGGTCGTCGATTTCCTTGTACTTGCTGTTGGTCGGCAGCAGCAGCGCGACGCCCTCGCGGTAGTAAGGCAGTGTGAAGGCCACCTGCTGGGCGCGGCTGGCGGTGACGGTGATGAACTGACAGCTCATGTCGACTTTGTCGGTCAGCAGGTTCGGGATTCGCGCGTCGGAGGACTGCACGACGAACTCGACTTTGCTCGGGTCATTGAACAGGCCCTTGGCGACGATGCGCGCGATGTCGATATCAAAGCCCTGCAACTTGCCGTCTGCACCCTGGAAGTGCCAAGGGGCATTGGTGCTCCCCGTCCCTACGATCAAATGGCCGCGCTGCAGGACGCTGTCCAGTTTGCTGTCGGCGGCGTAAGCCGTCGTTGCAAACGTGGCTGCCGTTATCAGGGCCAATGCACAAGCTTTCAAAGAAAGGGATCCGCGCCGCATGAGAGAAACTCCGCCGGTTGTATGTTTTTCCGCTATAGCGGAACTGTGTTTGCCACAACGGAATAGACAGCAGAAAGTGTGCCACAGACTTGCACGGCAAAAGAAGCCGCAAGAATTGCCGCTGTTTTCAATAACCTGTGTATACCGGCAGGTGCGTACAGGTTGAAAACCCGCGCGGGCCGACAGTGTCCAGCGCTACGGTTCACCCCACGCGATGTGAACGGGCCCCACCGCTGTGCGCCCTGCGCCAATAACGCGCACCAACGCCTGGCACCGATGGACCGTCCATCGCGCCCAGGGCACGTTTCCCTCGGCGGCGACCCTAAACAGCGCGTCAGCTCTATAGCCCCATGTCGATGCATGCCGGCAGTACACCCATCAGGCGGAACAACGCGCCGTTGGGCCGGTTACCCCGAAACTCTCCTCTATCCAGCTATGGTTTTCTTAAGACCTGCCGATTTATTAGGGTCAGGGGAACATTGGCACCGATACTGCTTCAAACGTCTTTATGAAAGTTTTGTTACAACCGTATGAACATGCACGGACGGCAGGCGCTTTTACGGGTCGTACGGTGGAGGAATGCCAATGAAAGAACGAGCCACAGTCATTTGCCGAAGGGACAACCAGATCCTTTACGTGCGCAAATCCAAATCCCGCTGGAACCTGCCGGGCGGCAAGGTCGAGGCCGACGAATCGCCTGCGCAAGCTGCAGCTCGCGAACTACGTGAAGAAACCGGGCTGATCCTGGAGGACCTGGCGTACGTCAGCCGGTTTGAAGGCGGCACGGTGATGCACCACGTGTTCGAGGTGTCGGTCACGATGATTGCCACCCCCGCCCCGCATAATGAAATCGCCGACTGCCAGTGGTTTACCACTGAAGAGCTGGGCGGCCAAAAAGTCAGGCCCTCGGCGAAGTCCATCGTGAAGGCTTTTCTGACCAACGCTATTTATTAATTGTTGTTGAGAGGCGTTCACAGGTTTTTCACATCGAGGGCGGTATTCTTCATTTGCTCCTCCAAGACTGACTTTAAGCCCGCACCCCCCATCGCGGGCTTTTTCTTGTCCAAAATTCCTTGTCAGCGCCCTCCATTTCTCCTTGCCTGATCTATAAACATTCTGACGACCGGACTTAATTTCGGCATATGAACGCCGACATTTAAGTGAGCATATCCAAGGAGCGGCAGATGTTTAATTCCAAAATCAAAAAGCAAGTGTCCAGCCTGAGTTCGGAGCTGGTGGCGCTCAAAAACTTTCACGACGCCCTCATGCAGGAAATGTTGTCGGTGACGCTGGATTCCGACCTGCGCATCACAGACGCGAACGGCAAGTTCTGCGCAGCGATCGGTTACTCCCACGACGAACTGGTCGGCAAGCCCATGTCGGCATTTATCCCAACCTACGTGACAACCATGCCGTGCTTCCGCAACTTCAAGGCGGCAGCCACCAACGGCACGGCAGTGACCGACGACTACCGCTTCATCAGCAAAAACGGGGCGCTGATCTGGATTCACGCCACCTGGTCGCCGTTGAAAGATGAGCAGGGTCATCTCGTCGCGTTCAAATGCCTGGCGACCAACGTCACCGCCGAAATCAACAAGGCTCGGGAGAACGAGTCGTTCATCAACGCCCTGCTGCGTTCGACAGCGGTCATCGAATTCGACCTCGGCGGCCACGTGCTGAAGGCGAACCAGTCCTTCCTCAAGGAAATGGGCTACAGCCAGGATCAGATTCTCGGCAAGCACCACAGCCTGTTCTGTGACCCGAAGTTCGCCGCCACCGAAGATTACAAAGTGTTCTGGAAACGGCTGAACAATGGCGAGTTTGTCGCCGACCGGTTCAAGCGCATCAACAGCCGGGGCGAAGAGGTCTGGCTCGAAGCGACCTACAACCCGGTGCACGACACCCAGGGCGAGCTCTATAAAGTGGTGAAATTCGCCACCGTGATCACTGATCAGGTACGCCGCGAGACGGACATCAGCATCGCGGCGGGCACTGCGTTCGAGATTTCCCAGCGCACCGATGTCTCGGCGCAGCGTGGGGCGGCCGTGATCAACGACACTGTGGAAACCATGAACGGCATCGCCGACCAGATGCTCTCCGCCTCCCATGGCATGGAAGCGCTGGGCAAGCAGTCGCTGCTGATCAGCACCATCGTGCAAACCATCGGCGGCATCGCCCAGCAGACCAACTTGCTGGCGCTTAATGCCGCCATTGAAGCCGCCCGCGCGGGTGAACAAGGTCGTGGCTTTGCCGTGGTGGCCGATGAAGTCCGTCAGCTGGCCGGGCGCACCAGCACCGCGACCGAGGAAATTGTCGCCGTGGTGCAGCAGAACCAGAAACTGGTGGATGACGTGGTCAAGGACATGGGCAGCACGCGGGTTCAGGCTGAACAGGGGCTGTCGCTGGCCAACCAGGCCGGCAATGTAATCGTTGAAATTCAGGAGGGCGCGCGACAGGTCGTCGGTGCGGTACAGCGGTTCTCCCACCAGCTTTGACGGCGCCGGCCCTGTTTTTTGACGCAAAACCATAGCAAATGGTCGCAGTGAGCTGAGCGGGAGATACGCTTGCCCTACAAAATGCTAACCTGCGCCACATATGTGGCTCCATCCGGCATGCCACCCCACGTTTACATGGAGCCGACAATGGCTTTGGATTCCCTGCTCTGCCCGGATTTGCTGACCATCGCAGAGCGTTCGGCGATCGCCGAGGTTGAAGCGACGACGAACATCCTCAAGCTCGTGACCCGGCTGACCGGCATGCGTTTTGCTGGCATCGCCAAGTTCACCGACGCCGAATGGGTCGCCTGTGCGGTCTACGACGAGATTCATATGGGCATCCAGGAAGGCGAAGTGCTGGAACTGGAAACGACCCTGTGCAACGAACTGATCGAAAACCCGAAGGCGCTGATCATCCCCAGCATCAGCAAAAACGAGCGCTATGCGGGTCGCCCGGTGGTCAAGCGATACGCCATCGAGAGCTACATCGGCGTGCCGATCACCCTCCCCGACGGCCAGCTGTTCGGCGCGTTGTGCCTGCTTGACTCCAAAGCCAGCTCTTTCGAAAGCCCCGACCTCGTCGAGACCCTGGGCCTGTTCTCCCGGCTGATCGGCTGCATCGTGTTCTCCCATTACTCCACGGTGAGCAAGGTCAGGACGCAGGTCGAGCACGCTTGATCAGATAATCCTCACCGGCGAGCGGCGGTAGGTGGATACCCAAGACGGTGTTACACTGCCGCGCCTTGAATTCGCATGCGCCGCTTGAGCTTTTCAAGGCGTCGCGGCGCGCGCCCCAGACCTGTGCGTCTTGCGGCATACAGCAAGCGTGGCCGATGCATGTCGGTCCCCCGCTGAACCCGTATCGGACGCTGCTCCCGTTCACCCATCTTCATCAGGTCATGTCCCCGTCACCGGTGACATGCAGGCTGCTGGTTGGATCACGAGCAATCGCCATCAGGTGTCAAAGGCCATCGCCAATCAGCCCCCTTGTAAACAATCCAGGATAAGCAATTGATTTCCACAGCTAACATCACCATGCAGTTTGGCGCCAAGCCGCTGTTCGAGAACGTTTCGGTCAAATTCGGCGGTGGCAATCGCTATGGCCTCATCGGCGCCAATGGCTGTGGCAAGTCCACCTTCATGAAGATCCTCGGCGGCGATCTGGAGCCGTCCGGCGGCCAGGTGATGCTCGAGCCGAACGTGCGTCTGGGTAAATTGCGCCAGGACCAGTTCGCCTACGAAGACTTCTCCGTCATCGACACCGTGATCATGGGTCACGAAGAGCTGTGGAAGGTCAAGGCCGAGCGCGATCGCATCTACTCGCTGCCGGAAATGACCGAAGAAGACGGCATGGCCGTTGCCGAGCTGGAAACCGAATTCGCCGAAATGGACGGCTACACAGCCGAATCCCGGGCGGGCGAGTTGTTGCTCGGTCTGGGCATTGGTATCGAGCAGCACAACGGGCCGATGAGCGAAGTGTCGCCGGGCTGGAAACTGCGCGTGCTGCTGGCTCAGGCATTGTTCTCCGATCCTGAAGTGCTGTTGCTCGACGAACCGACCAACCACCTGGACATCAACACGATTCGCTGGCTGGAAAACATCCTGACCCAGCGCTCCAGCCTGATGATCATCATTTCTCACGACCGTCACTTCCTCAACAGCGTGTGCACCCACATGGCTGACCTGGATTACGGCGAGCTGCGCCTGTTCCCGGGCAACTACGACGAGTACATGACCGTGGCGACCCAGTCCCGCGAGCAGCTGCTGTCGGACAACGCCAAGAAGAAAGCCCAGATCTCCGAGCTGCAGTCGTTCGTCAGCCGCTTCTCGGCCAACGCCTCGAAAGCCAAGCAGGCCACCTCCCGCGCCAAGGCGATCGACAAGATCCAGCTGGCCGAGGTCAAGCCTTCGAGCCGGGTCAGCCCGTTCATCCGCTTTGATCAGAACAAGAAGCTGCACCGTCAGGCGGTCATCATTGACCAAATGGCTAAAGGCTTCGACGGCAAACCGCTGTTCAAGAACTTCAGCTTCCAGGTTGAAGCGGGCGAGCGCGTTGCGATCATCGGCCCGAACGGTATCGGTAAAACCACCCTGCTGCGTACCTTGGTCAATGAACTGACCCCGGATGCCGGCACAATCAAGTGGACCGATGCGGCAGAGCTGGGTTACTACGCCCAGGACCACGCACACGATTTCCAGGACGATGTCACGCTGTTCGACTGGATGGGCCAATGGACTCAAGGTGAACAAGTCATTCGTGGCACCCTGGGCCGGATGCTGTTCTCCAACGACGAGATTCTGAAATCGGTCAAGGTCATCTCCGGTGGTGAGCAAGGCCGCATGCTGTTCGGCAAGCTGATCCTGCAGAAGCCGAACGTGCTGATCATGGACGAGCCGACCAACCACCTGGACATGGAATCGATCGAGGCGCTGAACCTGGCGCTGGAAAACTACCCGGGAACGCTGATCTTCGTCAGCCACGACCGCGAGTTCGTGTCGTCCCTGGCCACCCGCATCATCGAGTTGAGCCCAAGTGGCGTGACCGATTTTAGCGGCACCTACGACGATTACCTGCGCAGCCAGGGCGTCGCATTCTGATCAGGGAACTGCGCTGACCGAGTGATGCTGAAAACAAGGAGCCCCGTCCATCGTGACGGGGCTTTTTTGTGGGCCTCGTTTGCCGCCCATGATGTCTTGGCAGGACTGGCCTCTTCCCGGCTGAAGCCGGTCCTACTCCGGCATACGCATGCCGTCAGTGGGGATAGGGCTTGCCCGGTGAAGTTGAAATAACGCGCGCACCCGTACGACCGGCTTTAGCGGGGAAGAAGCCAGGCCAGGCGCCCCCAATCCTGCGGTGTGACATCCGACGCTTTCCCGGCTAAAGCCGGTCCCACTGGAATCACGCGGTCAGTTAGTGGGACCGGCTTTAGCCGGGAAGAGGCCAGTCCGGGCGCCGTCACAGCCCAGATAAAACCGTTAGCCAGCTTTCATTTCCCGACCTCACGGGCGATGATGCGGCACTCCCACCGCTCCAGCGAAGCGTCCCCATGTCTGCCGCCCTGCCGCCCGATACGCCTGCCAACTCCCCCATCAATGACGCCAGTTCGACGGCGATCACGCTTCAAATCGTCTCCATCGTCGTTTACACCTTCATCGCCTTCCTGTGCATCGGTCTGCCGATCGCGGTGATGCCCGGCTACGTGCACAACCAGTTGGGCTTCAGCGCGGTGGTCGCGGGGCTGGTGATCGGCGCGCAATACCTGGCGACGCTGTTGAGTCGCCCGGTGGCCGGCCGCATCTGCGACACCATCGGCACCAAGCGCGCCATCGTTTACGGGCTATCCGGCATCGCGCTGAGCGGCGTGCTGACGCTGGCGGCAATCCTGCTGGAGCGTTTCGCCGGCGCCAGTCTGACCATCCTGATTATCGCTCGTCTGTTCCTCGGCGCGTCCCAGGGCTTGATCGGCGTGGGCACCATCAGTTGGTGCATCGGCCAGGTCGGTTCGGAGCACACAGCCCGCTCGATTTCCTGGAATGGCATTGCGTCATACGGCGCCATTGCGATTGGCGCGCCGCTCGGGGTGGTGATGGTCGGCGCACTGGGCTTTGCCAGCCTCGGCGTGGTGCTGTCCGTGCTGGCCGCCGGGGCGCTGCTGTTGATACGCAATAAAACGGCGATCCCGGTGGTGCGCGGAGAGCGCCTGCCGTTCTTCTCGGTGTTCGGCCGGGTGGCGCCGTTTGGCCTGAGCCTGACCCTGTCCTCCATCGGCTATGGCACCCTGACGACGTTCATCACGCTGTTTTACGTGGCCCGAGGCTGGGAAGGCGCGGCCTGGTGCCTGACGGTATTCGGCATCTGCTTCATCGTCGCGCGACTGCTGTTCATCAACGCGATCAACCGCTTCGGCGGCTTTCGCTCGGCGATCGTCTGCATCTCGGTGGAAACCCTGGGTCTGTTGCTGCTGTGGCTGGCACCCGACACCACCTTCGCCCTGATCGGCGCAGGCCTGACCGGGTTTGGTCTGTCGCTGGTGTATCCGGCGCTGGGCGTCGAAGCCATCAAGCAAGTGCCCAACAGCAGTCGCGGCGCGGGACTCAGCGCTTATGCGGTGTTCTTCGACCTGGCGCTGGCCATTGCCGGACCGCTGATGGGCGCCGTGGCGCTGGGCATGGGCTATGGCTGGATTTTCTTCTTTGCGGCGTTGTTGTCGATGGCGGCGTTGACGCTGGCGGTGGTGCTGTCGCGCAGGGCGCCAATCGATACGCGGGTGTAGAGGACGCGCGGTATAAAGGCTTCCCGGCTAAAGCCGGTCCTACAGAGGGAAGAGGCTGGCGATCATGCAACAGGCCCCACTGGCTGTTGAGATCCCCCGACTAGAGCCCATCCCACCTAAAAGCTGAACTGCCGCCTCGCGTCCCGGTCGGAATAGCACATCCCCCCGATCAGGAGTGAGGGCGTGACCCCCGATCCCGCTGGCTCGAACGCTACCCCTCCGGACCCGGCCACGTTGCGCGAAGTCCACAAACTGCGCGTGCTGACCGTGAACACCCACAAGGGCTTCACCGCACTTAACCGGCGTTTCATCCTGCCGGAGTTGCGTGAAGCCGTGCGCAGCACCGGCGCCGACCTGGTGTTTCTCCAGGAAGTCCTCGGCGGCCACGACCGCCACGCTGCCAAATATGAGGACTGGCCCGACACGCCGCATTACGAATTTCTCGCCGACAGCATGTGGACGGACTTCGCCTACGGCCGCAACGCGGTCTACCCCGACGGCCACCACGGCAACGCGCTGCTCTCCAAATACCCGATTTTGCATCACCGCAATCTGGACATCTCGATCACCGGGCCGGAGCGCCGCGGCCTGTTGCATTGCGTGCTGCAAGTGCCGGGGCATGCCGAAGTCCATGCGATTTGCGTGCACCTCAGCCTGCTGGAAAGCCACCGCCAATTGCAGCTGAATCTGCTTTGCGACCTGCTCGACTCCCTGCCAGAGGACGCCCCGGTGGTCATCGCTGGCGATTTCAACGACTGGCAGCTGCAGGGCAACAAGCGTCTGCAGCGCTGCGGCTATCTGCATGAGGCCTTCGAGCGCAGTCAGGGGCGGCTGGCGAAGACCTACCCGGCGCGCTTCCCGATGCTGCGTCTGGACCGGATCTACCTGCGCAACGCCACCAGCCACGATCCGAAAATCCTCGGCACGCGGCCGTGGACGCATTTGTCCGATCACCTGCCGCTGGCGGTCGAAGTGCATCTGTAACGAACTGCGCCCTTATTTATCCGGATCAATGAGGGGAACAGTGGCGTCACGATCAAACTGGGAGCCCGGGTCTTCGTTTCCCGGGTCCATATCGGCATCGAACTCTGTTTCGTCGTCATCGGGCTGATGCTCAGGGTGCGGTGCAAGGGGCGCAGCGTCGGGGGAGTGGGATTGCATGGCAGTTTCCTCTCGTTTCGGTAGGTTCGATAAAGACGCTTTTAATGCCTTGAGCTTAGCAGGCGCCTCAGGCGCAACAAGACCGGTCCAGGCTACGAAGAACCCCTGGGGCAATCGACAAGTCAGTAAACAAGCGTCGCCGGTTTCATCGTGCTCGAACGGGCTCATGAACCGCGCGCCATCAAACACGCTCCACCGCACAGGACACTCTGACATGAGTCTGCACGACAAGATCATCGGCCGCTTCGGCTTCGGCTCCGCGCCGCTGGGCAACATGTTCCGTACCATCGACGAAGAAGAAGCCGCGGCCACTGTTCAGTCTGCCTGGGATCAGGGCATTCGCTATTTCGACACTGCGCCGGTCTACGGCGCCGGCCTGTCCGAGCAGCGTCTGGGCAAGGCACTCGCCGGCGTCCCGCGCGACCAGTACACCCTGAGCACCAAAGTCGGCCGGCTGATTTCCGATGAGATCGACACCGAGGCCCGCAGTGGTCCGTTCGCTGAAGGCCTGAAGAACAAAATCATCACCGACTACTCCGCCGACGCCACCCTGCGTTCCATTGAAGCGAGTTTGAAGCGGCTGAACACCGATCGGCTGGACATCGTGTTTGTCCACGATGTCGCCCAGGACGCCCATGGCGACGGGTGGATCGAGCATTTCAACATTGCCCGCACCGGCGCTTTCCGCGCCCTCACCCGCCTGCGCGAAGAAGGCGTGATCAAGGCCTGGGGCCTGGGCGTCAACCGCGTCGAGCCGTGCGAACTGACGCTGGACCTGGAAGAAGCCCAGCCCGACGGCTTCCTGCTCGCCGGCCGGTATTCCCTGCTCGACCATGAGCAGCCGCTGCAACGGCTGTTCGACAAGGCCCGTCAGTACAACGCCGAGTTCGTCGTCGGCGGGCCTTATAGCTCCGGCGTGCTGGTGGGCGGCAAGCATTTTGAGTATCAGGAGGCGTCGCAGGCGATGCTCGACAAGGTCGCGCACATTCAGGAAATCGCTCGGCAGTATCAGGTCGACATCAAGTCGGCGGCGCTGCACTTTGTCCTCGCCAATCCGCTGGTGGCCGCGGTGATTCCGGGTGCCAGCCGGCCTTCGCGGATCATCGAAGACGTCACGGCGCTTAACGCACAGATGCCGGATGGTTTCTGGCAAGCCATGCGCGATCAGGGCTTCATTGCCCTGCAGGCGCCAGTTCCCGGCAAAGACTGATATCGTGCCCAACGACGCCGGGCCAGACGCCCGGCTTTGTTCCCTGCGCGAGATCCGTCCATGCGAATTCTGATCGTCAACGTCAACACCACCGAATCCATGACCGAGACCATTGCCGAGCAGGCCCGCAGCGTGGCCTCCCCCGGCACTGAAATTATCGGCCTGACCCCGCGCTTCGGCGCCGAGTCGGTGGAAGGCAACTTTGAAAGTTACCTGGCCGCGATCGCGGTAATGGATCGGGTGATGTCCTACGAAGGGCCTTATGACGCAGTGATTCAGGCCGGCTACGGCGAGCATGGCCGCGAGGGTTTGCAGGAATTGCTCGACGTACCGGTGGTGGACATCACCGAAGCGGCGGCTAGCCTGGCGATGTTGCTGGGGCATAAATACGCGGTGGTCACGACGCTGGACCGCACCGTTCCTTTGATCGAAGACCGCCTGAAGCTGGCTGGCGTGTATGAACGCTGCGCGTCGGTGCGGGCCAGCGGCATGAGCGTGCTGGAGCTGGAGGAATCCCCGCAGCGTGCGGTTGAGGCGATCCTTGAGCAGGCCATCGAAGCGGTGACCCGGGACAAGGCCGAAGTGATCTGCCTGGGCTGTGGTGGCATGGCCGGGCTGGATCAACTCATTCGCGACCGCGCCGGCGTGCCGGTGGTCGATGGCGTCACGGCAGCGGTGGCACTGGCGGAATCGTTGGTGCGTCTGGGATTGAAGACCTCGAAAGTGCGGACCTACGCGACACCACGGCCAAAGAAGATCGTCGGTTGGCCGTTTAAGTTGTAGGTCATGGTTTCGGGTGCCGGACGCGAAGGAATGGCTGACGACGCCTGTAGGAGCCGGCTTGCTGGCGAACGCGGTGGGTCAGTTAACTTCCTGTCGCCTGACACCACGCATTCGCCAGCAAGCCGGCTCCTACGGATTTTGTGTGCGCCGACGATTGCATGCGTTGCCGAGATCCATTGTAGGAGCGCGCTTGCCCGCGATTGCGATCTGCGGCCGCCAGCCATTTAGCCTGACCCACCGCGTTCGTCCGATCGCGGCCCGCAGCAAGCCGGCTCCTACGGATTTTGTGTGCGCCGACGATTGCGCGCGTTGCCGAGATCCATTGTAGGAGCGCGCTTGCCCGCGATTGCGATCTGCCACCGCCAGCCATTTAGCCTGACACACCGCGTTCGTCCGATCGCGGCCCGCAGCAAGCCGGCTCCTACGGATCGGGTACTGTGCCGGATCTGCGCAAGTGCTCGGGCAGATGATGAGCCCGGTGCCGCCCGCAAAACGCCCCTTCCCGCCACTGCATTCGCCTCCACCCGCCGAATCGTTTAGTATCGCCGCCGCCGGTTTCCACTCGGAATTAATAGGGAATCCCCAGGCGCGTACTGCGCGCTGGAAGGGAACTGTCCCCGCAACTGTAGGCGCCGAGCCCTGCTTCCTGTTTGCCACTGGGTTACTCCGGGAAGGCCGAAGCAAGGCAATGAAGCGCCAGTCAGGAGACCTGCCGGCCAGCATATTCATTCACCGGCGGGGTGTCCGGGGAAGGACTCCCGTTTGCGCGTCGTGCGCGCACGCTGTGCTCGCCCTTTTCTGTGGTGTGCCTGTCGGGATGGACTTTCCAGCGCCTGCTTCGCCCAGTATTCAGGCTTTCTGGAGATCGCTGTTCATGCCGCTGCGCCGCCTCGCCGCCCTGCTCGTCACGCTGACACTGCCCACTGCCGCCCTGGCGGCGTCAACGGTCTACCCCTTGACCGTGGACAACTGCGGCCAAGCGCTGACTTTCAACCACGCTCCGCAGAAAACCGTGAGCATCGGCCAGGCCGCCACCGAGATGCTGTATGCGCTCGGCCTGGGCCCGAACGTGGTGGGCACGTCGCTGTGGTTCAACCCCGTCCTGCCCCAGTACCAAACCCTCAACGACCGCATCGAGCGCCTGGCCGACAACGCGCCGAGTTTTGAATCAGTGATCGGCAAACGCCCGGATTTCGTCCCGGTGCAGTTTGAATGGATGGTCGGGCCGCAGGGCGCCGTCGGCACACGCGAGCAGTTTCGCGATCTGGGCATTCCCGCCTACATCCTGCCGTCCGACTGCGAGGGCAAGAACAACCGCGTCGGCGCCGACGGCACGCGCCTCGAAGCCTTCCGCATCGACACGCTGTACAAAAGCCTGCGTCATCTGGCGCAGATCTTCGACGTACAGGACCGTGGCGAGCAACTGATCGCCGATTACCAGACACGGCTGGCCCGGGCTGTGGTGCAGGCAAAACTCCACGCCACCCCACCCGTCTCGGCGGTGTTCTGGTTCTCCAGCCCGGACATCAACGTCGACCCGTACGTCGCCGGGCGCAAGGGCATTCCCAACTTCATGCTCGACACCCTGGGCATGCGCAATGTCATCGACTCCGACGAGGAATGGCCGACCGTGGGCTGGGAAACCATCGCCAAGGCCAATCCGACGGTGCTGGTCATCGCGCGCATGGACCGTCGCCGCTTCCCGGCTGACGATCATGAAAAGAAGCTGGCGTTCCTGCGCTCCGACCCCGTCACACGCAACATGGACGCGGTGAAAAACAATCGCATCGTGATCATGGACGCCAGCGCCATGGAGTCCAGCGTTCGGCTGTTTGACGGTATCGAACAACTGGCCCAGGCCACTCAAGCGCAATGACGTCATTGCGAATGTCCCGCGTCAGCGTCGTCCGAATCTTCGGGCATGGTGCCTGGGCCATCGCGTTGTTGGCGCTCGCGGTGCTGGCGGGCGTGGCGATCGGCGAGACGTCGATCAGCCTGCCAGTGATCGTTCAGGTCCTGGCCAACAAGCTGTGGGCCGCAGGCTATCCCCTCGACCCTATCGACGAGGGCATCGTCTGGAATTACCGACTGACCCGGGCCATCGTTGCCGCCACCTGCGGCGCAGGGCTGGCGGTGTCGGGCGTGGTCTTGCAATCGCTGCTGCGCAACCCGCTGGCTGATCCTTACTTGCTGGGTATTTCCGCGGGCGCTTCGACCGGCGCGGTGTTGGTGGCGATCATCGGCATCGGCGCCGGGACGATCTCCCTGTCCACCGGCGCGTTTGCCGGGGCGATCGCTGCCTTCGCGCTGGTCGCCCTGCTCGCCCGCGCCTCTCGGGGCCAGACCGCTGCCGGCCAGATCATCCTGGCGGGCATCGCCGGGTCCCAGTTGTTCAACGCCCTGACGTCCTTCCTGATCACCAAGTCAGCCAATGCCGAGCAGGCCCGCGGAATCATGTTCTGGTTACTGGGCAATCTCAGCGGCGTGCGCTGGTCGTCGGTGGCGCTGTCGGTACCGGTCGTGGTGCTCGGCTTGCTGGTGTGCCTGTGGCATCGGCGCGCGCTGGATGCGTTCACGTTCGGCAGCGATTCGGCCGCGTCGCTGGGCATTCCGGTGCGCCGGGTGCAGGCCGTGCTGATCCTGACCGCCGCGCTGATGACGGCGGTGATGGTGTCGATCGTCGGCTCCATCGGCTTCGTCGGTCTGGTGATTCCCCACGCGGTGCGCCTGATGGCCGGTGTGCGCCATGCGCGGTTGTTGCCTCTCAGCGCCTTGATCGGCGCGCTGTTCATGATCGCCGCCGATGTGCTGTCGCGCACGTTGATCAAGGGTCAGGTGTTGCCGATCGGGGTGATCACGGCGCTGGTGGGCGCACCGGTCTTTGCGATGATTCTGGTCCGTGGGAATCGTCCTCGATGAACGCCCGTCAGGAGGTGCCCGGCGCCATGCTCGAAGGCAGCGACTTGAGTTACTCGGTCAAGGGCGCGCCACTGCTCAGTGGGGTGAGCCTGGCGATTCGGCCGGGGGAAAACCTGGGGATCGTCGGGCCCAATGGCTCGGGGAAGTCGACGCTGTTGAAGTTGCTGGCGGGGATTCAGACGCCGTCTCAAGGCGAAGTTCGTTTGGGCGGCAAGCGCTTGTCGGCACTGAACCGGCGGGATATTGCGCGGCAGGTGGCGGTGGTGGAGCAGCATGCGCAGACCGGCGATTCGATCAGTCTGTTGCAGGCGGTTGAGCTGGGGCGTACGCCGTGGCTGTCGGCGCTGGCGCCGTGGGGCGAGGACGATGACCGGATTGTGGCGCAGGCGATTGCGGATGTGAGTTTGCAGCACCTGGTGCATCGGGCGTGGCATACGTTGTCGGGTGGGGAGCAGCAGCGGGGACATATTGCGCGGGCGTTGGCGCAGCACCCGCAGGTGTTGTTGCTGGATGAGCCGACGAATCATCTGGATATTCAGCAGCAGTTGTCGATTTTGCGGTTGGTGCAGGATTTGCCGGTGACGACGGTGGTGGCGTTGCATGATTTGAATCAGGCGTTGGGGTGTGACCGTCTGGCGGTGATGGACGGTGGGCGGTTGGTGGCGCTGGGTTCGCCCTTTGATGTGTTGTCGCCGGCGCTATTGGGTGACGTTTTTGGGGTGCGGGGGCATTGGCTGGTTGATCCGTTTGACGGGGCCCGAGTGCTAAGGCTGAGGGCGCCAGGATCACAAGCGTCTGCCTAGGGGCAGACTGTTTCGCCTTCGGCGAGTTACTTTTAAAAAGCACTAAAAGTACCAAAAGTGCCTGCTCCTGGTTTGGCCCGACTTCGTCGGGTTCCCTCACTCCGACGACGCTCCGTGGGCCCGCGCCGAACGGACATCCATGTCCTGACGGCGCTCTCGCCGCATCCATGCGGCTCGGCCCACTCCGCGTCGTATACGTTCGGCCTGCACCAAAGTCGCGATTGGCGGTGTCTGGACCTTCTGCGCAGGAAGATCAAAAGCAGGTCAAGAGCAGATCAAGAGCAGATCAAGAGCAGATCAAGAGCAGATCAAAGCTTCCCGGCTGAAGCCGGGCCTACTGACTGCACGCGTTGCTTTTTAGTGGGACCGGCTTTAGCCGGGAAGAGGCCGGTATGGGCAACGGGAATTTCGCTGCCCAACGCTGATCGTACCCACGCTCCGCGTGGGCATGCATCCCGTGACGCTCGGCGTCATCCCGCGTTTCGGACAGCGGCCCGCTGATAGCTCTCACCCCCACCTCAATACCTCGGCTTCACCGCCTTCCACTCCGGTTTGTATTTTTGCATCTGCCGCACATCATCACGCTGACGAATCCCACACGTTAGAAATTGGTCGTTGAGTTTGCCCAACTGGTCGTAATCGAGCTCAAGGCCCAACCCGGGTTCGCGGGTGAGGTGGACGCAGCCGTCGACGATGGGCAGTTTGCCGCCTTTGATGACTTCTTCGTCCGGTTCCTGCCACGGGTAGTGGGTGTCGCAGGCGAAGTCGAGGTTGGGGACGGCGGCGGCGACGTGGGTCATGGCCATGAGGCTGATGCCCAGGTGGGAGTTGGAGTGCATGGAGACGCCGAGCCCGAAGGTGTCGCACATTTTTGCGAGCGCCTGGGTGTCGCGCAAGCCGCCCCAGTAATGGTGGTCGGCGAGGACGATCTGCACGCTGTTCAGCGCAACGCTGCGGCGGAATTCGTCGAAGTCGGTGACGACCATGTTGGTCGCCAGCGGCAGGCCGGTGCGTTTGTGCAGTTCGGCCATGCCTTCCAGCCCGGGCGTCGGGTCTTCGTAATATTGCAAGTCGTCGCCGAGCAGTTCGGCCATGCGAATCGAGGTTTCCAGCGACCAGTTGCCGTTCGGGTCGATGCGCAGCGGATAGCCCGGAAAGGCCTTTTTCAGCGCCTTGATGCACGACACTTCGTGTTCCGGGTCCAGCGCCCCTGCTTTGAGCTTGATGCTTTTGAAGCCGTAGGCTTCGATCATTCGCCGCGCCTGGGCGACGATCTGTTCTTCGCTCAGCGCTTCACCCCAGCTGTCTGGCGCGTAGGGCGAGTCAGCGTGTTGGGCATATTTGAAGAACAGGTACGCACTGAACGGCACGCGGTCGCGAACGGCACCGCCCAGCAGGTCAACCAGCGGCAGGTTCATCGAGCGCGCCTGCACATCCAGAAAGGCGACTTCGAACGCCGAATAGGCATTGCTCACCGCCTTGCTGGCGTGGGAACCCGGCGCCAGCTCGGCCCCGGCAATGCTCGCCGGTTTGTTTGCAGCAACGGTCGCTTTGACCACCGCACGCAGGTGGTTGAGGTTGAACGGGTCCATGCCGATCAACTGGCTCTGCAGGTGCTGCTGGATCGCCAGCGCGGGGGCATCGCCGTAGCTTTCGCCGAGGCCGAGGTAGCCGTTGTCGGTTTCGACTTCGATGATCGAGCGCAAGGCGAAGGGCTCGTGGATGCCGCTGGCGTTGAGCAACGGCGGATCGCGGAAGGCAATCGGGGTGACGGTGACGCGTGTGATTTTCAAATGACTTCTCCCGGTCAATCAGGGTGTGAGGCTAAGGCTTGAGGCCTAGGGTTTAAGGCTCGAAGGTGGGCTGAGCGAGGTGGCTGCGCAAAGGGGCGCAGCGTCTTCAAGCTTCGGGCGGTGTGGGTCGCCCTTCGGCGTGGTACGGGCGAAGAAGATCACCACGGCCGCCACCAGCGAGGTCAGTGCCAGGCCGTACATGCCGCCTTGGATGGAGCCGGTTTTCTGCTCCAGAAAGCCGAACGCTGTGGGCGCGACGAAGCCGCCGAGGTTGCCGATGGAGTTGATCAGCGCGATCACGGCAGCCGCGATGCGCGCGTCCAGATAGCCCTGGGGAATCGGCCAGAACAGCGCCGAAGCCGCCTTGAAACCGATAGCCGCAAAGCAGATGGCGACGAAGGCAAAGATCGGCCCACCGATGGTGGACATGAACATCCCGCAGGCGGCAATCACCAGGGTGACGGCGACCCACGCCTGCTGATGCTTGAACCGGGCGGCCAGCGCCGCGAAGCCGTACATAGCGATGATCGAGATGATCCACGGGATCGAGTTGAACAGGCCGACTTCGAAATCGGTGAGGCTGCCCATCTTCTTGATCATGCTCGGCAACCAGAAGGTCGCGCCGTAGATGGTCAAGGCCACGGAAAAGTAGATGAAGCAAAAGAGCATGATCTGCCGATCGGCGAGCAGCTTGAAGATCGACGGCTTGACCACTTGCGCCGCTTCCCGGGCACGCTGCTCCGCGTCGATGGCACTGATCAGTGCGCCCTTCTCTTCTTCGCTCAGCCACTTGGCCTCGCGGGGATGGGACTGCAGCCAGAACCAGACGAAGCCGCACAAGGCGATGGAGGCAAAGCCTTCGATGATGAACATCCACTGCCAGCCGTGCAGGTTCATACCGCTGACGCCGAGCAACGCGCCGGACACCGGCCCGGAAATCACCGACGCAATGGCCGAGCCACTGAGAAAGATGGCCATGGCCTTGCCGCGTTCGCTCGAAGGCAGCCACTGGGTGAAGTAATAAATGATGCCGGGGAAGAACCCGGCCTCTGCGGCGCCGAGGATGAAGCGCAGCACATAGAAGCTGGTTTCGCCGCGCACGAAGGCCATCGCCATGGCCGCAGCGCCCCAGGTGAACATGATGCGCGTCAGCCAGGCGCGGGCGCCGAAGCGTTGCAGGAGCATGTTCGACGGGACTTCGAACAGCGCGTAGCCGACGAAAAACAGCCCGGCGCCTAGCCCGTAAGCGGCAGCGCCGATGCCCAGATCGGTTTCCATGTGGCTGCGAACGAAGCCGATGTTGACCCGATCGATGTAGTTGACGATGAACATGATCACGAACAACGGCAACACATGACGCTTCACTTTTGTGGCCGCGCGGGCCAGCACGGTGGGATCGGCGCTGCGGATGGGTTCATTGATGGGAACGGTGCGGTTCAAGGTGCGACTCCCGGTCTTTGTATTTTTTGTGGGATTGGCATAGGAAGAGCGTGTGATAAGCCGATCATGGACCGCAGCATTGTTCCCGTCTAATCTAGATTGACTGTTGATTGATACCTGGATTAGATCAATGTTCGAGCTTGCCCAGCTGCGCTGCTTCACCACCGTCGCCACCGAACTCAACTTCCGCCGGGCTGCCGAACGCCTGAACATGACCCAGCCGCCGCTTAGCCGGCAGATTCAGTTGCTGGAGCATTCGCTGGGCGTTCAGCTGTTCAACCGCAGCACCCGCAGCGTCGCGTTGACTGCGGCGGGCCGGGCGTTTTTCATCGAAGCGCAGACGCTGCTGGAGCGTGCGCATCAGGCCGCCATCGCAGCGCGGCGTTTTGCCGAAGGCGACATCGGCTCGGTGACCATCAGTTTCGTCGGCAGCGCGGTGTACGAGTTTCTGCCACGGGTCATCGCCGAAGCCCGGCAGAACCAGCCCCACGTGAAAATCTCCCTGACTGAGCTCAATACCTATCAGCAACACGAAGCCCTGCGCGCCCGGCGTATTGATCTGGGCATCGTGCGCGCGCCGCTGCTGCAACCCGGTTATGAGACCGAATGCCTGGTGCGCGAGCCTTTCGTATTGGCGGTGCCCAGCAGCCATCCACTGGCGAACGCCCGGAGCATCAGCGTGCAAGAACTCGACGCCCAGCCCTTCCTCATGTACTCGCACTCGGCCTACCCGCCGTTCAACGAACTGCTCACCGGCATGTTTCGCTCGGCGCAAGTGGCGCCCGAGTACGTGCAGTGGCTGGGTTCGTCGCTGACCATTCTGGCACTGGTGAACGCCGGCATGGGCCTGGCGCTGGTGCCACGCTGCGCCACCAATGTGGTGTTCAAGGGCGTGACGTTCCGCGATATCGATCTGGGTGAGGGGGTGCAGAGCGAGCTGCATCTGGTCTGGCGCTCGGACAACGACAACCCAGCGTGTCAGATGCTGCTGGAGGCGATTCGCGCGGCGGTGAAAGCCGAAGGGCGCACCGCGCAATAGGACCGGCTGGAACGCCGACCTGTGGGACCGGCTTTAGCCGGGAAAGCGTCAGTGGGCACACCGCGAGAGTAACGCTGCTTGCGCTGGCCTCTTCCCGGCTAAAGCCAGTCCCACTAAACCATCCGCGTGCATTCAATGGGACTGGCTGGAACGCCGACCTGTGGGACCGGCTTTAGCCGGGAAAGCGTCAGTGGGCACACCGCGAGAGTAACGCTGCTTGCGCTGGCCTCTTCCCGGCTAAAGCCAGTCCCACTAAACCATCCGCGTGCATTCAATGGGACTGGCTGGAACGCCGACCTGTGGGACCGGCTTTAGCCGGGAAAGCGTCAGTGGGCACACCACAGAAGTGAGGTCCGCATCCGTTTCAACACTCAGGTGCGCTGGGCGACCGCTGGCGTGTCCAGCGGCGCGGCATCCTCCGGCGTCGTGGAAAACGGCTCGATCTTGCCGACAATGAACAGATAGCTGAACGCCCCCAACAGCGCAAACGCCCCGGCGGTGAGCAGCGGCGCGGTGAACGAGCCGTTGCCGATCACCAGCATGAAACCGGTGAAGGTGGTGATGAAGATCCCGGCGGTGTTCGACGCGAAGTTCTGGATGCCACCAATCGACGCCACATGAGCCGGGGATGGCGCCACGTCGGCTGGCAGGCACCAGATGCTCGCGCCGGCAAACGCCAGACTTGCGTAGGCCAGACTGAAAAAGCCGAGCATTGCCCAGGTGCCGTCGACGAACACCGACAGGGAAATGCTCGATGACATCAGCATGCCGCCGACGATGCAGGTCTTGCGCGCAGCAGTCAGGCTCCAGCCCCGGCGGTACAGCGCGTCGGAGGTCAGCCCGCCGATCCAGCCGCCGAGGATGGAAGCCACCGCCGGAATGGTGCCCAGTGTCCCGAGGGATTTCAGCGAGAAACCGCGTTCGGTGACCAGGTAGGTCGGGAACCAGGTGATGAAGAAATAGATCACGAAGTTCAGGCAGAAGAAGCCCAGCATCATCCCCCACAGGGTGCGGTGGCGAAACAGCGACGCCCATTTGACCTTGGGCCGTGCCGCGAGGGTCGCCGCCTTGCCCGCCTCGTGCTGCTCGATGGCGGCAACGGCCTGAGGCTCTTTGTAGATCAGGAACCAGCCCACGACCCAGATCACGCCGACAGCGCCGGTGATGATGAACGACGCGCGCCAGCCCCACAGCTCGATGATCAACGCCACCAGCGGGATGGACAGCGCCGAACCGACCCGTGAACCGCTGTCGAAGATGCTGGTGGCAAAGCCACGTTCCTTGACGTCGAACCACTGGCTGACGATTTTCGCGCAGGATGGATACGCTCCCGCCTCGCCCACGCCGAGCATCAGCCGGCAACCGAACATCGACGCCAGGCTGCCGGCCGCTGCCGTGGCCGCCGTGAACAGCGACCACCAGGCGACCGCCAGGGGCAGCGCGATGCGCGCGCCGACCTTGTCGACGAACCAGCCAAACGGCATTTGCATAAGTGCGTAGGTCCAGAAGAAACCGCTGAGCAGCAGGCCCATTTGCCCTGAGCCAAGACCGAGTTCTTTCTGGATATAGGGGGCGGCAACCGCGAGGTTGGCCCTGTCGATGTAGTTGATGGCCACCGCGAGGAAGCACAGAAAAATTACCAACCAGCGCCCTTTCTGCATGGCGAGTCCTCCTAATTATTTTTATGAGTAAGACGTCGTTAGAGCTTCGTCTAGCGCCCAGCCCTTGATTCACACGCTGTTCAACGAGGGATAAAGCATCCTTCGAGAACCGCAGAATTGGCCTGACCAAATATCCGAATGCAGCGGATACTAGACCCGCAATCCGAGTTATGGAAATCGAAAAGGCGATTTAATTGCCAATTTATGGCTCGACGGTCGGCATTTGCGTAATTTGGCCTGACCAATCTATGCTGCTGCGCAAGCCACCTTCCGCCCGCCTTCAGTGAGGCACTCGCGGTCTAGAGCGGCTTGCCTCCCCTAACAACAAGGACTGCGCAATGAAGATGACCTTCCGTTGGTACGGCAACAGCGATCCCGTCACCCTGCCCTATATTCGCCAGATTCCCGGGATGACCGGCGTGGTTTCAGCCATCTACGACATCCCTGTGGGCGAGGTCTGGCCGCTGGAAAAAATTGCCGCCCTCAAGGCCTCGGTGAATGCCCACGGGCTTGATCTGGAGGTCATCGAGAGCGTGCCGGTCCACGAAGACATCAAGCGTGGTTTGCCTTCCCGCGATCAACTGATCGACAACTACGGCCAGACCCTGCGCAACCTGGCGGCCTGCGGGATCAAGGTGGTCTGCTACAACTTCATGCCCGTATTCGACTGGACCCGCTCGACCCTGGCCATGGAGTTGCCGGACGGTTCGACCACGCTGGCGTTCGACGTGGCGGTGATCGAGCAGGCGAACCTGGACAACGGCATCAGCCTGCCCGGCTGGGACGTTAGCTATGAGCCGGAAGTCCTGCGCGCGCTGATCAACGAATACGCCCAGGTCGACGAAGCCACCCTGCGTGAACGGCTGGCGTACTTTCTGGAGCGCATCATTCCGGTGGCGCGAGATGCGGGCATCAAGATGGCCCTGCACCCGGACGATCCGCCGTGCTCGATGTTCGGCATGCCACGGGTGGTGAAGAACCGCGAAGACCTGGCGCACATCCTGGCCATGGTCGATGACCCGGCCAACGGCCTGACCCTGTGCTCAGGCTCACTCGGTGCGGATCTGGGCAATGACATCCCCTCGCTTGTGCGGGAATTCGGCGGTCAGGGGCGCATTCACTTCGCCCATCTGCGCAATGTGAAGGTCAACGAAGCCGGTGATTTTTTTGAGACCGCGCACCGCTCGGAAGACGGCTCGCTGGACATGGCCGAGATCGTCAAGGCTTACGTGGAGACGGGATTCGAGGGTTACTACCGGCCAGACCACGGACGGATGATCTGGGGCGAAACCGGCAAACCGGGCTACGGCCTGTACGACCGGGCGCTGGGCGCGGTGTACCTGAATGGCTTGTGGGAAGGGATTCGCAAGACGATGGCGTGAGGCTCGTAACTCGTAACTCGTAGCTCAGGACTCAGGGCTCGCGATCCCGGATTGGAAACCGTCCTCAGAATCCCCACGAACTGTAGGAGCGCGCTTGCCCGCGAAATCGTAGGTACATCCGACGCATCTTCAGGGTCTGTACCCACGCGTTCGCGGGCAAGCGCGCTCCTACACTTTCATCCGGTTCACAGGCGATTTAGCGTTAAGCCAAAGGGCGCAGGCGTCTGGGGTGTCACGAAGCGCCAAGGGATTCGCCGAAGCCACTCGCTCTAACGCAACTCCGCATCCATCCCGTCCAGCCAGCGCGCTTCTGACCGGCGCAGGTGTTCGCGCATGGCGGTCTGGGCGCCGATCAGGTCGCGGGTCTGGACGGCGTGGAGGATGGCTTCGTGCTCGGCAACGGCCATGGCCCAGGTTTCGCTGGTTTCGGAGTGTTCGCTGACGTGGGCGGTGAGCGGGCTGTAACGCTCTTCGAACAACGAGGTGATGATGCGCACCAGGGTCGAGTTACCGCTCATTTTCGCGAGCCGCTGGTGGAATTTGCGGTCGTCATCCAGCGCCGGCACACCTTTGAGCGCACCTTCGCGCATCTTGTCGATGCACCCCTGCAGGTAGCGAAAATCCGCCTTGCTGCCGTGCAGACAGGCCAGCATCACGCTCTCACCTTCGATCAACGCCCGGGCCTGCATCAGCTCGGACGGGCTCTCCCCCAGCGTGCGGGTTTTGCCTTTGACGCCCAGCAGGTGCTCACAGACGTAGATGCCGGACCCCATGCGAATCTCGACGCTGCCTTCGATTTCCAGGGCGATCAGGGCTTCGCGCAAGGAAGGCCGAGAGACGCCGAGCAACTGCGCCAGATCGCGCTCGGGCGGCAGCCGCGCGCCGGGGGCGATGCCATGCTTGCGGATGTGCTCGCGCAATCGGTCGGCGGTGATCTGGTAAAGGCGGCGTTCGGGTGCAGGGCTTGGCGCGGTCATCAATCACGTTCCATCAGGATGCGCCGGAGGATATCACAGGCGTTGAGGCGCCTTGTGGCGTGGCCATGGACGCGGTCGCCACTGGATTCGCGCGGTGTTTTAGCCGGGAAGAGGCCAGTGCGTTCACCCTCAATGTTGTGGTGTGACCACCGACGCCTTCCCGGCTAAAGCCGGTCCCACTATTAAGTGCGCGGTGTGTCAGTTTGATTGACGCGGAGCGTCTCGGGCGGCACACCATTGGATGCACGCAGTGTTTTAGTGGGACCGGCTTTAGCCGGGAAGAGGCCAGTGCGTTCACCCTCAATGTTGTGGTGTACCCACCGACGCCTTCCCGGCTAAAGCCGGTCCCACTATCTAAGGCGCGGTGTGTCAGTTTGATTGACGCGGAGCGTCTCGGGCGGCACACCACTGGATGCACGCCGTGTTTTAGTGGGACCGGCTTTAGCCGGGAAATGGCCGGTGTGAGCACTCGCAATGTTGGGTGCACCCACTTACGCCTTCCCGGCTAAAGCCGGTCCTACAATTGGAGTTCAGCCAGTCCCAATGGATGCACGCGATGTGTCAGTGGGACCGGCTTCAGCCGGGAATCAATCCGCCAACGCACCCTCAAGCTTCGGCTGCTCCAACCCCGTAATCCCCCGCCCCATCTCCACCACCGGCAAGAACCTGCGGCGTTTCTTCTCCTCGTGGTTCTGCGCGATGTCGGCAATCCGGTGCTGCAAGAACGGGTTCAGGAAGCGGTCGCGTACGCTGCCCACATAATCCCGCGCCTGGTCCATTTGCCCCTTCGCCGCAAACACTGGCAGCACCTCACGCTCCCACAGATCCTCCAGGCTCCCGCGCAGCCGCGGATCATTCATCGCCTGAATCACCGTTTCACCCTCAGGCCGGCCATCCTTCAACCAACGCTCGGCCAGCCAAGTGTGCCCGAGATTGAGCATGAACAACTTGAACTGCTCGTACTGTTCCAGCTCATCCGTCACCACCACGCAAGGGTGCGTACACGGCAGCACCAGCCCCGGCTGACGCTCAATCGCCCAGATGGCGTACGGCTCGGCGATGGCGCCCACAGGCTGGATGGGCTGCGAGACGATGCGATCGACCAACGAATTCGCCCAGCGACAGGTGCCTCGCAGATAGTGCGCAAAGCCGGCGTCGATGCCCCACGCCGCCGCCAGCTCAATGATCAGGTCGCGCAGCACATCGCCATTGCGCGACACCAGCTCACAGGGGAACAGCGACAACGGCGTCTCAGGATTCGCCTGCCAGCGGTCATGGAGCAAGACCAGCAGTTTCGCCGGAAAACTGTGGGGTGTCGGCGCCTCGGCAGCCAGGCAAGACGCCGTGTCGGCCGCGTCCAGCACGTAGCCTTTATCACCGGTGTTGGAAATCACCACCTGTACGTCGTGCCGTATCCCCTGACGAATCAACGCCCAGTCGGGGCCGGCTTGCAGCGCGCCGGCAATCGATGTCGACCAATGCTCTTCATCCACCGTGCAACCGTTTTCCGTGCCCTGGATGCGCACCGGATAACCCGTGCCACCGGCCAGCGCCGCAACCCTCTGGGCACTGTCGGCGCTGCCAGTGGTTTGCACAACGGTGATTCTGCCCAGCGCTTCGCCCTTCTCAAGGGCCTGGGAAATGAACAAGTCGGCATGGGCCTGAAGAAAGCGGCTGGTGCCGAACTGCAGGATCGGGGTGAACGGGGTTGCATGCATGCCCGCGCCTCCTAGCATTCGACGATGGCTTTGACGACCCGCTGCGCAGGGTCGAGCAGCGTGGTGAAGCGCTCGGTCACTTCGCTCAGGGCCATGCGATGGGTGTTGAGCGCGGCGTCAGGGATCAGGCCGTCGCGCAGGCACTGCTCGACGTAGCGAAAGTCTTCGACGGTGGCGTTACGGCTGCCCATCAACGTCGCTTCGCGCTTGTGAAATTCGGGGTCGGAGAAGCTGATGGTGTCGCGAACGATGGACACCAGCACGTATTTGCCGCCGTGGGCGATGAATTCGAAACCGCGCTCCATGGCCTTGGCGTTGCCGGTGGCGTCGTACACCACATCGAAGAATTCGCCCTGAGTCAGTTGCTCCAGTTGCTGTTTGTCGTCCTCCCCGATCAGCACGGCCGAGTCGATCTGCAGGTGCTGCTTGCAAAACGCCAGGCGGTCCTCGCGAGTATCGAGCACAGTGACTTTCGCTCCCCGCAGGCGGGAGAAAATCGCCACGGCCATGCCTATCGGACCAGTGCCGACCACCAGCGCGCGCTGGCCGGATTGCACGTCCGAGCGACGCACCGCGTGGGCGCCAATGGACAGAAATTCGATCATGGCCGCCTGATCCAGCGTGACCCCGTCGGCCTTGAGCACGAAGCCGTGGGGCAGGCTCAGGTATTCGGTGAACGCGCCGTCGCGGTGGACGCCCAGCACTTGAATGCGTACGCAGCAATTGGTCTTGCCCTGACGACAGGCGATGCAGTCGCCACAGGACAGGTACGGCATGACATACACCACGTCGCCGGCTTCCAGCCCGCTGCCCGCCTCACTTTGCTCAACAATGCCGGAGAACTCGTGGCCCATGACCCGAGGGTATTCGAGAAACGGCTGATTGCCGTTGAAGATATGCAGATCAGTGCCACAGACCCCGACCCGTTTGATGCGGACCAGCGTCTCGCCGGGTGCGCGTTCGGGTTTCGGACGGTCGAGGGCCAGCAGGGAACCGGGTTTTTCGCAGACGACGGTGAGCATCTTCTCTCTCCAGACCAGGCATGCCGGCATCGCTGAAACGGCCAGAGCCGCCGGTTACCGGGCAGTGATCTTGTTGTTGTGAGGTGACGGATGGATTCTGGAAGCGCGGGCCGCCGTTGCAGTGGCTTGGGCGATGACACGTGCGGCGCTGCAGGAAAAAACTACACAGCCGCCCGGTCATTGGCAAGACCAATTAAATAATTATGATATTGGCCTTACCAAACTAGCCATTCGAGCTTTCAGCACGATCGCCCGTGCCACGGCTATAAATCCCCGCAGCCCATGGTTATGATCGCAGCCCATGACTTCCCCATTGCCGATCCGCACGCCCTGCCCGCCCGGCGCCTGTCAATGCGACCGCGAACGACTGTTGGCGCTGGACGGGGCGGACATGCGCATCCTTCGCCTGACCCGTCAGGAAGAGAAGCGCCTGCTTGAGCGTCTGGAAAATATCGCCACGCTGGAAGATCTGCAGCGCCTGCAACAGCGGATGTTCGACCAGTTGGGCATCCGCCTGGACATCGGCCCCGGCTTCAATGAAGTGCGCACCATGCGCGGCATGGTCATCGACATCGCCGAGCTGCCCGGCATGTGCCGCAAGACCCGCGCTGCCATCCCCGCCGCCATCCGCCGGGGCCTCGAAAAGAACCCCGAAATCGCCTGGCGCCTGCTCAACGCCCACGACTTGTTTCGGGATGCCTGAAGGCGTTGAGATGGCTGCGAGACCTCTCACTGAAACACCACAAAAAGTCCGGCCTTACTTCTCCCAGTCCGCCTTGTCGATCTTCAATCCGTGCAAACCGTTGTACGCCGCTCGTTTGGGCTGCTCCCAGCCTTGCAGCAGCGTCGGATCAATGTCGTAGATCTCGACGCCCAGCGGCCGGCACACGGTCAGGGGGTCCTGGGCGTCCGGGCCCCACATCGGCAATGAAAGATCGCCCCCGGGGCATGTCGACAATGCGCAGAGCAGGTCGATCTCGGCGAAGAACTCAAGGTAATCCCCTTGTTTTGCCGGGCAGGCTTTCATGAAATACAGGTCGTCGTGGTTCAAGCCGGTGCACTGGAAGATGTTCAGCACATCGTGCACGTCAAATTCGGTCAGGCCATGGGGCAACACGGCACGGGTCAGATTCGAATGGCAGTGGTGGTGAAAGTCCTCGCCGGTGAGCATCTTGTTGACGTAGGGATCACAGCGGGTGCCGAGCAGGTCATGCAGTCGACCGCCGTGTTCGTCGATGCCGTAACTGGCGAGGCTGTCGTCGGTGATGGTGACCATCGGCCGCAGGAACGGCAGATTCGACCACAACCGGTCATGGGTCGTGACGTGCGCGCCCTGCAATTGCCGGGTGCGCGCAGCCCACATCCTCTCGCGCGGATCATCGGCGCTCCAGACATTGAAGTCGCCCACTTGCGGACCCACCGGGGTGGTCACGCGGAACACCTGACCGGCCTTGACCTTCCACGCCCGACCGGTGCGGACTGGCACTTCGAACTGCTCGACCAGCGTGCGGCTTTCCCGGGCCTCGCGGATGCGTTGGTAAAACGCCGTGTCGACCTGCAGGGCCGAGCCTTTGCTGACCTGATACGCAGCGGGATAGTCTTTGTACATGGGTGCTCCTGGCGAATGATTTTCATCTGACACATTGAGCACAGCACAGCCCGTGCCAAGGGCTTTGAGTCGTTCAACACGCAGATCAACAATCTCGGATTTGGAATTTAATTTCCATCTGTACAAGTAATAGAACAGCGATTAGCATTGCGACAGCCTCACCGAGGCCCCGAATCGACCTCAACAAGACCTCACCGAGAGGCTTCAGGGGATTCACATGCTCGAACGCGCCAGACGTTTTTCCATCAAGCAGATCGCAACCCAGGCCGGCGTGAGCAAGGCAACGGTTGATCGCGTCCTGCATCAGCGCGGCAGCGTGCATCACCAGACCCACCGCCGCATTCATCAAGCCCTCGAAGAACTCGAAGCCCAGGAAAAGTCCGGGCCTGCGGTGGGCCGCACCTTCCACATCGACGTTATCCTGCACACACCCAAACGCTTCAGCGACGCGGTGCAGGAGGCGATTCTCGCGCAGCTCGGCAGTCTCGCGCCGTTTCGTATCTTTCCGCGCTTTCACCTGTATCAGGCCATCGGCCCGCAGCAGATGCACGACCTGATTCTGCGTTGCGTCGGCAAAGGCAGTCAGGGGCTGATCATCAAAGCTGCAGATGAGTTGCCGATCAACGAAGCGGTGAATCAGGCCACGGCGGCGGGTGTGCCGGTGGTGACGTTTGTTTCCGATCTGCCCCAGAGTGAGCGCATCGGTTACATCGGCATGGACAATCGCACCGCCGGGCAAACGGCGGCGTACCTGATGTCGCGCTGGCTCGACCATGCCGCCCAAGACGTGGCCGTGGTGATCAGCAGTGAGCTGTTTCGTGGCGAGGAAGAGCGGGAGATGGGTTTCCGCACCTGGCTGCGCAGCCGTGCGGCCCATCTGCGCGTCGTCGACGTCACCGGAGGGTTCGGCGTGCATGAGCCGACCTTCGAAAAGGTGACCAGAGCGTTGCAGGACAACCCGTCGATCAAAGCCATTTACAGCGTCGGCGGCGGCAACCGCGCGATCGTCGACGCCTTCGCCGCACTCAATCGGCCCCTGGATGTGTTCATCGGGCACGACCTCGATCAGGAAAACCGGCAACTGCTGGCGGAGGAAAAGATTGCCGCGATCATCGATCACAACTTGCAAACCGACGCGCGCAACGCGTTTGTGCACATCCTGCAGTTTCATCGCCTGTGGAAGGCGGTGCCGATGCCCGTTTCCCACGTACAGGTGGTCACGCCGTTCAACCTGACCCACTGATGTGCAGCCGCACCCGTTACGCCGATCACCCCATAACAACAATCCCGGAGATCCACCCATGCTACGCATTGCTGTCCTCGGCGCAGGCCGTATCGCCAACATTCACGCGGCCAACGTGGCCGCTAACCCTAACGTGCAACTGACGGTGATCGCTGACCCATGGCGCGAAGGCGTCGACACCCTGGCTGGCAAGCTGGGTTGCGCCGCGGCCTACGATTGCGCCGAAGCCATTGCCCGGGACGATGTGGATGCGATTGTCATCGGCACGCCGACCGACACCCACATCGACCTGATGCTGCGGGCGGTAAAGCTGGGCAAACCGGTGCTGTGCGAGAAACCCATTGACCTGGATTTCGCCAAAGCCGCCCGCGCGGTGGAAGAGATCGAGCGCCTGAATGGCAAGGTGATGCTCGGGTTCAACCGCCGTTTTGACCCGGACACCCTGCAGATGCGCAAAGCCATTGCCCGCGGTGACGTCGGCGAGGTGCGCCAGGTGGTCATCACCAGCCGGGATCCTGGGTTGGCGCCGGTGGAATACCTGACCCATTCCGGCGGCATCTTCCGCGACATGACCATCCATGACTTCGACACCGCGCGCACGCTGCTCGGCGAGGAACCCATCGAAGTCATCGCCATCGCCAGCCGCCTCGTGGAGCCCGCACTGGCGCAGATCGACGACTACGACAGCGTGATGGTCCTGCTGCGCACCGCGTCGGGCAAGCAGTGCCACATCAATTGCTGCCGCGAAGCCGTGTATGGCTACGACCAGCGCCTGGAGGTGTTCGGTTCCAAGGGGATGATCCTCAACGACAACCATCGCCCGAGCACCGTGCGCAGCTACAGCGCCACGCAAACAGAAGTGCGCGAGCCGCTGGAGAATTTCTTCCTCGAACGCTACGCCGCGTCGTATCGCATCGAGCTGAACCAGTTCATCGACGCGGTGCGCAGCAACGAAACCTTGCCGACCAACGCCCGGGACGGCTTGCGAGCCTTGCATCTGGCCAACTGCGCCATCGAGTCGATCAAGACCGGGCGGGCTGTGAAGGTGGATATCTGAGTCCCAAGGTGTTCAGGGCCCGTTTCTGGGTACGGGCATGAGGGGCCGTAGCAGACGGCCAGCGTACTTCAACCACGGTGCATAACCCGTAGGAGCCGGCTTGCTGCCGAACCGGTCTGGCCACTCCCTGCAGTGTTGAATGAAAGGCCGCCTTCGCCAGCAAGCCGGCTCCTACGGTGAAATCGAGGACATCCAGTGGGACCGGCTTCAGCCGGGAAGAGGCCAGCGCAAACGCCATCAATTTTGCAGCACTGGCCAGTCTGAGACGGCTTGCTGGCGAACCGGTCCCGCCACTCACTGCGGTGTTGAATGAAGGGCCGCCTTCGCCAGCAAGCCGGCTCCTACGGTGAAATCGAGGACATCCAGTGGGACCGGCTTCAGCCGGGAAGAGGCCAGCGCAAACGCCATCAATTTTGCAGCACTGGCCAGTCTGAGAAGGCTTGCTGACGAACCGGTCCCGCCACTCACTGCAGTCTTGAATGAAAGGCCGCCTTCGCCAGCAAGCCGGCTACTACGGTGAAATCGAGGGCATCCAGTGGGACCGGCTTCAGCCGGGAAGAGGCCAGCGCAAACGCCATCAATTTTGCAGCACTGGCCAGTCTGAGAAGGCTTGCTGGCGAACCGGTCTGGCCACTCACTGCAGTGTTGAATGAAAGGCCGCCTTCGCCAGCAAGCCGGCTCCTACGGTGAAATCGAGGACATCCAGTGGGACCGGCTTCAGCCGGGAAGAGGCCAGCGCAAACGCCATCAATTTTGCAGCACTGGCCAGTCTGAGAAGGCTTGCTGGCGAACCCGGCATGTCAACCGCAGCAGTGTTGACTGACCAAATGAGTTCGCCAGCAAGCCGGCTGCTACAGAGTGGTTGTGGTCAGTCACATCCGCGCGATCGGCCCGGGACTGATCTCACGTGGTGAGCGGACCGCCACATGCCCTTTGACTCACTTGAAATCCCGACTGCGCACGTCGAGCCCGGTGAGCATCGGCGTGAGGTCGAACAATCGCTGGGCGATGACGTGGCGCACGCCCTTCTGGAATTCGAACTTGCCGAACACCTGCATCAACTGCGACCCCACCAACACCTTGCGTTGGCGCTCGGCCAGATCACGCCAGACCACGACGTTGATCATGCCGTGTTCGTCTTCCAGGGTCACAAAGGTCACGCCGCTGGCGGTGCCGGGGCGTTGTCGACCGACGACAAGCCCGGCGACGCTGAAGCTTCGGCCGTGCTCTTCATCCAGCAAATCCTTTGAACTGCGAAAACGCTTCGCAGCGAGTTTAGGGCGCAGGAGGGCCAGCGGGTGCGGGCCGAGCGTGGTGCCGAGGGTGTCGTAGTCCGCCGCAAGATCTTGGGCGACACTCGGCAGTGGCAGCGCGACCTGGGCCTCTTCGCCAAAACAGTCGTCGCCGAATAGCGGCCGTTGCATCTCGACACCGGCGATCTCCCAGCGCGCCCGATGCCGATGCCCCACCAGCCCCCGCAGCGCACCGGAATCCGCCAGCGCAGCACGGGCCCTATTGTCCAGTTCGGCACGAATGCACAGGTCGGCCACGTCTTTGAAATCACGTACGCCACGCGCCTGTTCGATGCGCTTGGCGTCCTCCTCGCGAAAGCCGCGAATGATGCGCAGGCCCATGCGGATCGCGAGGTTCTGGTTGTATTCCCGGCCGGCCACCGGTTCCAGCGAACAGTCCCAGTCGCTGTGTCGCACGTCCACCGGGTGCACGTCGATCTGGTGGCGCCGGGCGTCCTGCAGCAACTGGTCCGGGCTGTAAAAGCCCATGGGCCAGCTGTTGATCAGCGCGCAGGTAAAGGCCGCCGGCTCGTGGCATTTGAGCCAGCAACTGGCGTAGGTCAGCAAGGCGAAGCTGGCGGCGTGGGATTCCGGGAAACCATAACTGCCGAAGCCCTTGATCTGCTCGAAAATGCGCTGGATGAACTCGTCCGGGTAGCCCTTTTCTTTCATGCGCTCGCTGAGGCGGATGCGATGGGGCTCGAGACCGCCATGGCGTTTCCAGGCCGCCATGGAACGGCGCAACTGGTCCGCCTCGCCGGGGGAATAATCGGCGGCGACAATCGCCAGTTGCATGACCTGCTCCTGAAACAGCGGCACGCCCAGGGTGCGCTCAAATACCACTTTCAGTTCGTCGGAGGGGTACGTCACTGCCTCTTCGCCGTTCTTGCGGCGCAGGTACGGATGCACCATGCCGCCCTGAATCGGCCCGGGCCGGACGATGGCCACCTCGATCACCAGGTCGTAGAACGTGCTGGGCTTCAACCGCGGCAGCATGGACATCTGCGCCCGTGACTCGATCTGGAACACGCCGATGGTGTCGGCCCGGGTGATCATGTCGTAGGTCGGTTTGTCCTCGGCGGGGATGGTCGCGAGGGTCAGGTCGTAACCGCGATAACCCCTGACCAGATCGAAGGTCCGGCGCAGCGCGCTGAGCATGCCCAACGCCAGAATATCGACCTTGAGCAGGCCCACCAGATCGAGGTCGTCCTTGTCCCATTGAATGATGGTGCGGTCGGCCATAGCGGCGTTTTCCACGGGCACCAGGGTTTCCAGCGGGTGCTCGGAAATCACAAAGCCGCCGGGGTGCTGGGACAGATGCCGGGGGAAGCCGATGAGTTCGCCGGTGAGTGTCAGCACCCGGCGCAGAGTCAGGCTGTCAGGTTCAAAACCACATTCGCGCAGGCGTTCGGCGGGCGGCATGCTGTCGCTCCAGCGGCTGAAGCAGTCGGCCAGGGCGTTTATCTGGTCGGGCGGCAAACCGAGGACGCGGGCCACATCCCGGACGGCCCCCGCACCGTGGTACGTACTGGCAACGGCGGTGAGCGCTGCCCTGCCCCGGCCATATCGACGGAACACGTATTGCAGCACTTCCTCGCGCCGTTCGTGCTCGAAATCGACATCGATGTCCGGGGGCTCGTCGCGTTCTTCGGAGATGAAACGCTCGAACAGCAGGTTGCTTTTTGATGGGTCCAGCTCGGTGATGCCCAGGGCGAAACACACCGTGGAGTTGGCCGCCGAGCCACGGCCCTGGCAGAGGATGTGCTGCTCGCGGGCGAAGCTGACGATGTCATGCACCGTGAGGAAGTAACTCTCGTACCGCTTGGCCGCGATGACCTTCAGCTCTTTTTCGATGTTGCTGCGGGCGACCTCCGGCACGCCCTGAGGCCAGCGACGGCCCGCGCCCTGTTCGGTCAGATGCCGCAGCCAGCTGCTGGGGGACTGGTCAGGTGGCACCAGTTCATGGGGGTATTCGTAGCGCAACTCACTGAGGTCGAAGGTGCAGCGCCGGGCGATCTTCACGGTTTCAATCAGCAGGCTCGCCGGGTAAACCTCGCTCAGTACCGACAACGGCCGCAGATGCCGCTCGCCGTTGGCAAACAGCCGATGCCCTGCTTCCGCCACGGTGGTGTGATGGCGGACAGCGCTCATGGTGTCCTGCAACGCCCGACGACCGCGGGCGTGCATGTGCACGTCGCCACTGGCGACGGCAGGAATCGCCATGGCCCGCGCCATGCCGAGCAAGGTGTTGAGGCGCTTTCGGTCATCGGGACCGCAATGCAGCTCGACGCTCAGCCACAGGTTCTGCTGAAAGATCCCGCGCAGCCAGATGCCTTGTTCCCGCCGTGTCGGGACGTCCTGATCAAGATCGGGCAGCCACAGCGCCAAAAGCCCCGAGAGCGGCGGCTGAAAGTCCTCATGCAGCAAGCGGTATTCACCCTTCTTGCTGCGGCGCCGACCTTGGGTGATCAAGCGACACAAGGCCTGGTAACCGGCGAGATTCTCCACCAGCAAGACGATTTTCGGCCCGTTCTCGACGGTGATTTCGCTGCCGATGATCAGTGGCAGCTCACATTCCTTCGCGGCCTGCCACGCACGCACGATGCCCGCCAGGGTGCATTCGTCGGTAATCGCCAGCGCTTGATAGCCGTGAAGCTTTGCCCGTTCGAACAGCTCCTTTGCACTCGACGCCCCACGCTGAAAGGTGAAGTTCGACAGGCAATGCAGCTCGGCGTATCCCCCGCTCATGCAAACCAGCCGTGCAGCAACAGGCTGCTGTCGCCAACGCTGCGGTAAGCCCAGCCACGCTGGCCGTTGCGGGTTTCGACGAGGTAGTAGTCGCGACGCACGTCGCCGCCATCCCACCAGCCCGACTCGATGCGCTCCGGCCCGGCCAGCACACGCAAGCCGGGCTCGGTCATTAATTCGGGCACAGACAACAGCCAGCCGGGGCGCGGCACTTTATGGGTCAGCGCCAGCGGTTTGCTCGGGGAAGCGGGCAACGAAGCGTGTTCCGGGCGATGGTCGGCATTGAAACCCAGGCCTGCCACGGCTTCATCACCAAGCCGTGCACGCAGGCGCTCGCGCAGTTGCTCCCAGGGCATGGTTTGCTGCGGACGGTCGTCGAACAGTTCGCGGTGGGTGGGCACGAACGCCGGCAGATCCTTGGCCTGCAACCTCAGCGCGCGAACCGGCGACGGCACTTCGATTTGCTCCAGACGCCCGCGTGCCAGTTCGAACAACATGTTGGCTTCACGCTCGGCGCTGAGCAGGCCGACGGGAATCTGCGTGTCCGGCGCCACACTACCCGCGATCGGCACGTGCTCCAGATGAATCACGAAACGTTGCACGCCGCTGTCGCGCCCGGCCAGAAACACCGCCAGATCGGCAATCATGCGCTTGAGCGGGAACAGCAGCGCCTGGTGGGACTCGACGTCAAAATTCAGCTCGATCCGGGTATCGAAACGGTCCGGCGGCACATAGCACTCCAGCCCCATGGGCCTGCGTCCGAACAGGGTGTCTAGGTGTTGCAGCACGGCTGCCGGAAAACGCCGGGCCAGGGTGTCACGGGGCAACCCATGAACCTGTCGCACGCGGTGCAGCCCCATGCGCGCCAGTGCGGTGGCCACCTCGGTTGGCAGGCCGATGCGGTTGACCGGCATCTGTGCCAGCACCTCATGCAGCGTGTCGCCATCGGTCACGGCGAGACCATCATGGCCGTTGGCAAGCATGCGGGCCGCCAGCGGATTGGGCGCTGCGACGATGCGGTGGGTAAAGCCCAGCTCGGTCAGCTCCTGACGCATTCGCGCCTCGAACATCGGCCACGGTCCGAACAGGCCGAAGCTGGATTCCACCTCCATCAACAGCACGCGCGGGTATTTGAGGCTGACATGGGAACTGAAACGGTAGGCCCAGGCCGCCAGCAGACGATGCCAGCGCTCGGTTTCGTCCGGGTCGTATTCGACGGTGGCGAATTCTCGGGTCATGGCGTGAGCTGCCGTCAACGACTGGCCGGCCCGCAAGCCCATCGCGCGGGCCGCCGGGTTGACCGTCTGCAGCACCCGGCGCTGCGCCGTGCCGCTGATCAGCGCCAGCGGTTCTTCAGGGTTTTCGCGACGACGCATGACGCCGTCCAGCGCCAGCTGCGGCAGGAGGACACAGGCCCAGAGCATGGCAACCTCACGCGTCAGCGGTGAACGGAACGGGGCAAGAAGGCGCCAGCCCGCCGCGACACTTGAGCACCCGCAACTGACTGGGGCGCGCGTCAATGGCAATGCGCAGCGCGGCCGGAGACGGATTGGCCGCTGCCTCATGCCCGCGACAGGCAAAGGCCAGGGTTTCACCGGTTTCGGCGGCCACCTGCAACCGACGCAAGGCACGGTCATCAACCTTGGTGGGCCAGCACAACACTGCGCCACAACTGCCCGATCGCAGGCATTGCTCGACCGCCCACAAGGCATCGCGCTCATTGGCGTGGATGATCGACAACTGCCTCAGGTCGATGCCCGCCATCTGCCAGGCCTGGGCATAGGGGAGATAGGGAGGCGCGACCAGCACGATGCGTTCGCCGCTGTCAGCGAGCCGCGCCAGGGTCGGCCACATCAGCCGCAACTCGCCACTGCCGTTGGCCGCCACCAGCACTTCGGTCATCGCCGCAGGGGGCCAGCCTCCCATGGGCAACGCCGCGTCGAGGGCCGCATGGCCGGTGGGCTGGGCGGCCACCGAAGCCACCTGCTGCCGCCCCTTCCAGACACGTCGCTCGTCCAGCAGCGCGTCTAGGCTGACCACCGCGCCCATCATTCCCGGCGCACCAGGCCACAGAACACGCCTTCGATGGCGAAGTCCTGGTCGGGCCGCACGATGATCGGTTGATACGCAGGGTTGCGCGGCAGCAAGCGCAGCTGATCATCGCCGCGTTCCAGGCGCTTGATGGTCACTTCGCCGTCCAGCCGGGCCACGATGATCTGCCCGTCGCGCGCTTCGGCGCTTTGCAGGATGCCCACCAGATCGCCATCGAAGATGCCGTCGTCGATCATCGAATCCCCGCTCACCCGCAACAGGTAATCCGGGACGCGCATGAAGGTGCGACTGTCCAGCGTGAAGATATCGTGATTGTCGAGGTCGGGCCCGATGGGCGCACCGGCGGCCACCCGACCGAGCACAGGGATGTCGAGCATCTGCGGCCGGGGACGGGTGTCCACCAGGCGGATGCCGCGGGCCTGATTGGCGACGACCTCGATCAAACCGGCATCAGTGAGGGCCACGATGTGCTTGCGCGCGACACTGCGGGAAGCAAAACCGAAGGCTTCGGAAATTTCAGCCAGGCTGGGAGGCTGGCCGTTCTGGGCGATGCGGTCACGAATGAACGTGAGGATGGCAGCGCGTTTGGGGGATAGGTTCGTCATGGAGCACATTTGTACTCTTTCCGACTAAACCTAGCTAGCGCCTCTCGTCGATCCCGCCGCTAATTTTGTAACAGAGCGGCGAATCCTGAGAATCGCCACCCCTTGTTTCACTGCTTGCGATGAGTGCTCTCTAGCGCTCAAACAACGCCTGGATCTGCGGATAGGTCAGGCTGCCTTCGGTGACCGCTTCCGATCGCCCTTCCTGCAGAAATCCCCGTGCCAGTTGCTCGGCCTGACCCCATAAGGTCTGCGTGATGGTGGACCCGGCGCTCAAACGGCGTACGCCCAATGCGGCCAACGCGTCGGCGGCGGGCAGTCCCTGCCGCGCCAACAGATTGATGGGCAGATTGACGCCTGCAACGACGGTCTTGATTTGCTCGATATCCACCAATGCCGCCACGAACAGGCCGTCCGCACCCGCCTCCCGGTACATCTGGCCGCGTTTCAGGCTTTCTTCGACGCGCGCATGTTCAGCAACCAGACTCGCCAGGTAAACGTCGGTGCGGGCATTGATAAAAACGTCAAATCCGTTGCTGGCGGCCATGCTTTTGATCGCCTCGATCTTGCGGGCGAGCAGCTCCGGCGCGTCGGAACCGTCCTCCAGATTGATGCCCACCGCGCCCACCTCCAGTACCCGCTTAACGTTTTCCGCCACGGTCTGCGGGTCGTCCGAGTAGCCGTTTTCGATGTCGACTGACAGCGGCACCTTGATCAGCCGCGCGATGCTGGCCGCAGCGCTTACCGCGATGTCCACCGGAAACACGCGGCCATCGGCATACCCCTGCGCCCAGGCGACCCCGGCGCTGGTGGTGGCGATGGCCGTGGCGCCGAGGCTTTCGAACAGTCGAGCGCTGCCGGCATCCCAGGCATTGGGCAGGCGCAAAACGGTGGATTGGTGGTGCAGTGAGCGAAACGTCTGAGCGGAACCGGGCATGATCATCTCCATTGATTCGGTTTCTGTGCGAGTTGTGACTTCTAGGGTGTGCGTGTGGGTGTACGAGTAGGTGGGTGCGCCAGTCTAGAACAGGGACGCCTGGGTCGAAGCCGTCGCCATGACGCGCTTGCCCCGCCGTGCGGGCTGATAACCCTCAAGCGTCAGCAGCAGGTGCTTGGCGTCGAGTCCACCGGCAAAACCGGTCAGCGCACCGGAGCTGCCGATCACCCGGTGGCACGGGGCGATGATGGAAATCGGGTTCTTGCCATTGGCGGCACCGACGGCGCGCACGGCGGCGGGATTACCGATCTGCAGGGCTATGTCGAGATAACTGCGGGTTTCGCCGAAGGGAATAGTCAGCAAGGCCTGCCAGACTTTCTGCTGAAATTCAGTGCCATGAAATTCGAGCTCAAGCTCGAAGCGCTGACGCTGTCCGGAGAAGTACTCAGCGAGCTGGTGCTCGGTCCGGTCCAGGATATCGCTGCCGGCGTCTTCACTCATCGCCCCGAGCAGCACGCGGTTCGGGCGGTCGTTTTGCCACAGCACGGCCGCCAGACGCGGGCCCTTGGCGATCAGTTTCAACTGACCGACCGGGGAGTCGATGAAACGGTAGGTGAAGGTCATCGTCTGGCTCCTGCTCTGACTCTTGTTCTGGGTAACAGCGCGCCTGGATCATCCGAGATGATCCGAGATGGTTCGGGCGAGTCGAATGCCGACATACTACTCGCGCGCTCTGCACGAACCACCCGGTTCTTGCGCTCAAACTCCTGGGTCAGCCACCCTTCTGCCTGCCCGCCGCATCCGCTGCGGAATTCCAGATGTGCATCGCGGCGTAGGCGCGCCAGGGTTTCCAGCCTTCGGCCCGCGCCTTGTGCTGCGGCAGGCGAAGCAGCGTCGGCTCCTGCAGGGTCATCAGATTCATCAGCACCAGATCGGCGGCCGGCCAGGCGTCCGGGTCACGCCAGGCGCGCATGGCGATGTATTCCACGGTCCAGGGGCCGATGCCGGACATGGCCAGCAACTGTCGCCGCACATCGCCGAGGTCGCCATGGCGGACGTCGAGGGACAGCTCGCCACAGGCCACCGCCGCCGCGAGACGCTGCAGGGTGTCGACGCGCTTGCCGGGCATGCCGATCTTGTCCAGGTTCGCCTGCGCCAGGGCGTCGGGCGTCGGGAATCGCCAGGCCAATTGTTCATGCAGCCCCTCGCTGACCTGAACCCCGGCGCGCTGCACCAGGCGACCGACAATCGTCGTGGCACCCTTGACGCTGACCTGCTGCCCGACGACCGTGCGCACCGCCAGTTCGAATCCGGAAAACGCCCCCGGGACGCGCAGCCCCGGACGACGCTGCACCAGCGATGCCAGCCACGGGTCCTGTGACAGGGCTTTGTCGATGACCTGAGGTTCGGCGTACAGATCGAACATGTGTGAAACCGGCACGATCAGCTCATCAATGTGCCGGCTCACCTCACCGTGGGCCGTCGCCAGCAGGTGCTGCCCGTCCGCCGCCAGTTCTACCGTCAAGGCACCTTCGCTGCCCATGAACTCGATGTTGCGCATGTAAACGCCCCCGACCACCGCCTCCACGCCCGCCGTCATCCGCGCCGCGAAGAAATCCAGCATGCGCTGCCAGTCGAACGGCGAATGGAAAGGGATCAGGCGCGAGGCGAGGGGTTGGAGAGATTGAAGCATGGGGAACCGCCGTCAGTCAGGGTCGGCTGACGCTAGCGTAATCAATGGAGGGGCACAAACCTTTCGGGCTGGTAGTCATGATTGCGGGTGATCTGACGGGCCTCTTCCCGGCTGAAGCCGGTCCTACATGGAATCGCGTTCTAACTGTAGGACCGGCTTTAGCCGGGAAAGCGTCAGGCGTCACATCGCAAAATTGAGGGTGAGCAAAGTGGCCTATTCCCGGCTGAAGCCGGTCCTACAATGCCATCGCGGAGATGCCCATCAGCTCGGGCAGCCCACTGCCCCGCCATCCAGGTTCTGCTTGTAGTTTTCGTACTGCAGCGTGGCTTTGCCGTCGTTCCACTTGAGCGTGAGCACCAGCACGGAGTCGAAGTCCTCGGCGACCCAGTCTTTGACCAGTTTTATCTTCTCGCCCGACGCCTCCTCGGCGACCTTGTTGATCAGCTCCGGCAGGTAACCGTGGGACCAGGCGGTGTAGATGGTGGCGTCGTGGTATTTGTCGCGCATCAGCTCATCGGCCAGATCACCGGTGTCGTTGGCGGCGAAGTCGATATTGACCGGCAGGCCCAGTTTGATTGCGCTGGGGCCGACGGTCATGAGCGGGCGAAGGTAGCTGTAGGAATGATCGTGCTCGCCCTCTTCAACATGGCGGCTGGGGTTCGCCGCGAAGATGAAGTCGGCTTTGCCGAACGTGTTAGGCAGCACCGTGGACAGGTCGATGGCGCGGTTCAGGCCCTGGCAGTTCAGCTGACCCAGGCCGCTTTCGGGCTTCTCGGCGTGGCGCAGAAACACCAGGGTCTGGGTGCCGTTCTTCGCCTCGGCGTGCACGCCTTTACCGGCGGCGAACCAGAAAATCGCCGAAGCGATCAGCAGGGTCGGCAACAGAAAATAGGTCATGCGCTGCATCGCGCGGGACCACAGGGGAGACGTTGAAAGGCTCATATCGGCATGGAATTCTGATGGCTCGTGATGGGCATGACGCCCGATGCAACGTCCTTGTCAGCGTGCGGCTCGGTGCAGTATGGCGAGCAAATATTTCCGTATAACGAATGCCCATCAGATCAGAAAACGCTCAAGAGGTTGCACGCAACCGCCTGATTTGCCGAATTAATCGCCGAACGGTCAACTGAAGGCCTTATGACATAGGGCGGCGGCCTAATGACCTCGGGTTTCGCCTTCAGCGAGTTCTAATCCTGCCCACGCTCTGCGTGGGTATGCATACGAGGACGCTCCGCGTCCATTCCCGGCTAAAGCCGGTCCCACTAATAGCACGCGTTGCATCAGTGAAACCGGTGACGCGGAGCGTCGGGGGGATGCATTCCCACGCAGAGCGTGGGGAACGATCATCAAGAAAATCACCGCTTACACATTGTGGGACCGGCTTCAGCCGGGAAGCTCTTGATCTGCTCTTGATCCGCTCTTGATCTTGATCTTCCTACGCAAAAAGCCCAGACGACACCCATCGCGACTTGGGTGCAGGCTGAACGCAGGTCTCGCGCAGTGGGCCGAGCGGCATGGATGCCGCGAGAGCCGCCCCCCGCCATGGATGGCGGATGGCGGCGGGCCCACGGAGCGAGACCGGAGTGAAGGAACCCGACGAAGTCGGGCCCAACCGAGAGCAAGCACCCTTGGTTACTTGGGGTGCTTTTCCAAGTAACTCGCCGAAGGCGAAATATCTGCCGTTAGGCAGATGCTCTTAAAGCGTTATTGACGCCAACCCCGAATCTGGTGTCTCCTGAAACCGGTTTCAGAGCCAAATAGCTCTCTCCATTAAGCCTGCTGATAAATCCAATAAGGTCCAGGCCGTGAACAGCATCTCCATCCCGACGCGCACCCGCGTCACCATGAACGACGTCGCCGACCTCGCCGGCGTCTCCAAGGCCAGCGTCTCGCGCTTCATCGGCGATAACCGCCAACTGCTGTCCGACGCCATCGCCAAACGCATCGAACACGCCATCGACACCCTTGGCTACCGCCCCAATCAAATGGCCCGCGGCCTCAAACGCGGCCGCACCCGCCTGATCGGCATGCTCGTCGCCGACATCCGCAACCCCTACTCCATCGCCGTCATGCACGGTGTCGAAACGGCCTGCCGCAAGCACGGCTACAGCCTCGTCGTGTGCAACACCGACCGCGACGACGAACAGGAACGCCTGCACCTCGCGGCCCTTCGCTCGTACAACATCGAAGGCCTGATCGTGAACACCCTCGGCCATCACCTGGACGAACTGCGTGAACTGCACCGCGAACTGCCGATGGTGCTGGTGGACCGCAAGGTCGATGAACTGCACAGCGACCTCGTCGGCCTGGATAACGTCGCCGCGATCCGGCAGGCGCTGGACCATCTGCATGAAGCAGGCTATCGCGACGTGCTGATGGTCACCGAACCCCAGGACGGCACCAGTTCGCGAATCGAGCGGGTCGACGCGTTCAAAGGCCAGATTGCCCAGCGAACCGACATGCGTGGGCAGGTCTGCGAGACCGGCGAGTCGTTGCGTGATCGGCTGCGCGACTTCCTCGTGCAACAAGGCCCCGGCCCTAAAGCGCTGTTCACCGCCAACGGCATCGCCACCCTGATCACCACCCGCCAACTGCACGAACTGGGCTGCCACCTGTTCAACGACATCGGCCTGATCGCCCTCGACGAGCTGGACTGGTACCCGCTGGTCGGCAGCGGCATCACATCGCTCGCGCAACCCACCCATGAAATGGGCATCACCGCCTTCGAGTGCCTGCTCAATCGACTGCGTGGCGACCAGGAGCCGGTGCGTCTGTACGACTTCCCCGCGCAGTTGATCGCGCGCGGATCGACCCGACGACAGACCTGACAACAGAACTGACAATCCCCAACAGATACCGCAGGTCAGACCCTGCACACCGACGCGAACTTTTACCCGGTTCGCTCGTTCGAACAAAAATGTAACCGGTTTCAGAGGACAATAATAATGACCCTACCATCCGTTGCCATCAGCCTCGGCGCCTTCGGTGCAGATCTTGTCCGGGCGCAAGGCCAGGCCAGTTTTATCCCGTTACTCGTCGATGCTGGCGTCAAGCGCATCGAGCTGCGTGAGGAGCTGTTCAGCCCCGGCATCAACGATCAAGACTTCCCTGCCCTCGCCCACGCCATTCAGGCCCAGGGATTGGAATGCCTGTACTCGGCGCCCCTTGAGTTGTGGCTAGAAGGCAACAGTCAACCGAACCCCGCACTTAAGCCAACCCTTGAACGCGCCACCGAGTGCGGTGCGTTCTGGCTCAAAGTGTCGCTGGGGCATTTTGGCGAGCACTGCGACGTTGCCGCGCTGGCCGATCGCCTGGCGCCCTACGACGTTCACTTGCTGGTGGAAAACGACCAGACCGAACACGGCGGCCGCATCGAGCCTTTCGTGCAGTTCTTTGCGCAGATCACCGCACTGCAAATGCCCATCGGCATGACCTTCGACATCGGCAACTGGCGCTGGCAGGACCAGTCCGCCAGCGACGCCGCGCAACAGCTGGGGCGTTACGTTGAGTACCTGCACTGCAAGGCGATCACGCTGAACGCAGCGGGCAAGCTCATCGCCGTGCCGCCTTCGCCGGCGGATCTGCAGCAGTGGGAGCAGCTCATCAAGCACATGCCAGTGAACCTGCCCCGCGCCGTTGAATACCCGCTGCAAGGCGAGGACCTGCTGCAGGTGACCCGCGAACAGGTTGCCCTGCTCGCCCGCCTTGGCCAGTCGCGACCCACTCACTCCAACGCGACGGAAACGGAGGCGCTGAGCCATGTCTGAGATCGACATTCTGTCCTTCGGCGAAACCATGACCATGCTGGTGGCCGAGCAAACCGGAGATCTGGCGCAGGTCCGCCACTTCGAGAAACGCATCGCCGGCGCCGACAGCAACGTGGCGATCGGCCTGTCGCGGCTCGGCTTCAAAGTGGCGTGGTTGAGCCGGGTCGGCAACGATTCCATGGGCCGCTTCGTCACCGACAGCCTGCAGCAGGAAGGCGTCGATTGTGCCCACGTCACCGTGGACGCCGCCCACCCCACCGGCTTCCAGTTCAAATCACTGGAGCTGGAAGGCGCCGACCCGGTGGTCGAGTACTTCCGTCGCGGCTCGGCGGCCAGTCACCTGTCGGTCAACGACATCGTCCCCGAGCTGCTGAAGGCACGGCACCTGCACGCCACTGGCATTCCGGCGGCACTGTCCGACACCTGCCGGGAGCTTTCCCACGTGTTGATGACGCAAATGCGCGACGCCGGTCGCAGCGTGTCGTTCGACCCCAATCTGCGGCCTTCGCTGTGGTCGAGCCAGGCGACGATGATCCGCGAAGTGAACCACCTCGCCAGCCACGCCCACTGGGTCATGCCGGGGCTGGCCGAGGGTGAATTGCTCACCGGTTTCGACACGCCGGCTGACATCGCCCGTTTCTACCTGGACATGGGCGTAGAGGCGGTGATCATCAAGCTCGGCGCCAAGGGCGCGTATTACCGCACCCAGCTCAATGAGGCGTTCTTGCCCGGCGTGCCGGTGGCCAACGTGGTCGACACCGTGGGCGCAGGCGATGGCTTCGCCGTCGGCGTGATCAGCGCACTGCTGGAAAACCTCGGGTTCGAACAGGCCACTGCCCGTGGCAACTGGGTCGGCAGCCAGGCGGTGCAAAGCCGTGGCGACATGGAAGGCCTGCCCACCCGTGCTTGGCTCGAGGCCGCCGACATCTCGGGAGGCGCACGACGACAGAGCGCCTGACACCTCGCTTTCGCACACCGAACCTCCATCACCTGCTGCGACAAAAACAACATGCTCAGGGAGCCTGAAATGGAAAAGCTACTCGAATCCGTGAAACACGCCGGCCTCAAACGTCGCTGGCTATTGATCATGCCCATCGTCTTCATCACCTACAGCCTGGCGTACCTGGACCGCGCCAACTACGGCTTCGCCGCGGCCTCGGGGATGGCCGAAGACCTGCACATCACGCCGGGCATGTCGTCCTTGCTGGGGGCGTTGTTCTTCCTCGGCTACTTCTTCTTCCAAGTGCCCGGCGCGATCTATGCGCAGAAGAAGAGCGTCAAGAAACTCATCTTCGTCAGCCTGATTCTGTGGGGCGGCCTGGCCACACTGACCGGCATCGTCTCCAACGCCTACATGCTGATCGGCATCCGTTTCATGCTCGGCGTGGTCGAAGCGGCCGTCATGCCGGCCATGCTGGTGTACCTCTGCTACTGGTTCACCAAGGCCGAACGCTCGCGCGCCAACACCGTGCTGATCCTCGGCAACCCGGTGACCATGCTGTGGATGTCGGTGGTCTCCGGCTATCTGGTGGCGCACTTCAGCTGGCGCTGGATGTTCATCGTCGAAGGTTTGCCGGCAGTGATCTGGGCGTTTATCTGGTGGCGTCTGGTGGACGAGCGTCCGGCCCAGGCCAAGTGGCTGACCGCTGAAGAAAAGACCGAACTGCAAGCGCGCCTCGACGCCGAACAGGTCGGTATCAAACCGGTGAAAAACTACGCCGAAGCCTTCCGCTCTCCGCGCGTCCTGCTGCTGGCCGCGCAGTATTTCTGCTGGAGCATCGGCGTTTACGGTTTCGTGCTGTGGCTGCCGACGATCATCAAGAAAGGCATGCAGATGGACATGGTCGAAGCCGGCTGGCTCTCGGCCATGCCGTATCTGGCGGCCGTGATCGGCATGGTGCTGGTGTCGTGGGCGTCGGATAAAACCCAGAAGCGCAAAGCGTTTGTCTGGCCGCCACTGCTGCTGGCCGCCGTCGCGTTTTACGGCTCCTACGCACTGGGCACCGAACACTTCTGGTGGTCCTACTCGCTGCTGGTCATTGCCGGCGCCTGCATGTATGCGCCCTATGGCCCGTTCTTCGCCATCGTCCCGGAAATCCTCCCGGCCAACGTCGCGGGCGGCGCCATGGCATTGATCAACAGCCTCGGCGCGCTGGGTTCGTTCGCCGGCTCCTACCTCGTCGGCTACCTCAACGGCGTCACCGGCACCCTGAGCGCTTCGTACCTGTTCATGAGCGGCGCGCTGCTGGTGTCGGTGGTGCTGACGCTGCTGCTCAAGCCGGACAGCAAGGCCCGGCCCCTGAGCGACAAGCCCGGCGCTCGTCCTGCGCCTGCCCATTCTTGATCGGGAATCCTTTTGATGACGAACCATGTTGTGCTCTACAAGAAACTCTCGGCCCCGTTGATGCAACGCCTGCAGGGCCACGCCGAGGTCACGCTGATCGATGACCCGAAATCCAGCGCCGGCCTGGCCCGCCTGCGCGACGCCCTGCCCCACGCCGATGCCCTGCTCGGCGCGAGCGTAAAGCTGGACGCTGAATTGCTGGACCTGGCGCCGAAGCTCAAGGCGGTGTCCAGCGTCTCGGTGGGCGTCGATAACTACGACATCGAGTACCTGACCCGGCGCGGCATTCTCCTCACCAACACGCCGGATGTGCTGACCGAAACCACAGCCGACACCGGTTTCGCCCTGATCATGGCCACGGCGCGCCGGGTGGTGGAGCTGGCGAATATGGTTCGCGACGGACAGTGGAAGCAGAACATTGGGCCGCTGCATTTCGGCTCAGACGTGCACGGCAAGACCCTGGGGATCATCGGCATGGGGCGGATTGGCGAGGCGGTGGCGCAACGGGGTCATTTCGGTTTCGGGATGCCAGTGATCTATCACAGTCACTCACCGAAGCCGGCGGTGGAAGCCCGGTTTGACGCGGGCTATCGCACGTTGAATGAATTGCTGCGCGAGGCTGATTTTGTCTGCCTGACCGTGCCGCTGACCGCCGAAACCGAGGGGCTGATCGGTGCCGAGCAGTTCGCGCTGATGCGCCCGGAGACGATCTTCATCAACATCGCCCGGGGCAAGGTGGTGGACGAGCAGGCGCTGATCGCCGCGTTGCAGAACGGCCAGATACGGGCGGCGGGCCTGGACGTCTTCGAACACGAGCCCGTGAACCCGGACTCGCCGTTACTGAGGATGGACAACGTGGTGGCCACGCCACACATGGGCTCGGCGACCCATGAGACCCGCGAGGCCATGGCCCGCTGCGCCGTGGACAACGTGCTGGCGGCCCTGGCAGGCAAGCGGCCGAAGGATCTGGTCAACCCCGAAGCTTGGCGCGGTTGAGGATCCAGACGGCAGGAGCCGGCTCGAGCACGCGCACAAAACTGTAGGAGCGCGCTTGCCCGCGAAAGCATTGGGTCAAACAACGCCGACGTCACAGACCCGCCGCCTTCGCGACCGTCGTAACCTCCGATTGCTCCTACAGGATAGTTTGCGTTCGACGCAGTGAAAGGGTGAGCCGAAGATCCCACCCGAAGCCGGCTTGCTGCGGGCCGCGATCGGACGAATCCGCTGGGTCAGGCTAAATGGCTGGCGCTGGCAGATCGCATTCGCGGGCAAGCGCGCTTCTACCATGGACCTCGGCAATGCATGTAATCGTCGGCGCACACAAAATCCCGGCGTGCGCCGTCTGCGTTAAATCACAAACCGCGCCACCATGGCTTTCAGGTCCACCGCCAGTCGTGACAGCTCATGGCTGGCCGCGCTGGTCTGGTTAGCGCCCGCCGCCGTTTGCGCGGCGAGGTCGCGGATGTTGACCAGATTGCGGTCCACTTCCCTCGACACCTGCGCCTGTTGTTCCGATGCACTGGCGATCACCAGGTTGCGTTCGTTGATCTGCGCAATGGCTTCGGTAATCAACTCCAGTGCATCGCCCGCGGAACTCGCCAGGCTCAGCGTGGTGCGGGTGCTGTCGGTGTTGTGTGCCATTGATTGCACGGCGTCGCCGGTGCGGGTCTGAATGCCGGCGACCATCTGTTCGATTTCCGTGGTCGATTGCGCCGTGCGGTCGGCCAGCGCGCGGACTTCGTCGGCGACCACGGCAAACCCGCGACCCGCCTCCCCCGCACGAGCGGCTTCGATGGCGGCGTTGAGTGCCAACAGGTTGGTCTGCTCGGCGATCGAACGAATCACGTCCAGCACCTTGCCAATGTCACGACCCTGGGCCGCCAGGCCTTCGACCAATCCGGACGTGGCCTGGAGCCGTTGGGCCATGTCCTCAATTGACTTGACCGTCTCGACCACCCGATCACGGCCCTGACGCGCGGTCTGGTTCGACTGCGTTGACGCTTCGGACGTCGACACCGCGTTGCGCGCGACTTCCTCGACCGCCGCCGTCATCTCGTTGACCGCCGTTGCCGCCTGCTCAATTTCGTTGTTCTGCTGCTGCAAACCGCGTGAGGACTCTTCTGTCACCGCGCTCAGCTCTTCAGCCGCCGACGCCAGCTGCGTGGACGAGCCGGAAATCAACTCGATGGTCTGGCGCAGGCTACGCTGCATCGTCGCCAGGGCACGCAACAGCTGCGCCGCTTCATCCTTGCCGTCGACTTCGATGGGACGGGTCAGATCACCGGCTGCAATGTCTTCTGCGGCGCGAACCGCTCGGGTCATCGGGTTGACGATACTTCGGGTGAGCAACCACGCGAGCAGTATCGTCAGCAGCACGGAGGCAACCGAAACAGCGATGATGCTCACGTTGGCGCTGTCGTATTCCTGCCTGGAAAAAGCCGCTGCATCAGTGGCGCCTTTCTTGTTGATGGCAATCAGTTGATTGATCTGAACACCCATGAGGTCGGTGGCCTCTTTCATACGGGTGTTGATCATCGCGCGCATTTCTTCAGTCTTGTCCTGACGCGACAAGTCCAGCACCTTGGCCTGAACATCAAGGAACGTTGCAAGTGTTGCTTCAAACTGGTTGTACACCGCTAGCTCTTCGCCATCCGCAGGCAGCGCTGAGTAGTTTTTCCTGGCGTTCTGCAACTTGCCGATCAGTTCGGCAATGCGCGCCTCGGTTTCACGCAGCGACGCAGGCTCACGGTTGACCAGGGTTCGGAATGAGGTGATGCGCAAGCGCAAAGTGTTTTCCAGCATCTCGCTCAGACTGGCGATGCTGGGCAGTTGGTTGGACTCCATGTCGATGGTGGCCTGGCGAATCGCCGCCATCCGGTTGACCGAGAAAACGCTCAAGCCAATGACCAGTGCGGCAATGAACGCGAATCCCAGGAATGCGCGAGGCGCAATGTTCATGTTTCTTATCGACATGGATGATCTCTCTGGAAGGCAAATGTGGCGTCGAGTCTTTTTATTGACGCTCGCCCTGCTATCGGCCGCGCATCATCTTTCATGCGGGAACTTTAATCACTGAGAGACCTATATTTACGCTAACTAACGGGGTGCCAGCGCTTTTAGATAGCTATAACGATTCAGCCCTTGTTAAACCATGCGCCTGGATATAAGCGGTTCATGACAAAGTTAAATGAAACATGAAATTCTCAGTTATGCAGGATTTATTTCCCGACACTGTCAGAACGCGGTGCTACCTTTACCTGACTCGTGGTCTGCGGGCCAGGCGTACTCAAGCGACGTGTCGATCGCTGCAGAAGCCTGGACAGACCAGCCGTTTTCGTACCCTGCGGAGCTTGTGAAGTGCTTGATTGAACGAGGTGGGCCATGAACAAAGTCACGTTCCCGAACGCCTGCCAGCTGATGCGCTGGCATTTTCATCCGGTGGGCTTCGAAGCCAACATGGATGCGCCCGGCAGCATGGTGGCCCGTCTTTTTGACCGGGCCAGCGGCGAGACCGTCATTGCCATCGCCGCCATCCCCTGCGCCACCGTGATGAATGCGGCAGACGTGGAACGCATCATTGAGGCCATTGAGCTGGAGGTCGAAACCTTCATTCCGAGGCGCTCTCTGTACCTCAATCGGGCCTGAGCGACTGGGCGTTCTGCCCTGTTCGACTGCCCTCATCCACGGGTGCGCCAAGTGAAGCGGCCCCTCGGCGATCATCGAAAAATGCCTTGTCTCCTGCAACCCGCGCCGAGGCGCGCGGGTTATTCCCATCGTCATTGCCCGCAGCGTCGATGAACCAGTAACAGTGGCGAACGGCGCGGGTGATGGCCACATAGGCCAGGCGCAACACCTCATCTTTCTGCGCATTGTCGAACGCTTCCAGATCCCCTTCCCGCCCCAGACCCGCCAGCTGATAGACCTGATTCTTGTAGGGCGATTGCGTCAGATGCTGACAGTCACCGAGCAGAAACACCGCGTCGGCCTGTAGGCCCTTCGCGCTGTGATAGGTCAGTTGCTTCAGGCGACGATCCTGGGGCGGGAGCCTGTAATCGGCATCGGCGAGATCCTGCAGCGCTTGCGGCAAGCGGCTGCGTTCGCTGCCTTTGCGGTACAGCAGCAGCACGGAGTCGCCGGCCTGGTAATGCTCGGTCAGGCTGGCCAGCAATCGGTCGTCATCGCGGTCCAGCACGGTCACCGGCATCAGCTCCTGCTCCGGGCCGCTGGCGCGGGCTTTCTTGCCGCTGATCGCCGGCGCGGCGCGAACGATGTGTTCGGCGGCGTCGATGATGTGCTGGTGGCTGCGGAAGTTGTCGCTGAGCATGACCTTGGTGGTCGATGGCGAGGAAAACTCCTTGGCAAACTCCATGAAGAACTTCGGCGAACTGCCCCGCCAGCCGTAGATCGACTGCCAGTCATCGCCCACGCACAGCAGCGATGAACGCTGCGCTCCACGACCGACATGCAGCGCCGGGCCGCGACTGCGGATCTCGCGCAGACTGGCGCGGATCCACGAGACGATTTGCGGCGAGACGTCCTGAAACTCATCGATCATCAAATGCGACAGCGGTCGCAGCCCTGCATCGCTGACCAGCTTCAGGTTCTCCGGGGAGTTTTCGCCGAACAGCGAGAACATCCGGTTGTAGGTCATCACCGGCGGCGATTGCTCCAGCAGGTGATTCTCGAAGGCCTTCCAGAACAGGCTCAGCGCTTCGAAGAAAAACCGGTCAGGGTCCTGATCGGAAAAGCTCATCTGCGCTACGGCGTCCGGCACGTCCAGCCCGAGGTTTTCGATGAAGCTGGCCGCAGCCACGAAACAGTCCAGCAGGGGCGCCGCGCTCAGCTCGCCTTTGACTTTGTAATCGAACCCCGGGCCCGCCACTGCCGCGCCGGACAATGACTGCATCATGCCCCGCGAGGCCTGGTAGTTTTCCAGCCAGATGACCGGCTTGCGGCAGAACGCCTGGAACAGCGTGCGCTTGATCACCCACTCGGCCCACACCGGCAGCTTGGCGTCCGGGCGGCGCAGGTGCTGGTCCTCGCTCGGGTCGAAGCCAAGGACGATCCAGGCATCCAGCTCGGCCGCATAACCGTGGACATGGAAGGTCAGGCCGCTGACCTCGACGGTCTGGCGCATCGGCTCGACGCCCTGAATCGGCCACGCGCCGGCCCGAATCCACAGGTCTTCGATAACGTCACACAGCTCCTCGTCGCGCTTGGACGACAGGCCCATCACAGTGATGCGCTTCTGCACGTCCGGGTGATCGCGGTCCAGCTCTTTCAGTTGCAGGGACTGCCGGTACAAGGGCGCCATGACTTCGCGAAAGCGCGGATTGGCGGCGTACAGATCGCGGTAGCAGAGGTTCATCTGCTGGCGTTGCGCGTCATTGATGCGCAGGTCGAAAGGGTTGCTGTCGGCACTGTCGTCGAACAGCTGGCCGGACTGGCTGCTGAGGTTCTCGAACGCCTGCAATTGCTCGAAACCCGGGAGGCTGCGCACCAGCGGCAGGATCCGCGAGTGGAAGGTGCGCACCACCTCGCGGGCCTGACGCGGGGTCAGCTCATGGCCCCACAGCGCCATGATCTCGATGAGCTTGTTGATGAAGTCCTTGCGCGACTCGCGGGTGAAGGTCACCACGGTCATCGAGTCCAGCTCAAAGCCCAGGTAGTGGTTGAGCAGCAGCACCCGCAACACCAGCGAGGTCGACTTGCCCGCGCCAGCGCCAGCGATCACGTAGGTCGACGGGGTGTCGCTGAAAATCATCTTCCACTGGGCGGCGGTGGGTTGCGCGTGGGCGGGCAGTTTCTCGGCGACGTCTGCCTTGATCCGCTTCTTCAGCTCGTTAGTCAGTGGCAGGCGCCAGTCGTCGAACAGGTGATCGTCAACCCTCGGACTGCGGTGCTCAAGGGGCCGGGTGTCGCGGATGACCAGCACCTGACGGCCTGCTTCGATGCCATCCAGATGACCCTCGGCGTAACCCTCGTTCATGCCCTCGGCATGGCCGTTGAGGTATCCATCGGCGTGGCCCTGGTGCCAGGACGGCACGTGCTGCGCCTGCATGCGCGACAAGCCGCCACCCATCATGCGGGCCATGAGCCGTTTGAAGAACGGCAGGCGTTCGGGGGTGTTCAGGTCGGGCGGCAGTGGGTTTGGTTCGGTGGGTAGCTCGGCGGAAAAATCGTGTGGCACGCGGGCTCCGGGTATCAGCGTTTTCGACAGGGCGCCTATGGTCGCCCCATTCTTGTTTCAGCTCCAGTGAAATGCTTTGCCGTCAGGGAGTTAGCCGATCAAGGGCAGCGTGTTTATCGCCTGCTTACCCGTCTATACATCGAATTAACCGATTGCATTCATGCAGAACTTACGCTTTTTATCGATATTTGGTTGATGGATCATTAGTCCATCGACTGAACAAGTCATCACCAGCGGCGCCCTGCCACAGGCCTGGCCCTGCTTCGGAGGAACTGATCATGCTGCAACTTCGACCTTTTAAATCCCTAGGCGGCGCAGACCACGGTTGGCTGAACGCCCATCACCATTTCTCGTTTGCCAGTTACTACGACGAGAGCCGCATGAACTGGGGCCAGCTGCGTGTGTGGAACGATGACGTAATCGAAGCCGGCACGGGCTTTCCGCGTCATCCGCACCGGGACATGGAGATCATTACTTATGTGCGTGAGGGCGCCATTACTCACGAGGACAGCCTGGGTAACCGTGGCCGTACCGAAGCGGGCGATGTGCAGGTGATGAGTGCCGGCACGGGTGTGGCCCACAGTGAATACAATCTGGAGTCGAAGGAGACGCGGATTTTCCAGATCTGGATCATGCCGGACGAGGTCGGTGCTCCGCCGTCCTGGGGTGCCAAGCCGTTCCCGAAAGGCGACCGCGAAGGCTTTGTGACGCTGGCGAGCGGCAAGGCGGACGATGATATCGAGCTGCGGATTCGGGCGAATGCCCGGTTGGTGGCGGCGAATCTGAAGGCCGGTGAGACGGCTGAATACGTACTGGATGCGGGCCGCCGGGCTTATATGGTGCCTGCGACAGGCGTTGTCGAGGTCAACGGCGTTCGTGCTGAAGCGCGCGATGGTGTGGCGGTTGAAGATGAGCGTGTGTTGCGGGTGACGGCCCTCGAAGACAGCGAGATCGTCCTCGTGGATGTGGCTTGAAAAGCGGTAGATCAAGATCAAGGGCGTCTGCCTAAGGGCAGACTGTTTCGCCTTCGGCGAGTTACTTGGAAAAGCACCCCAAGTAACCAAGGGTGCTTGCTCTCGGTTGGGCCCGACTTCGTCGGGTTCCTTCACTCCGGTCCCGCTCCGTGGGCCCGCCGCCATCCGCCATCCATGGCGGGGGGCGGCTCTCGCGGCATCCATGCCGCTCGGCCCACTCCGCGAAACCTCCGTTCAGCCTGCACCAAAGTCGCGATTGGCGGTGACTGGGATTTTTGTGTACGAAGATCACAAGCAGAGCCAAAGCAGATCAAAGACTTCCCGGCTAAAGCCAGTCCCACTGGGTGAATGCGATTTCACTGTAGGAGCCGGCTTGCTGGCGAAAGCGGTGGGTCAGGTATGAATAGAGCCACTGACAGAATGCATTCGCCAGCAAGCCGGCTCCCACAGACCGAATTCCTGCAGTAGGACCGGCTTTAGCCGGGAAGCCTTTGATCTGCACTTGATCTTGATCTTGATCTTGATCTTGATCTTCTGCCGCGATGGCTCAAACACCACAAATCGCGACTTGGGTGCAGGCCGAACGCAGACGACGCGCAGTGGGCCGAGCGGCATGGATGCCGCGAGAGCGCCGCCAGGACATGGATATCCGTTCGGCGCGGGCCCACGGAGCGTCGTCGGAATGAGGGAACCCGACGAAGTCGGGCCTAACCAGGAGCAAGCACCTTTGGTTACTTGGGGTGCTTTTCCAGGTAACTCGCCGAAGGCGAAACGTCTGCCGTTAGGCAGACTCTCTCAGCCACGCCGCGATCTCAGGGACGACACAAAAGCTTCAAGGCGCTATAGCGCCGTCCACGAGCACTTGCGCCTCAGCCACCAGACGCTTGAGGTGATCCTCGCCCTTGAAGCTCTCGGCATAGATCTTGTAGATATCCTCAGTCCCCGACGGCCGCGCGGCAAACCAGCCGTTCTCGGTAATGACCTTCAGGCCACCAATCGCCTGATCGTTGCCCGGCGCCTTGCTCAGGATACTTTCGATCTTCTCCCCCGCCAGCTCAGTGGACGTCACCTGCTCCGGCGACAGCTTGCTCAACAGCGCCTTCTGCTCGAAGTTGGCCTTCGCCTCGACCCGGGTCGACACCGGCTCGCCCAACTCATCGGTCAACGACTTGTACATCTCGCTCGGGTCACGGCCCTTGCGCGCGCGGATTTCCGCTGCCAGCAATGCCGGGATCAAACCATCCTTGTCCGTCGTCCAGACCGTCCCGTCACGACGCAGGAACGACGCACCGGCGCTTTCCTCACCGCCAAAGCCCAGCGAACCCTCGAACAAGCCTTCGGCGAAGAACTTGAAGCCCACCGGCACTTCATACAGGCGGCGGCCCAGACGCTGGGACACACGATCAATCATGCCGCTGCTGACCACCGTCTTGCCGACAGCGGCATCCGCACGCCATTCAGGACGGTTCTGGAACAGGTAATCGATGGACACCGCCAGATAGTTGTTCGGCGCCAACAGGCCGCCGGTCGGCGTGACGATGCCGTGGCGATCGTGGTCCGGGTCGCAGGCGAAGGCCACCTGGAAGCGATCCTTCAAACCGATCAGGCTCTGCATCGCGAAGTTGGACGACGGGTCCATGCGGATCTTGCCGTCCCAGTCCACGCTCATGAAGCGGAAAGTCGGGTCGACGAACTTGTTCACCACTTCCAGATTCAGGCCGTAGTGCTCACCGATCGCCGACCAGTAATTCACGCCCGCCCCACCCAGCGGATCAACGCCCAAGTGCAGGTTGGCGCCACGAATGGCGTCCATGTCGATGACGTTTTTCAGGTCCGCCACGTAGGTGTTGATGTAGTCGTGGCGATGGGTGGTGTCGGCGCGCAGGGCTTTCTCGTAGGTGATGCGCTGGACGTTGACGATGCGCTCGGCGAGCAATTGGTTGGCTTTGTTCTCGATCCACTTGGTGATGTGCGAATCAGCCGGGCCGCCGTTGGGCGGGTTGTACTTGAAGCCGCCACTCTCCGGCGGGTTGTGCGAAGGCGTGATGACGATGCCGTCGGCCAGGCCCGTGGTGCGCCCGCGGTTGTAGCAGATGATGGCGTGGGAGATCGCCGGCGTCGGGGTGTACTCGTCACCCTCGGAAATCATCACGTTGACGCCGTTGGCCGCCAGCACTTCCAGCGCCGAAGCGGCCGCCGGGGTTGACAGGGCGTGGGTGTCAGCGCCGAGGAACAGCGGCCCGTCGATACCGTTGGCCTGGCGGTACAGGCAGATCGCCTGACTGATGGCCAGCACGTGCCACTCGTTGAAACTCAATTCAAAGGAGCTGCCGCGGTGCCCGGAGGTACCGAAGGCAACACGCTGGGTCGCCACCGACGCGTCGGGCTGACCGGTGTAATAGGCCGTCACCAGACGAGGAAGATCGACCAGCAATTCTGCAGGCGCCAGTTTGCCCGCGAATGGACTGATACTCATGCGAAACCTCCGTGGATGAAAAATAGGGAAATGACAAAAAGAAAAGGTCCCGACGGGGCGGGAAACAACCTTAACCGCCGCCTGAAACGCCATTAGCGCGGCAGTTTACTGGCAGTTGGACCATGGCGCGCGGCTATTGATCCGTAACGTCCTGAGACATTTAGCTGACCCACATCACAGCTGCCACCATGCCGGCAAGAGCTGCTGAATCTTGCGCTCGGCGAAACGATCGTCGATCAACACCACCACGCCGCGATCGTCCAGACCCCGAATCACTCGGCCGGCCGCCTGCACCACTTTCTGCATGCCGGGGTAGAGATAGGTGTAGTCGTAACCGGCGGCAAACAACAGACTCATCCGCTGTTTAAGTTGCTCATTGACCGGGTTGATCTGCGCCAGACCCAGGGTGGCGATGAACGCCCCGATCAATCGCGCGCCCGGCAAGTCGATTCCCTCGCCGAACGCCCCGCCCAGCACCGCAAAACCGATGCCTTGGCTGGCCGGCGTAAAGCGCTCCAGAAACGCCTGCCGTTCGGCCTCCGCCATGCCCCGGGACTGCTTCCACACCGGCACATCAGGGTGGCTGCGCTCCATCAACTCGGCCACTTGCTGCAGGTAATCGAAGCTACTGAAGAACGCCAGATAATTGCCCGGTCGCGCCTCGAACTGCCGCGCCATCAACTCGACGATGGGCGCCAGCGACGCCTGCCGGTGGGTGTAGCGGGTGGAAATGCGGCTGACGATCTCGACGTCCAGCTGCGAGCGTTGAAACGGCGACTCGACATCGACCCACGCCGTGGTGTCGGGCAGGCCCAGCAAGTCCCGGTAGAAATGCCGTGGATTGAGGGTCGCGGAGAACAGCACCGCGCTGATCGCGGCCGTCAGGCGCGGACGCACAAAACCGGCCGGCACGACGTTGCGCAGGCACAGCCGGGACAGCGACTTGCTGCCCAGCTCACGCTTACTGATATCGAACAGGAAGTGCTCGTCGAACAGCTCGGCAATACGACCGAACTGGATCGCCTCGAAATAGAAGCTTTGCAGCTCGCCGTTGGCCGCGTGGGAGTGCTCGTTGAAATAGTCGCCGAACGCCGTGATGCACAAATTGAGGCTGTTGAGAAATTTGGCCGGTGTGGCGGCGTAGGCCTGGTAAGGGGCGACTTGTTCCTTGTGCAGGGCATTCCAGTCGCGGTTGAGCCGCTGCAAGGCTTTTTTCACCGGCTCCGGCGCACTCTGCCGCACCTGGTTCATGCTGTGCTGATCCAGGGTCGCGCTGTACATCGACCGCGCCCGTTCAACCATGTTGTGCGCCTCGTCCACCAGCACGGCGACGCGCCACTGATTGAACTGACTGAGCCCGAACAGCATGCCGCTGAGGTCGAAATAGTAGTTGTAATCGGCGATCACCACGTCCGACCAGCGCGCCAGTTCCTGGCTCAGGTAATACGGACAGACCTGATGACCCAGCGCCACCTCACGCACGCCCGCCTGATCGAGCCACGGCTTGGTCATTGCCTCGCTGCGTGCGGCCGGTAGCCGGTCGTAAAAACCTTTGGCGAGCGGGCATGAATCCCCGTTGCAGGCCTTGTCCGGGTATTCGCAGGCCTTGTCCCGGGCAACCATTTCCAGCACCCGCAGGTTCAGCTCCGGAGCACTCCGCCCAATCACGCTCAAGGCATCCAGCGCCAGCTTGCGTCCGGGCGTCTTCGCAGTGAGAAAGAACACCTTGTCCAGTTTGCGCGTCGGCGCGGCTTTGAGCATCGGGAACACCGTGCCGATGGTCTTGCCGATGCCGGTGGGCGCCTGAGCCATCAAACAGCGCCCGGTGCTGACCGCCTTGTACACCGACTCGGCCAACGCCCGCTGCCCGGTACGGAAATCGGCGTGGGGGAACTTCAGAGCGCTCAGCGCGTGGTCGCGGGCATCGCGGTGGGCCAGTTCCTGCCGCGCCCACTGCAGAAAGATCCCTGCCTGAGTTTCGAAGAACGCCTGTAACTCGGCCGCCGTGAAACGCTGCTGAATGAGCGTCTCCTGCTCACTGATGATGTTGAAATACACCAGCGCAAGATTGACCTCGGCCAACTGCAACTGTTGGCAAAGCAGCCAGCCATAGACCTTCGCCTGGGCCCAGTGCAGCTGCCGGTGGTTGGCGGGCATGCTGCTCAGATCGCCGCGATAGGTCTTGATCTCCTCGAGCTGGTTCAGCGCAGCATCGTAGCCATCTGCCCTGCCCCGAATCTTCAGCTCATGAAAAACCCCGCTCAACGCCACCTCGGCCTGATACTGCGGCCCCCGCCGCGCCGCCACCGTCCGATGCCCGGCAATCCCTTCCTGCGCCGTGGGCGACGGCGTAAACCGCAAATCCAGATCCCCCGCCTTTGCCGTGAACTCACACAACTCCCGCACCGCGACCCGATACCCCGTCTCCGGATCGACAGCCGCCACCGCCCCAGGCTCGACAGAAGCTGCGCGGGTATCGGGGGAAATGCTGGGAATGGAAGTCACTGAAAAGGCTGGCCGTCGATCGGAACACTGGACGGACGTACAGATAACAGCTCAACGCGGTCGAGGCAAACGGAAATGGATTGGCGGCCGGATTTCGGCGCGGAGCGCCAAGGGATGCATCCCCACGCAGAGCATGGGTACGATGAACGCGTGCAGTCTGGAGCTGGTTTTCACCATCAAAATTTATGGCGCACCTACTGGCCTCTTCCCGGCTAAAGCCGGTCCCACGAAAAGCAGCGCGTGCAGTCAGTAGGATTGACTCTGACTGTAGGACCGGCTTTAGCCGGGAAGCTGTTGATCCGCTGTTGATCTGCTTTTGATCTCCATACACAAAAAGCCCAGACACCACCAAACGCGACTTGGGTGCAGGCCGAACGTAGACGACGCGCAGTGGGCCGAGCCGCATGGATGCGGCGAGAGCGCCGTCAGGACATGGATGTCCGTTCGGCGCGGGCCCACGGAGCGTCGTCGAAGTGAGGGAACCCGACGAAGTCGGGCCAAACCAGGAGCAAGCACCCTTGGTTACTTGGGGTGCTTTTCCAAGTAACTCGCCGAAGGCGAAACCCGAGGCCGTTAGGCCGACGCCCTTGATCTTGATCTACATAAGCCACGCAACTAAAGAAGCCGCTCTTGCACCAACGCATTGCGAATAATCACCAGCATCGACTCAATATTCTGATCCCAATCCACCGTCCCGCTGATCCGCAAACACTGCTGATGCAACCCCCGCACACTGAACAACTCCCCCGGCGCCACCACGATCCGCTGCTCCAGCAACCGATCGAACACCCGCGCCGTATCCACCCGATGCACACTCTCCAGCCAGATCGACGCCCCACCCCGAGGACGCACAAACGCCACCTCATCCCCCAGATACTGCTCCACCCCGCTGACCAACTCACCGACCCGTTGCTCAAGCCCGCCCCGTAAATCCCGCAGGTGCCGGTCCAGCTGCCCCGACGCGTACAACCGCGCAATCGCCTTCTGCCGGACCGGCGGCAAACGGAACGAACGCAACACCCACTGCTGATGCAACAGCGTTCGTGAATGCCGGCTCAACAGATACCCGAACGGCGCCTCCAGCCCGATCATCTTGTCGAACGCACCCACCACCAACAGCCGCTGCGGATCAATCAACTCCCGGAATGGCGAACGGTCATCCTCGAAATACAGGGCGCCATGGGTATCGTTCTCCAGCACCCACAACCCATGCAGGTTCAACACCTGCGCCATCCGCGCGCGCTGGGCGCACGGCATCCTCTGCCCGCGAACCGGGTCCATCTGCGACGACACAATCGCCATCTTCACGTCTTCCCGCTGGATCACCGCACCCAGCTCATCGACGTCGACCCCCCCTTGAGCGTCGGTACAGACTTCAATCACCTGAATCCCGTATGCCTGCAGCGTACGCAGGATGCTCCAGCCGCACGGCGACTCCACCAGCACGGCGCCGTCGCGCAGTTGCAGGGCTTCGATCACGGTCTTCAGCACACCGGTTTTGTCCGGCCCGATGAACACGTTGTCCGGGTGCCAGCAATGCTCGGTCGACGAGGTGTAGTGAGCCGCCAGCGCCGTGCGCAACTCGACATCGCCGAAGGGTTGAAAACGCGGGTCGGGCTGGCAGGGATAATGACGCATGAGGTCGCGCTCAACGCTCAGCAGCGCGCCGTGAAGTGACACCAGCAGCGTCGGCTCATCGGCGCCGAAGACGAACATGTCCGGGCGCCGGGCGCTGGCATGAAAGCGCGTGAACACGTCACCGCCTTCCAGCGGCAGATCGTTGCAGGGGTTGGGCAGCGCGAAATAGCCGGATTTGGGTACGGAGCAGATGCGCCCTTCCTTTTCGAGAAGGCTGTAGGCGTTCTGCACCGTGGAAATCGACACCCGCAGCCGTCGTGCCAGCAACCGCAACGAAGGCAGGCGCACAGCCGGCCCGGCGGACAGCTCGTTGGTCAGCCTGAGCAGGTAGCGGTACACCATCTGGTAGGCAAAATCGGTCTTGTTGTTATTCATCGAACACCCCCATCCGTGCGCCAGGCGCAGGGTCATTGAGAAAGCGCCGCGTCCACCGCCCGAGGCTCAGCGCAGCACGTCGCATCAGTTCATCGGGCAGCCTTCAGCGCCCCGAAATCAATTCCGTGGTCAGGGCGCCAGTGTGCGGATCGACCGTCGCCACCCGGCGTTTGTCGGGATCGCTGGCGCGTACCCGGGCGATGATCGATCGGTCGTCGTTGAAGTCCACATGGCGTTTGGCGTACAGCGATTGCAGGCCCTTCAGGCTCAGACCGCTGACTTCCACCAGCCAGTGCGGCACCAGGTCCGGGACGAGCTGTCCGGCGAGCGTCTTGTGCAGATCGCTGAGCCCGACCAGCATGCCGGGGTGATAGCGACGCAGGAAATCCTCAAGCCGCGCGCCTCCGTCCACAAAGGGTGAAAACAGCAGGCACACCCATTGGGTCTCGCCCAGGCCAAACGCCTCCTGGCCGTAGCCTTCGGCAAGCTGGCGGCGATCGCCGATTTTTTCCGGGCTGTCGTAGGCTGCCAGCGCCTGGGCGATCAATCGCGCCGGCATCCGTTTGCGGCGCATCATGGCTGCCGCCAGCTCCAGGTACTCGGCGATGCCGTCGCTGTACGCCCGCCCCTCAATGAATTCGGCCTTTAGCCCGCGCAGATGGGCCATCAACAGCGGGTTGGCACAGTCGGACTCACTGAAGTTAAACGCCAGGTCATCGAACCGGAAGCCCAGAAAGTCAGTGAGCAGCCCCCAGTGTTCTTCCGTGCGAAAGCCAATGAGGTCCGCGGCGGTCAGCAAGGTCGGGGCGATGGTTCGGTTCAGGTAGATCGGTGGCCGGCCATAGTCCGACGCGTCGGCTGACTCGCCGTACAGCTCCTCGTAGTAAGCGCGACCCACACGGTCGATGACGCTCAACGCGCCGCTGAAACCCAACGTGTGCCAAGGCTCGATTTTCTGCCCGCCATGGCGCGCCAGACGCATGATCCACGTCGCATATTGCTTCTGCTCCTTGAGCGAGTCGCCGCTGATCACCGCATTGACGCCGTCCCCCCAGCTGGCGGCGCGGACCATGAAATCCGCCATGCCCAGATAACAGCTGTTGCAGAAGGTGGTCCGCGCATCACCCGCCGTCAGGTGCCCGCCCAGCAGCAGGTCGGAGCGATTCTGCTCACGACCCGCCGTCGAAAATGGCAAGTCGGGCTCGAAGATCTGCACGTACTGATGATCGATCACCAGCAGCTCGACCCTCGGGTCGTCGTGCAGAAACAGTGCTGAATAACAGCGGTCGATGTTGCCCATCACCGCCGAGGTAATGCCCGCATGGCGCATATTGGCCACCCGCAGCCTGAACGTTGCCGGCCCCCGTGCGGCAATGCTCAGTTGCGCGGCACGCAACATGGCCACGGTATAGGCGCTGTCCTTGCCACCGCTGAAGGCGACCAGCGCTTTATAACCGCCGATCCTGTCAATTCCGCCCGCAGCAACAATCAGACGCTGAATCAATAACTGAAGCGCGGTTCGTTCGTTGCGATTCATATAGCCCGAGAGGCGTTGCAGCACTTGCTGATAGACGTAGTTCATTGCCTGTTCATGCATTGAACTCATGGTTTCAATACCTGGTTGATCAGCCCGGCCACACTGTCCTCCATGAAAGGCTTAATAGGTAGGCAGACGACGGACCCAACAGTGACGGGCGCGGCGGATTGATTATCACGCGACGCAGACGGCGACAGATCAACTAGCATCTTCTCGTTCCTTGAGCAGTTAATTATTGGAACTATTATCGACGCTTGAAGCACAATTACAAGCCAGCCGTCACCGACACGTGAAGGTTCTCTTTTCCACGAATCCGTATCCAAATTAAACAGGGATGTTTAAATGAGCGTTTATTTAACAGAACAGTAGCTTGATTCAAGGGCACTTAAATATTCATCAACATCACACACTTAGTGCTTTGATCAATAAATTAAACACCCCATAAACAAAAAAGCCCTCCAGAATATTCGGGAAGGCTCAAGTGAGACAACATGACCCGTGACTGACAGGGCGGACACCTTCAAACCGGGCTCCGACACCTCAATGCCGACGCTTGGTCAAAAGCGTCGAGCATGCAATGAGCGCGATGGTCTGCACTCAGGATGGATCAACCTCAATCACCACGCGACCGCCCACCGGGCAACCGTCCATCAAACGGTGGGCTTCGATCAATTGATCGAAGGGAAACACCTTGGTGATCTGCGGCACCAGCATGCCATCAGCCGTCATCTGGTTGATGTCGCGCAACGCACGCTTGATCGCCTCTTCGTCCTGCTTGATGCCCAGCTCAGGCTTGCCGGTGAAGTTGCCCACGCAGTGCACAAAGAACTGGATGTTCTTCTGAAACGCTGCACACGCCGGGAATGGCGTCTGGTTACCGCCTTGCAGGCCATAGAGAATCAGACTGCCCCGTGGCGCCAGCACATCACCCAAGATCGACATCTGCGGGCCACCCAGACCGTCGAGGACAATGTCCACGCCACGGTTGTCGGTGTAGCGGTTAATCGTCAGAAGCAAATCCTCTTCTTCGGTCACGATCACCTTGTCCGCACCCATTTTCAACAGGTATTCGCGGCACGCGTCGGTCTTGGTCGCCGCGATCACCTTGATGCCGAGCGCCTTGCCTAGTTGCAGGAACGCAGGGCCCGCGCAATGGCTGGCATCGGTGACCAGCGCCGTTTGCCCGGGTTTTGCCCGTGCCAGTTCGACGAAAGCAAAGTACGCCACCAGCATCGGCGTGTAGTGAACGGCCGCCTCATTGGGCGTGAGCACGTCCGGATAGCGGGTCACTGAAGTCCGGGGCATCAGAATCAGCTCGCCGTAGACCGGGTACACATTGACGTCAGCCGAAGGGAAACTGGCGACCTTGTCGCCCACTTTCAGGTCGGTCACGCCATCGCCGATGGCGGTAATGACGCCCGCCATTTCGGAACCCAGACCGGCCGGCAGGCGCGCCTGGGATGAAGCCAGATTTTGTCGCCACAGCACGTCGTACCAGGTAACGCCGATCGCCTGAACGCGTACTTGCACCTCACCGGGGGCAGGCAACGCGACCGGCAGCTCTTCTACTTTGAGCACCTCGGCCGGACCGAACTGATGAAAACGGATCGTGCGGGACATTTCGAACCTCGCCTTATGAACCTTGATGCCATGAACTCTATCCGGACGCCGCCGGTAACACTATCAGTGGCTATTAATAGTCAACATGCCTGCTGTCGATTCTGATGATGCAGGCGCCCGCTGAATCCGAAGCGGCCGTCCCGGGCCTGCAGGCCGCACATTGTTGGGTGCTCGCCGCGACATTGCAACCCGAAGGTCGAACATCAATGAATCCAGGGCTCCACGCCGCCTGCATCGGAGCCGATTACAAAGGGCCAGTACCTAGGGATTGGTGTCTTTTTACCCGTCAAGGTCTCATGGGCGCCTATCAGCGGCATGGCGCAAAGCGCATTTATACCGGTGTGGGAAAATTCAACAATGCAGACAATCGGTATTTACCCGTAATATCCCTGCCTGAGGTGAACACGTGGCGCGCGTCTGGGCCGCCGCTGCTGTTTTGAACATGTATCGACCTATGCCCCCGAGACCCCCGTCATGAATCGCAACGACCTGCGTCGCGTCGACCTCAATCTGCTCATCGTTTTCGAAACACTGATGCATGAACGCAGCGTCACCCGCGCTGCCGAGAAGCTGTTCCTCGGCCAGCCGGCGATCAGTGCGGCGTTGTCGCGATTGCGCGGGCTGTTCGACGATCCGCTGTTCGTGCGCACCGGGCGCAGTATGGAACCCACTGCTCGGGCCATCGAGATCTTCGGCCTGCTGTCCCCTGCCCTGGACTCCATTTCCACCGCTGTCAGCCGCGCTGCCGACTTTGACCCGGCCACCAGCACGGCGGTGTTCCGCATCGGGCTGTCCGATGAAGTCGAGTTCGCCCTGCTGCCGTCACTGCTCAAGCGCCTGCGCTCGGAGGCACCGGGCATCGTGCTGGTGGTGCGTCGCACCAACTACATCCTCATGCCGGCGCTGTTGTCTTCCGGCGAAATCTCCATCGGCGTCAGCTACACCGACGACCTCCCCGCCAACGCCAAGCGCAAAGTGCTGCGCCGCAGCAAACCCAAACTGCTGCGCGCCGATACCATGCCGGGGCCGATCACCCTGGACGACTTCTGCGCCCGCCCCCACGCCCTGGTGTCCTTCGCCGGCGACCTGGGCGGGTTCATCGACGAACACCTGGAAAAAATCGGCCGCAAACGTCACGTGGTGCTGGCGGTGCCGCAGTTCAACGGGCTGGCGACGCTGATTGCCGGGACCGACATCGTCGCGACCGTGCCGGACTACGCCGCCGCCGTGCTGACGGCTGCAGGGGGGGTGCGCTCGGAAGAGTTGCCGATTGAATCGCGTACGTTTGAGCTGCACATGGCCTGGCGCGGGTCGCAGGACAATGATCCGGGGGAAAGATGGTTAAGGTCGCGGATTCAGATGTTTTTTGGGGATCCGGATAGCTTGTGATGGATGGCCCGTGGACATTTATTGAAGAGCAGCGCCAACAATGAAACATCCAACTCCCTGCTACGCGCTGTTCACTGTGATGCTTTCACTGTTCTGCCAACCCGTCCTGGCATCGTCGTGGCAAATCTGCAGGATGGAGTTGCGTATTACTGATGTCGTGACACAACCCTTTCCACAATTGCAGGCCGATATCCTGAAAGTAAGCGCAAAGGCGGCCAATGTCATCTGCCCGAAGCAGGGCACGACTTTCATGTTTACGCCCGAAACGTCGGACTATCAGGCGGTGATTCCACGCCGAAGCTGGCCAAAAAAAGGGCAAGTGGTGCGCTTTGATTACCGGTACCTGGACGGCACCTGTAAAGGCGACGGTAATGCTTATCCTTGCCGCATCAAGCACTACTCGCTGCCGAGGCAATGAAAGTTGAATCATAAAAAGCTACTGGGCTATCTTCCCGGCAATTTGCGGCTCAGCCGGCCACCGACAGAACCGCCTCTTCTTCCCGATAGTTGGCATGAAACACTGCAGCGTACAAAGGGCTGACGCCTTCATCGAGCAGGATTTGCAATGTACGTCTGGCGGCGTCGAACAGCGCCTGTTCCAGAGCTTTCCAATTCATCATTCAGCTCCTTGCTGACTACTGGGTTCAGCCGAGCAGGTCGAGCATGCCATCAAGGGTGCTTTCCAGAAGCGCCAATTCGATGTGGGTGCCATCGCCATATTCGGCGGTGCGCAGCGCGCATTCTATTATCACCGTGAGTCCCAGACGTCCCCGGTGGCCCGGGTATTTACGCAGCTTGAGTTCAACCCGGGTCGGGCTTAGCCAGGTGCTGCGGTCTGCCGACCACAGATCATCCTCGAAGCCAAACACCACGTTCCCGTTTTGGGTATCAATGATTTGCGGCGGGAACACCCAATGGGAGTTGCCTGCTTCCCACGGGATCGCCTGGACTTGGTAGCGACCGTCTGGAGACAGGGACAGTATTTCGATGTCGCTCACGTGTGTGTGCTCTTGTAACGGGCGCTGGGCCGGGGTATTGCGAAACAATAAAGAAAGCGCCCCGCCGCTACCAGTCTCCCCTCCACTCTTCGAGAAACTCGGTGTCTCTGGACAGACCGACTCTTTCCCCAACTGGTAAAACGCCTCCATCAGGGACTCGCGCTCTACGGTTTCAATCTCATTTTCAAATTGGTTGATCTGCAGCATCGCGCTTTCGAAGAGCCAGCTTCGTTTCGTCCATGACCCGGAAATCAATCGGGTAGTGCTGCTCCCACTTGTGACATGGCTCCAGAACCCTTTTCGCGACGTTTCGAATCAGCAGACTATTGAACCATCATTTCAAAAGCCGATCTCTAATGCGACGATGAGCCCGAGCCGCGCAAGGAAGAGTACCTTCTTGAATGTCCTCAGCCTGATTAAAGGCAACGCGCCGTCAGGCCAATGGTTCTGAAGGGACTCGCTGCGAGCATGATTATCCAGTCACTGAAGATCATCTACCCCCTATCACTGGAGCACACATGAAATACGACGATGCCTCTTGGCACTACGGGGGCACCTTCCCCAAACATCTGCCAAAGACAGCTGGCGCCACGCATATCGGTATGTTTCTCGCATGGATGCTGATCAATGGCCTGGCCAGCGAAGAACTGGAGGAAGACGCCGAGAGCGAACTCGCCCAACTCAAGGATCGCACCCTCACCGGGGCACAGTTCGTAATGACCGTGCTGGACGAAAAACTGACTGACCAGGAGTTCTCTGAAGCCGGCAATGCGTTTGCCGTTGCTTATTACGAAGGTTTGAACAACGACAGTCGGTACGTTGACGACTACCTGCTGACCTTCGGTGTCGGCCTTGAAACCCTCTACGGCGTTGAGGACAGCTGGGCTAATTACGATCAGCTGTCGGGCGTGATGGACGCACGCTTCGCGGCCTGGAATGCAGCCGGGCGGCCTGAATTTTTTAATTGAACGTGCTTTCGATGACCTGCTGGCGCAGTTGGCAGCAACCCCTACGGCAGTGCCCGCCAGCCTTGAGCTGATCGCATCACTGTCCTCACCCCTTAGGCTGTGATTGTTGTCTGCCTGGTGGCGGTGGTTTGGCGCTTGACTGAAGAGCCCGACGTTAGGCGCTATAGAAAGACGCTACGTTTCTGAAATGACGCCCAGACCTGCGCTGATGCCCCAATAATGGTTAGCCAAACCTGCGACGAGAGACCCATGTCCACTTTGAATATCGTGCATTTTCAACGAGATGTCCTCAGCGCGTCCATGAGCGCCATCGAACAGTTTCGAGCGGACTTTCCGAAGACGCAGGTCTGTGGATTCGCGCTGTATTCCGACGCCGATGCACGAACACTGGCACCCTCTTTCAACACTCAAGACTATCTGGCCCGCGTCCAAGCCGAATACCCGGGTGAGGAGCAATACTTCAAGTGGTCCCCCGCCGAATGGAGCCACGAAGCCTACGGCGGGGAATTCTTTAACGATCTGTCGAAAATGCTCTGGAACATGGCCGACGCGACCACCGAAAGCAATTTCGTGGCGCATCGCAGGCATATATTTGAGCAATGTGTCATCGCCCTGAAAAAACTGACGACGACGTTCGACACGGCCATTTATGTATTTTTGGTGTCTGACTTTGAAAGCATAGAAGATCAGATTGCCTGGGTAACCGCTCTTAACACTCCAGACCAGGCCGACGAGTTCAGGACATGGATGGAATAAGCGTCCAGCTGGAGACTCGGATCACTGGATAGTCAATATGTTTGCAAGGACTCCAATCATGAGCCTCGTCGATACTTACCTCGCCGGTCTGCGCAAGGCATTGCCAGCCGAAAAACTCAGTGAGCTGAAGCATGCGCACGGGGCTTGTGCAGCAGACGTGCAGCGGCTAACCGAGCGTTATCCATTGTGCTCCGCGAGCCTGGTGGAACTGCTTGGCCGGATTGACGGCACACATTATCGGGATTACCCGGACGGCAAAGTCTTGGTGCTGGTACTAGGCTCCGATGTATTGGAGTACCCCTACTACCTGAGTTCGATCGATCAAATCCTTGAAGAAAGTGACACGTACACCCGGAGCATTGCGCAAATATATGCAGGCTATCTGGATGAGATGCCCGACTTGATCGGCCCCGGAATCGACATAACGCTGGGCATGCATGAGCGGCTATGTTTCTCACATTGCATGAACAATGGGGGAAGCTCGAAGCTGTACATCGACTTCAATCCCACGCCAGGCGGCACGGTGGGTCAGGTCATGCGCTTTCTGCATGACCCGGATAACTATGAGGTGATTGCGCCGAGCTTCGATCACTACCTGCAACAGCTGATCGATGACGACTACGCCTTCCTGTTCGACGATGAAGATTAAGTCCGCGTGCCGCTAAGGAAACTCTGAAAAAGACTTCCAAATCTGGTGAAATACGCCAGTCCCAAGCACTGAACGGTTGAGTCCCGATGAAGCAGATGTCCTTCGCTGACGCCGAATACGCTGGCAAACGCAAACAAACCCGCCGTGAACGCTTCCTGATCGAGATGGATCAGGTCGTGCCCTGGAATGGCTTGGTCAAACTGATCGAGCCGCACTATCCAACGGGAGAAGGTGGTCGTCCGGCATACCCGTTGATGGCGATGTTGCGGGTTCATCTGATGCAGAACTGGTTCGGTTATAGCGACCCAGCTATGGAAGAATCGCTGTACGAAACTACGATTCTGCGCCAGTTTGCCGGGCTGCATCTGGATCGGATTCCAGACGAAACCACGATCCTCAACTTCCGCAGATTGCTCGAAAAACATGAGCTGGCCGGTGGGATTTTGCAGGTCATCAATGGCTATTTGGGCGACCGTGGTTTGTTGTTGCGCCAAGGCACCGTGGTCGATGCGACGATCATTCATGCGCCGAGTTCGACCAAGAACAAGGACGGCAAACGCGACCCTGAAATGCATCAAACCAAGAAGGGAAATCAATACTATTTCGGGATGAAATCGCACATCGGTGTCGATGCCGAATCCGGTTTGGTGCATAGCGTAGTGGGCACTGCGGCGAATGTGGCGGACGTAACCCAGGTCGATCAGTTACTGCACGGAGAAGAAACTTACGTCTCTGGCGATGCCGGTTACACCGGCGTCGAAAAGCGCCCCGAGCATCAAGATCGCCAAATGATCTGGTCGATTGCTGCGCGGCCCAGCAGCTATAAAAAGCATGCAAAGAAGAGTCTGATCGGGCGCATGCGTCGCAAAATCGAATACGCGAAAGCTCAACTGCGCGCCAAGGTTGAGCATCCGTTTCGAGTAATCAAGCGCCAGTTTGGTTATACGAAAGTACGCTTCCGAGGCCTGCTGAAAAACACTGCGCAGCAGACCACGCTGTTTGCTCTGTCGAACCTGTGGATGATGCGAAAACGATTACTCAATGCAGGAGAGGTACGCCTTTAATGCGGAAAATGAGTGCTGAAAAGCGCTTGTACGCAGAAAAAAGCGGGGATTGAGAGAGCAAAAGGTCTAATTTTCGATTGAGTCGACATTTTTTGAGCCTCAAGCAACGGGGCTGTTAAAAACGCGTGCCTACTTCAGACCTTCCCTAAGGATCTGCGGACCCTGAACGGCAAACGCGGCAACTTCAATCCATGGCGGAAGCGCCCAGACTCAAGCCATAGATTCCAGCTTATCGTCAGCAACCGCGGACCGCCGCAGTTCCAGAATCGTGCGTTCATGCACCGCGCCCCACTCGCGCATGGCACTCACCAATGGCACGAGAGAGTTGCCCAGTTGCGTCAGCGAATACTCCACCTTGGGCGGTACTTCGCGGTAGATCTCGCGATGAATAACCCCGTCAGTTTCCAGCTCTCTCAGTTGCAGTGTCAGCATCCTCTGGGTGATGTCAGGTATTGAGCGACGCAGCTCATTGAAGCGCTGCGTGCCTGACATCAGGTGGAACAGGATGAGCGATTTCCACTTTCCGCCAATGACATCGACCGTAAACGCGACGGGGCATGCGAACGCTTCAAGTTCGTCCTGAGGATTACATTTCTTCACGTTTATCACCACGGTATAAAAAGTGTGCCTACAGCACATTATTGTGCGTACTTACTCGCCAGTGCTGCGTACGCTAGCATCATTCCATATTGATCACTATGGAATCCGCCAGATGAGCTTGTTGCTGTCCCCTTGCGAAATCAAAGGCCTCACACTGAAAAACCGCGTTGTTATGTCCCCTATGTGCATGCACATGGCGGCGGACGATGGCTTCGTCACTGACTGGCACCGCGTTCATTACGGCGCTCGCGCGTTGGGTCAGGCGGGGCTGATTTTTCCAGAAACACTGGCTGTCCACGCTGACGGGCGTATCGGCGCCGGTGACCTCGGTATCTGGAGCGATGAACACGTCGTCGGCTTGAAAGCGCTGGTTGAGTTGCTTCATGGCTTTGGCGCAAAGGCCGGCGCCCAGATCGGCCATGCCGGGCGCAACGCTGATCTGCCCAATCTGATCCACATCGCGCCATCGGCCATTCCCTTCACCGACACCAGCCCGGTTCCCCGTGCACTCGCGGCGGAGGAAATTCCGGGGCTGGTCAAGCTTTACGGCGATGCCGCACGACGCGCCAGCGCCGCCGGATTCGACGTCCTTGAGATCCATGCCGCGCACGGTTATTTGCTGAACGAGTTTCTCTCGCCCCTGGCCAATACCCGCGACGACGAATATGGCGGCGATGCCAAACGTCGCTATCGTTTCCTGCGCGAAGTGCTGGAGGAAGTCAAAACCCATTGGGGGGATCGCCCACTGTTCGTTCGCATATCAAGTTCTGATTATGCGCAAGGCGGCAACACGCCTGAGTCGTTCCTTGAATACGGTCGGTGGATGAAAGAGCAAGGTGTCGACCTGATCGACTGCAGTTCCGGCGGTATCAAGATGGTCAAGGTGCGGACCTACCCGGGCTATCAGGTGCCGGCCGCAGAGTTGCTGCGCAAAGAACTGCATATTGCTACAGGCGCCGTGGGTGTGATTCAGAGTGGACGCCACGCCGAAGAAATTCTACAAAACGGCCGAGCTGACCTGGTGTTCGTGGGCCGGCAAATCCTGCGGGATCCATTCTGGGTTCGCACCGCTGCCGATGATCTAAAAGAAATCATCGAAATACCTACCGCCTACACGCGTTATGGATCTGTCTGGCTGGATACCACTGCTCATTGATAAGAGTGAACACATGAAAATGACTTCAATGACGAGTTGGCTTTTTGTCGCCCTGATTTCCAGTCTGGGCGCAATTGCTCAGGCAGATACCCAACCCCATGAAAAACAAGTGAGTCATACCGTCGTGAATAAACCTACCTACGTAGATGAATACCAGGCCATCACCGAGGTGCTCAATAAATACATCGAAGGCTGCAAGCAGGCCAAAAGCAGCATCATGAAACCCGCTTTCGACGAGCAGGCGACGATGTACAGCGTCGGTGCCGATGGCAAGCTCGCAGGCGGTGCGATTCCGATTCTGTTCAAGGGCATCGATGAGGATTTTCGGCCGTCTCCTGAGGCCAAGGCCGCTATAACCCGTATCGAGATCGTGGGTGCTGCAGCCAGCGCCCGGATCGACGCCAATGACATGTCAGGCCTCTCTTTCACTGACTTCTTCCATCTGCTGAAAGTCGAGGGCAAGTGGACGGTGGTCAGCAAGATTTTCCAGGCCCATGATGGGTCTTGATGGAGCCCACATAGATTGACGTCCCGAGGTGGGTGCTTGTCGCGCCGACGGCAACTCTCCAGCACTACCTCGTTACTGTTTTCGCGTACCATCCCCTTCTCGTTACCGTTTTTTAGCTCTCGTTAGGGGATTCGACCATGCAGGCAGGCTTCAAGGCACTTGCCGATCACTACGCCATCGTTCTCGCACAACCCCTGCGTGTTGAATCGGTGATCGCCACGACACGCATGAGCCGCGAGAGCAACGGCCACGTCGAAAACAAGTACCCCGCCAGCTACCAGCCAATCGACACCTTTGCGGGGCATTTCGAGTTTGGGCTGAAATACGAGGAAATTCACCTCGAGTTTTTCGCCCGTCTGTTTGCTGCGGTCGGACCGGAGCCCATCGAAGCCTGGTGCCGACAAGCGCCTTTTGGGCAATACGCCCGTCGGACCGGCTTTTTGTACGAGTGGCTAACAGGCCAGCAACTGGATGTACCCGATGTCACCAACGGCGGTTATGTCGATGCCGTTTCATCGCAGCAGTACCTGACTCGCGTTGAGCCTCTGCGGATACGGCGCTGGCGCATCAACGACAATCTACCCGGCGCACCGGAGTTCTGCCCTCTGGTCCGTCGTACCGATGCCGTACAGCAAGCGCTGCAGTTTGACCTGGATGAGGCACTGCGCCAGCTGAACCAGACCTTCGGCGCTGACATCCTGATGCGCACGGCAAGTTGGCTGACGTTCAAGGAATCACGTGCAAGCTTTCTGATCGAGAAAGAAGCGGACCAGGCCGACAGGATCCAGCGGTTTGCCCACGTGATCGCCAGATACTGTGGACAGATCAAAGATCCTTTGAGCAACACCAGCCTCCACACGTTGCAAACCGGTATTTTGGGTCACGAGTCCATTGGGCTGGGTTTGCGTCGCTCGCCGGTGTTCGTAGGACAGGCGACCATGCGCGAGGACATCGTGCATTACATTGCGCCGCCATTTGAGGTGCTGAGCCAACTGCTCGAAGGACTGAAAGCATTCGAACTGGCCACACAAGGCGCCGAGCCGCTGGCTCGAGCGGCGGCGATTGCATTCGCTTTCGTGTATATCCACCCCATGCGAGACGGCAATGGCCGGATCCACCGGTTTCTGATCAACGACACGCTGATCCGCGATAAGGCAGTACCAGAAGGGGTGATCCTGCCGGTTTCGGCGACCATCACCAGCTCAATCGATTTCAGGGCGCGCTACGACCGGACACTGGAAGTGTTTTCGCGTCCCTTCATGCAGCGCTACGCCGCGTCCTACCGGTTTGGCGAACTCTTCGTCTATGAGGACGGCACCTCGAGCAACCTGGTGTTCGATGACTATGCCGACGCTCAATTTGCATGGCGCTATCTCGATTTAACCGAACACGTCCTTTATACGGCAGAGGTCGTGGCCCATACGATCCGTACCGAGATGGCCGATGAGGCCCGTGTGCTGGTTATTTTCCAGCGTGCTCAGGAGCGCCTCAAAGAGGTGCTTGAAATGCCGGATCAGGACGCGAACCGTATCATTCGTTCTCTCAAAGAAAACGGCTGGCAGGTCTCCGGCAAATTGAAGAAAGCGTATCCGCTCCTGGACGACACTGATCGGGCCGAACGTGTGGTGGCGGCCGTGCGCTCGGCATTCGAAGAACGAGAATCGGGTCGCAGCGAAGAGTGATTGATTCAACCCGCCCGTCCGCCCAACGCCAGCCTGGCGTCACCGCCCGCCTCCCCCCAAAACGCCTCCGCCGCCTGACTCAGCTGCGCCTTTGGCCGGGTCAGGTGAATCTCCAGCGGAATGTCCCAGCTTTCATCGAGCGCTCTGACCAGGCGCCCTTCCAGCACTTCCTGCTCGGTGAGGCTTTTCGGCAGCCACGCCACGCCTTTGCTCTCTAGCGCCATGGACATCAGCACCGCCGCAAGGTGACTGCTGAATAGCGGTTTGAGGTGAAGGTAATCTTCCTTGCCCCGCAGTCTGTGCGCGACGATACGTCCCAGACCGGATTCATGGGTGTACGCCAGATACGGCAGTGCCGCAGTCGCGGTGCCGAAACGGGTCGACGTGCTCGCCAGGGGCACCAACACGTCTTCACCCACCTTCTTGCTGATGAACTGATCAGGGGCAAGCAGCGGCGGAACGTCAGGGTGACGGTGGCAGAGCAGAAACTGCACCTGGCCGTGGATCAGCATCTGCTCGCAAACGGCCATGCTGTCCGAGTGCAGTTGCACAGCCTCGATGAGCGCGCCGTTTTCCGAGCTTCGCAGCCACTTGGGAAAGAAGGTGAACGACAGCGAATGGGTGGCCGCGAATTTGAGTGACCGTGCGGCCATCCCGGCTGCTTCTTGCGCCTCGTTGCGCATCCGGTACAGGTGCCGGGCGGCCTCCTGGGCACTGGGCAAAATCTGCCGGCCGGCTTCCGTCAGCGTTGCGCCTTGGGGTGTGCGCACGAACAGCTCCACCCCCATCCAGTTCTCCAGCGAGCGGACCCTGCGGCTAAAGGCCGGCTGGGTGACATGCCGTGCTTCGGCGGCACGGACGAAGCTGCCGTACTCCGCCAGCGCTGAAAGGTCTTCAAGCCAGACGAGTTCCAAGGGGCCATGCCTCCTTTGCATAGGGTGCGGCATTAATAGCATTGGGCGGGTGGCGTCGCAAAGCCTAACGTGGGGCCACGAACAACAAGAGGAGCTCGTCATGCGCATCGTCGACATCCGTGAGAAAACCGTTTCGATTGCCTCGCCCATCGCCAACGCGTACATCGATTTTTCCAAGATGACCTGCTCGGTGGTTGCGGTGATCACCGATGTGATTCGCGACGGTAAACCCGTCATCGGTTACGGCTTCAATTCCAACGGTCGCTATGGCCAGGGCGCGCTGATGCGGGATCGCTTTCTGGCGCGCATTACCGAAGCAGACCCCGACACCTTCGTCGATCACGAAAACAATAACCTCGACCCGTTTGCCATCTGGAAAGCGCTGATGGCCAACGAAAAGCCGGGCGGCCACGGTGAGCGCTCGGTCGCGGTGGGCACTATCGACATGGCGGTGTGGGACGCGGTCGCCAAGATTGAAGGAAAACCGCTGTATCGCCTGCTGGCTGACCGTTACCGCAACGGCGTGGCCGATGACAAAGTCTGGGTCTATGCCGCAGGCGGCTATTACTACCCCGGCAAGGACCAGACCAAGCTCAAGGCAGAGATGCAGAGCTACCTGGATCGCGGTTATGACGTGGTCAAAATGAAGATTGGCGCGGTGCCACTGGACGAAGACATCCGCCGTATCGAAGCGGTGCTGGAGGTGGTCGGGGACGGCCGTCGGCTGGCGGTCGATGCCAACGGCCGTTTTGATCTGGAAACCGGCATTGCCTACGCCGAAGCGATCAAGCCGTACAACCTCTTCTGGTACGAAGAAGTCGGTGATCCGCTGGATTACGGGCTCCAGGCCGAACTCGCCAATCATTACGAATTGCCCATGGCCACCGGTGAAAACCTGTTCTCCCATCAGGACGCCCGCAACCTGCTGCGCCACGGCGGCATGCGCCCTGATCGCGACTTTCTGCAGTTCGACTGCGCGTTGTCCTACGGACTGGTGGAGTACATGCGCACCCTGAAGGTGATGGAAGACATGGGCTGGTCGTCCCGCCGCGTGGTGCCCCACGGTGGTCACCAGATGTCCTTGAACATCGCCGCCGGCCTGCACCTGGGCGGCAACGAATCCTACCCGGACGTCTTCCAGCCCTTCGGCGGTTTCGCTGACGGGATCAAGGTGGAAAACAGCTATGTCGGGTTGCCGGATATTCCTGGGGTTGGCTTTGAAGCGAAGTCCGCCTTGTACGCCGTGATGCGCGAGTTGGGTGAAGGCTGACCGGCGATGGCGTCGGTGGTCGGCAGTTGGGATGCACTCGCGAGACTCGGCGCACCGGGCGGGATGAGAGCGGGTCCTGCTTGCTCTAAAAAGAATTATGGCAGCAGCGACAGTGACCGCAGCAACTCATGCAACCCCTCCGGCACCAGCACGCCGTCGTGGCTCAACCTGTTGCTGTCGAGCCACACGGCGGTGAATCTTTCGCCGTTACTCTCCTGCCCTTCCAGGCCGTTTTGTTCGTAGACTTGCGGGTCCATGAATTCGGCGTCGTACACCTGAACCACTTCATGGCCGGGGTTACCGAGGTAGGTGAACAGGCTTTCCAGGGTGCCGAGCAGACGAACGTTACGGATCGGAAGATTCAGCTCTTCGCGGATTTCCCGAACGATGGCGTCGGCACTCCGCTCACCGAATTCGATGCCGCCGCCCAGAGGACGAAACAGCGTTTGCTGCTTCACTGGGTCGGGGAACGCGTTGACGAGAATCTTGCCTTGGTGATGGAAGACGCAGATGGCGATGTTGCGAATGCGAGGTGGCGACATGGGGTTTCCAGTGTGTGAATGCTGAAGTCGGATGCAGGACAGGCTTTAGCCGGGAAGACGTTGGGCGCCACGCCGCAAATGTGAGGGTGCTCATGCCGGCCTCTTCCCGGCTAAAGCCGGTCCCACTAAGAGCACCGCGTATCCCGATAGTCGGGGCAGTCAACTGCATTCAAAAACCGATGGTTGCTGACAGCAGGTAGGTTCTGGGAGTGGCCAGCGTCAGGCCGGGCTCGCTGTCATCCGAGGCGCCGGCGGAGGCCCAGTAACGCTTGTCCATGACGTTTTCGATATTGGCCCGCAGCGTGATGTCCTTCTGGTCGACCTTGAAGGCATAACGCGCACCTGCATCGAAACGCTCGGAAGAACCGATGCTTTTGCTGTTGGCCTGGTCCAGATACTGCGAACTGGTGTAGATGCCCCGCCCCGTAAGGGTCAGGCCCTTGACCTGCGGCACGTCCCACTCGGCACCCAGGTTGACATTGTATTCGGGCGTGGCAGGTGCCCGGTTGCCATCGAACTGACCGTTAACGGTATGGGTGAGTGTGCTGTCGATGTACATCACCCCGCCCAGCAGGCGGAAGCCCTTGAGGGGTTCACCGAACATCGTTAGCTCGACGCCGTCATTCTGACGTTTGCCATTGGGGCCGAAGACCCGCGACGTGGTGTTGGTCTCGTAAGCCGGCTGTTTGATACGGAACACACTGGCGGTGAACGCATACGATCCCAGGTCATACTTGGCACCGACTTCAACCTGGCGACTGACGAAGGGCGGGAATATCTCGTCTTCGTTAATCGAGGTCGACGGCGCGATCTTGCCCTGGCTCAGGCCTTCCATGTAGTTGGCGTACACCGAAAAGTCATCAGTGACCTTGAACAGAATGCCCCCTGAAGGCGAGACCTTCTCTTCGTCGTAGGCGGTGTCGCCCTTGACGTTGTCAGTCCAGTCATCAACCTTGACCCGCTGCCAGCGCGCGCCGAGTGTCAGCAGCAGGCGGTCATCGAAGAAACCCAGTGTGTCGGTCAAGGCCACGCCGCTAAAACGGTTTTCGGTGTAGACCTTGGCGTCGGATCGAGTCGGGTTGACCGGTGTCGGCGTCTCGACCGGGTCGTAAAGATTGCTGGGCGAGGACGCATAGCGCGCGCCGCCGTTCTCGAAGTCCATGTAGAAATAGCTGGCAGACAGATTGACCTCGTGGCTGACCGGACCGGTGTGGAACCAGTTGCGCACCCCGGCGTTGGCCGTCCGGACATTTTCGTCACGGGTAAAGTCGCGGGGCTGCACGCTGAAATCGCCCGCATTGTTCGTCACCGACACCGCATGGCGCAGGAACTCATGGTTGCTTTTGCGCGCACCGACGCCGCCATAGAGCATGACCGAATCATTGACGTCGTACTCGGCATTCACCGCCCCGAACGTGTCACGGGTGCGCGCCTTGCTCCAGGCCTGCGCATAGTTGTCTCGCACATCGTTGGCGTTTGGCACTTTGGCATTGGCACCGACCTGCACGCGCTCCTGGGGTGCGTCGGTATCACGTTCGGTGTGGCCGATATCGGTCGACAGGCGCAAACGCTCGCCGCGGAAGTCCAGCCCCAGCACAGCCATCTCGCGGTCGACGCTCTGGTGATCCCACTCGGTATCGCCGGACTGCTTCACGCCGTTGAAGCGGATGCCAAATTTGTCGTCTTCACCGAACCGGCGAGCCACATCCACGGCGCCACCGACCTGCCCCTTGGAGGCATAGCTGGTGGTGAATTCAGTGATTGGCTTGTCGGTTGCCCGTTTCGGCACCACGTTGATGCCGCCGCCGACACTGCCACGCGGCGAGATGCCGTTGATCATCTGGCTCGGGCCTTTGAGGATGTCGACCCGCTCGGCCATTTCCATGTCGATGGTGTAGGTGGGCAGAATGCCGTAAAGACCGTTGTAGGAAACGTCACTGTTGAACAGGCTGAAACCACGAATGGTGAACTGTTCGTAGCGTCCGCCCGCCGGGTTGGTGGAGCGCACCGACGGATCACTGGCAATCAGGTCGCCCAACGTGCGGGCCTGCTGGTTTTTCACCGCATCCTTGGTGTAAGTGGTCATGCTGAACGGCGTTTCCATGAAATCCCGCGAGCCGAGCATGCCTTGTGAGCCTTTGCGCGCTACTTGACCGCCTGCATATTCCTGACCGTCTGTGGAGCCGCCGTCGCCGACAATCGACGTCGGCGCCAGCTGCATGCTCGTGCTCTGAACGGCTGGAATCAGCGTGTACGCGTGATCGCCGACGGACACCAATTGCAGACCGGTGCCCTGCAACAGTCGCGCAAAGCCTTCTTCGACGGCAAAGTCGCCCGACAACCCGGCGCTGTTGCGTCCGTTCACCAGCGCAGGGTCTACCGACAGGTTAACGCCAGCCTGCCCGGCAAACCGGGTCAGCGCGGCGCTCAGCGTGCCAGCGGGCACTTCATAGGCGCGCCTGTTCGCGGTGTCGGCCCAACTGGTCGAGATGAACAGAGGCGTTGAGTTCAGGGTCAGTAGCAGACTGAAATGCAGCAGCGGCCGCAAACGATGGGAAGAAACTGCGGACATAAAGGGAAGCTCTCGTCATTTTGTTCACTACCTGGAATGACCAGTGGGACGAAAAAAAGGGACAGGCTTCACGCATTATTTTTTGCGGGTGTGTTTTTTCGTGGAGCCAGGGTGACCCAGTAGCGGGTACGCATGTGAATGTCTACCGGCAGACTGGCTGCCAGCAGCGAGAGGACCCGGTCAGTGTTATCGAGCTGGAAACTGCCGGTGACCCGCAACCCTTCAAGCTCGGGCTCCCAGCGCAGCAGACCGGGGCGGTATCGACCGAGCTCTCGAAGAAAATTGCCCAACGGCTGGTTCTGCGCAGTCAGCACGCCGTCACGCCAGCCGGGCAGCATGGCGTCGAAGGCGGTGACCGGCCCTGCGCCGTTTCGTTGCAGGCTGATCTGCTGTTGCGCCTGCAAAACCAGCGCAGGGCCTTGCAGCGGATGCACCTGCACCGAGCCGCGGACCACCGAGACCCGGCAGTCGCTCGCGTCAAGACGGACGCAGACTTCACCCTGACTGACCACAACACGACCGTATGGACCGTCGATGGACAAAGGCGCGCTGCCCGTCACGTTGAGTGCGATTTCTCCGCGTATCAGCGTGATCTGCCGGGCACCCAGATCGACATTGACGGCGCTGTCAGTGTTCAGTTCCAGGACGCTGCCATTGGCCAGTGTCAGCCGCCGGTGTTCGCCAATGGCGGTGTGCAGGTCGGCGCGCCAGACCTCCAGCGGTAACTGACGTCCCAACAGCCATACCGCCGGAGCCAGTGCGGCAACGCCCAATATACTTTTAAGCGCGGTGCGTCGAGCCTTGTCGGGACGGTCCAGCGTCGCCATCGCCAGATTGGCGGGCAAGGCCGAAAAGCGCTGACGCAGCTGCTGAGCTTTTTGCCAGGCACGCTCGTTGCCAACCGAACTGTCGCGCCAGTGCTGCAGCATGACGTGATCTTCCTCACTGGCACTGCCAGATTCCAGCAGGGCCAGCCATCGTGCAGCCCTGCGAACCACCTCGCGCTCTTCGTTCGAGGGTGCCGAACGAATCACCAATCCACCAGCAGGCAGTGCTCATAGGCTTGGGCCATGTAGCGCTTGACGGTGCGCTCGGACACCTCCAGGCGCTGCGCAATGTCGCGATAGCCCAGGCCTTCGAGCTGACTCCAGAGAAATGCCCGGCGTACCGGCGCTGGCAGACCGTCCAGCAATTGGTCGAGTGCCTGCAGGGTTTCCAGCAGCAGCCAACGCTGCTCGGGAGACGGCACACTGTCCTCAGGCAACTGGGCCAGCGCCTCCAGATAAGCCTGTTCAAGACTGCGCCGCGTGTAGAAATTGCTGAGCAGGCGCTTGCCCACGGTCAGCAAAAACGCCCGTGGTTCCCGCATATCGGCGATCTGTTGCGAGCTGGACAGCACCCGTAAAAAGGTATCCTGACTCAGGTCTGCAGCATCCCAGGCATTGCCCATACGCCTGCGCAGCCAGTGTTCAAGCCAGCCGTGGTGGTCGCGGTACAGGGAGTGAAGGGTCTGCGGAGGTAGCGTCGCTGTGTCAATCATGACAAGAGCCTTGAGCGATGGATGCGCCAAATGAGAATGATTCTAATCACTGGCCTATGCCGAGTCCACGCTCTTTTTTAAATGGCCCCTTTCGATTGCCCACATCATCCGTGATTGGGGCCTGAAACGCGGGACAGGCCGTGAATTTGCTGCGCACGCCAATAGGCCTGCTACGGTTCCCACTGAGCACCCGCGTGCATTAGCGGGACTGGCTTTAGCCGGGAATGAATCAGTGATCACGCTGCAAATGTGAGGGTGTTCATTGCGACCCCTTCCCGGCTAAAGCCGGTCCTACTAAATCACCGCGCATCCGGGCAAAACAGGCTTATGCTGCATGAAGGTGCAGACTATCGATTACAGACCTTTTATTACGCCGAACATCATTAATACTGATAGTTACCTTCGCGCCATTCGATTCGTGCAATAACACCCCCGAGAACATTATCCGCCCATCTCAATAACATCGGCGGATTCTCCCATGCTTCAGTCTTTAACTCCTTTGCGCTATCCCCTCGCCGCGTTGACCCTGGTGGTCATCAGCGCGTGCGGCCGGACGCCTGAAGCGACGGTTGCGCCGGCGGCGGCGAAAGTCAACGTGGCCAAGGTGATCGAGCAACCGGTCAACGAGTGGGACGAAGTCACTGCCCGCCTCGAATCGCCGGAAACCGTTCAGGTTCGCCCGCGTGTTTCCGGCCAGATTGATTCGGTTGCGTTCACTGACGGCGAGCTGGTGAAAAAAGGCGACCTGCTGTTCCAGATCGACCCCCGCCCGTTCGAAGCCGAAGTGCATCGTCTGGAAGCGCAACTGCAGCAATCCAGGGCCGCAGCCCAGCGCAGCACCAACGAAGCACAGCGCGGCGAACGTCTGCGCACCAACAATGCGATCTCCGCCGAACTCGCCGACTCACGCACCACCACCGCCCAGGAATCCAAAGCCGCCGTTGCCGCCATCCAGGCGCAGCTTGATCTGGCGCGCCTGAACCTGAGCTTCACCCGCGTCACTGCGCCGATCACCGGCCGCGTCAGCCGCGCGGAAATCACCGCCGGCAACATCGTCACCGCCGACCAGAGCATCCTCACCAGCCTGGTCTCGACCGACAAGGTCTACGCCTACTTCGACGCCGATGAGCGCGTGTTCCTCAAGTACAACCAGTTGGCCCGCGACGGCAAACGCGGCGCGACCACGCCGGTGTACATGGGCCTGTCCAATGAAGCGGAAAACCCGCACCTGGGTCAGATGAACTTCGTCGACAACCAGGTCAATCCGCGCACCGGCACCATCCGTGGCCGCGCCGTGTTCGACAACAGCAAGGGCGAATACACCCCGGGCCTGTACGCACGCCTGAAGCTGGTCGGCAGCGGCACCTACTCGGCCATGCTGATCAAGGACGAAGCGGTCGGCACTGACCTTGGCAAGAAATTCGTGCTGGTGGTCGACAAGGACAACAAGGCGATCTACCGCAGCGTCGATCTGGGGCCCAAGCTTGAGGGCTTGCGCATCGTGCGCAGCGGCCTGAGCAAAGACGACCGCATCGTCGTCACCGGCCTGCAGCGCGTACGTCCGGGTTCGCCGGTTGACCCGCAGGACACGCCGATGGCCAGCGCCGAAACACTCACCGCACTGCAACAACAACGCCAGGCGTTAGAAGCCAGCAACCAACCCAAGGCCCAGCCGAAGCTGGACGCCAAGGTGGCTGCTTCCGCCACGCCACGCGGTTAAGGGACACACTCGATGAATTTCTCCAAGTTCTTTATCACGCGACCGATCTTCGCGGCGGTGCTCTCGCTGCTGATCCTGATCGCCGGCGCGATCTCGCTGTTCCAGCTGCCGATCAGTGAATACCCGGAAGTCGTGCCGCCGACCGTTGTCGTGCGCGCCAACTTCCCCGGCGCCAACCCGAAAGTGATCGGCGAAACCGTCGCCGCGCCACTGGAACAGGCGATCACCGGCGTCGAGAACATGCTCTACATGTCCTCCCAGGCCACGGCCGACGGCAAGCTGACCCTGACCATCACGTTTGCGCTGGGGACCAACCTCGACACCGCGCAAGTGCAGGTGCAGAACCGGGTCACCCGGACCGAGCCGAAGCTGCCGGAAGAAGTAACGCGCATCGGTATCACCGTGGACAAGGCCTCGCCTGACCTGACCATGGTGGTCCACTTGACCTCGCCGGATCAGCGCTACGACATGCTGTACCTGTCCAACTACGCGGTCCTCAACATCAAGGACGAGCTGGCGCGCCTGAACGGTGTCGGCGACGTGCAGCTGTTCGGCATGGGCGACTACTCGCTGCGTGTCTGGCTCGATCCGAACAAAACCGCTTCGCGCAACATCACGGCGACCGACGTGGTCAACGCCATTCGCGAGCAGAACCGTCAGGTGGCTGCCGGTCAACTGGGCGCACCGCCCTCCCCGAGCGCCACCAGCTTCCAGATGTCGATCAACACCCAGGGCCGTCTGGTCTCTGAAGAAGAGTTTGAGAACATCATCGTTCGCGCCGGCGACAACGGCGAAATCACCCGGGTCAAAGACATTGCTCGCGTCGAACTGGGCTCCAGCCAGTACGCACTGCGTTCGTTGCTGAACAACCAGCCGGCGGTGGCGATCCCGATCTTCCAGCGCCCAGGCTCCAACGCCATCGACATTTCCAACGAAGTGCGCGGCGAGATGGAACAGCTGAAGAAGAACTTCCCGGAAGGCATGGACTACAGCATCGTCTATGACCCGACGATCTTCGTGCGCGGCTCCATCGAAGCGGTGGTACACACGCTGTTCGAAGCGCTGATCCTCGTTGTACTCGTGGTGATCCTGTTCCTGCAGACCTGGCGTGCCTCGATCATCCCGCTGGTTGCCGTGCCGGTGTCATTGATCGGTACGTTTGCAGTCATGCACCTGTTCGGCTTCTCCCTCAACGCGCTGTCGCTGTTCGGGCTGGTACTGGCGATCGGTATCGTGGTGGACGACGCCATCGTGGTGGTGGAGAACGTCGAGCGGAACATCGAGCTCGGCCATCCGCCGATGGAGGCCACACAGATCGCTATGCGTGAAGTGACCGGCCCGATCATCGCCACGGCGCTGGTGCTGTGTGCGGTGTTCATTCCGGCGGCCTTCATCTCGGGCCTGACCGGGCAATTCTATAAACAGTTCGCGCTGACCATCGCCATCTCGACGGTGATCTCGGCCTTCAACTCCCTGACCCTGTCGCCGGCGCTGGCCGCGGTTCTGCTACGCGCTCACGATGCGCCGAAAGACCGCTTCTCCCGCGTCCTCGACAAACTGTTTGGCGGCTGGCTGTTCCGACCGTTCAACCGCTTCTTCGTCAAGGCCAGTAACGGCTATGTGAACTCGGTCGGCCGGGTCATCCGCTTCAGCGGTGTGGCGCTGGTGGTGTACGCAGGCCTGATCGTCATGACCTGGCTGGGTTTCTCCACCACGCCAACCGGTTTCGTGCCGGCCCAGGACAAACAGTACCTGGTCGCCTTCGCACAATTGCCGGACGCCGCGAGCCTGGACCGTACCGAAGATGTGATCAAGAAGATGTCTGCCATCGCCCTGGAACAACCGGGCGTGGAAAACGCGATTGCCTTCCCCGGCCTGTCGATCAACGGGTTCACCAACAGCCCCAACTCCGGCATCGTCTTCGTCGCGCTCAAATCCTTTGATGAGCGCAAGTTGGCCAGTGAGTCTGCAGGCGCCATCGCCGGTGCCCTCAACGCCAAATACGCCGGGATTCAGGAAGCCTACATGGCGATCTTCCCGCCACCGCCGGTACAAGGCCTGGGCACGATCGGCGGTTTCCGTCTGCAGATCGAGGACCGTGGCAACCTCGGTTACGACGAGCTGTACAAAGAGACGATGAACATCATCGGCAAAAGCCGCAGCGTGCCGGAACTGGCCGCGCTGTTCACCAGCTACACGGTGAACGTGCCCCAGGTCGATGCCGCCATCGACCGCGAAAAAGCCAAGACCCTTGGCGTGCCGATCAGCGACATCTTCGACACCCTGCAGGTCTACCTGGGCTCGCTGTACGCCAACGACTTCAACCGTTTCGGCCGGACCTATCAGGTCAACGTGCAGGCTGAACAGCAGTTCCGTCAGGACGCTGAGCAGATCGGTCAGCTGAAAGTGCGCAACAACCGCGGCGAAATGATCCCGTTGGCGACGCTGTTGAAAGTCACCAACACCTCGGGCCCGGACCGCGTCATGCACTACAACGGCTTCATCACCGCCGAGATCAACGGCGCGGCGGGTCCGGGTTTCAGCTCGGGTCAGGCGCAGGTGGCGATGGAAAAACTGCTCAAGGAAGAACTGCCCAACGGCATGACCTACGAGTGGACCGACCTCACCTACCAACAGATCCTGTCGGGCAACACCGCGTTGCTGGTCTTCCCGCTCTGCGTACTGCTGGCGTTCCTGGTACTGGCGGCGCTGTATGAAAGCTGGAGCCTGCCGCTGGCGGTGATCCTGATCGTGCCGATGACCCTGTTGTCGGCCATTGCCGGTGTGATCATTGCCGGAAGCGACAACAACATCTTCACCCAGATCGGCCTGATCGTACTGGTGGGCCTGGCGTGCAAGAACGCGATTCTGATCGTCGAGTTCGCCAAGGATGAGCAAGACAAGGGCAAGACCCCGCTGGAGGCTGTGCTTGAAGCCTGCCGCCTGCGTCTGCGGCCGATCCTGATGACCTCCTTCGCGTTCATCATGGGTGTGGTTCCGCTGGTCCTTTCCAGTGGCGCCGGTGCCGAAATGCGTCATGCCATGGGCGTGGCGGTGTTCTCCGGGATGCTCGGGGTGACCTTCTTCGGCCTGCTGTTGACGCCGGTCTTCTATGTACTGATTCGTAACTACGTTGGACGCAAAGAGGCACGCAAGGCGGCCAAGGCTCAACGCATTCAGACCACCGCCCCGGAGGCTCATTGATGAAGGCTGCAAAACTCTTCCTGCCGAGCCTGTTGGTGCTGGCGCTGGCGGCCTGCGCCGTCGGCCCGGACTACAAGAAACCGGAAACCGCGGCGGCCAACATCCAGGCCGCCACACAGCGGGCCTATGACCGCAGCCACATCGAGACCATCTGGTGGCAGCAGTTCGACGACCCGACCCTGAACAAACTGGTCGCCGAATCGCTGCAGGGCAACCGCGAGTTGCGCGTCGCCTTCGCCCGTCTGAAGGCGTCCCGTGCGATTCGGGACGACATCAGCAACGACGCCATGCCGGTGGTCACCAGCCGCGCCAGCAGCCAGATCGGCCGCGCTCAGGTGCCGGGTGAAACCGAGAAACGGGTCAATCAGGAACGTTACGACCTGGGCCTGGACATGGCCTGGGAACTGGACCTGTTCGGCCGCATTCAGCGCGAACTGGAAGCCAGCGACGCCGACCAGCAGGCCGCCGAGGCCAACCTCTATCAGCTGCAGGTGACAATGATCGCCGAACTGGTGGACGCTTACGGCCAGCTGCGCGGCGCCCAACTGCGCGAGAACATTGCCCGGGACAACCTGAAAAACCAGCAGGAATCCCGCAGAGTGACCGCACAACTGCGTGACGAAGGCGTGGGCAACGAACTCGACGTGGTGCGTTCCGATGCACGTCTGGCGGCGGTGGAAGCCACCATTCCGCAGCTTCAGGCGGAACAGGTGCGCGAACGCAACCGCATCGCCACCCTGCTCGGCGAACGTCCGGACGCCATGACCGTGACCCTCGCCCCGGCCAAACTGCCGGCGATCTCCAAGGCCCTGCCGATCGGTGACCCGACCAAGCTGCTGGAAAACCGTCCGGACGTGCGCAGTGCCGAACGGCAACTGGCAGCGCAGACCGCGCGCATTGGCGTGCAGACCGCCGACCTTTTCCCACGGGTCAGCCTCAGCGGTTTCCTTGGTTTCACGGCCAGCCGTGGTTCGCAGATCGGCTCCGGCGCAGCTCAGGCGTGGGGCCTCGGCCCAAGCATCACCTGGGCGGCGTTTGACCTGGGCAGCGTAAGGGCGCGGATTCGCGGCGCCAACGCCGATGCCGAAGGCGCACTGGCCAATTACGAGCAGCAAGTGCTGTTGGCCCTGGAAGAAACCGAAAATGCCTTCAGCGACTACGACAAGCGTCAGCAGCGTCTGGTGTCGCTGGTGCGGCAGAGTGAAGCCAGCCGTTCGGCGGCCAATCTGGCGAACATCCAGTACCGTGAAGGCACGGCTGACTTCCTCGTGTTGCTGGACGCCGAACGTGAGCGTCTGGCCGCCGAAGACAGCCAGGCCCTGGCCGAGATCGATCTGTATCGCGGCATCGTCGCGATCTACAAAGCCCTCGGTGGTGGCTGGCAGCCGAACGCCTGACGTCATGGGATGAACGGCAGGGTCGCTCAAACGGCGGCCCATCTGTAGCCATGAAGGAGCCCCGGACCCACAAGGTTCGGGGCTTTTTTCTGGACCGTTGATAAACACCGATCGAGCGGCCGAGGGCCCCATCACTCCCCACAGCGTTTGACACTCGGCGGTCTCTCCCCGAAGCTGCTGCACACGCACACACGGAAACCGATATGTCTGAATCGTCTTCCCGGCGCACACCCGCTCAGCTCAAGGCTCGACGCCGCTGGCAGGTGGTCATTGCGCTGGCGCTGTTGCTGCTGATCATCGCCATGGCGATGCTGGTGCGAAACTGGCATGCGCCGCCGGCTGCCCCGCAGGTCAATCACAGCTACGCCGAAGCACTGGAGCAGGCCCATGGCGGCAAGCCAGGCGCCGCGCGGGTGCTGTATCAACAATTCACCCGTACCGACCTGTCCGACATTCGTCGTGCGGGGCTGCTCGCCGAACTGGTTAATTACCCCAGCGCGCAGGCGGTGAAAATTCTGCGCGGCGATCTCACGCGCCCCGCTCCGCTGGTTCAACAGGCGGCCATCCAGGCGGTGACGGCCATGCTGCCGGAAGAACAACGCAGCATGCTGATCGGTCCGCTGCTGGACGATGCCGACGATGAGGTGCGCTTCGGCGCGGTGCGGGCTCTGCTGCCGTTGAGCCCGGATGAAGTGGGCCTGTACTACGGCGCGTTGCAGGAAGCCGCTCAGCAATATGAACAGGCCCTGATCGCCGAGCCGCCGAGCGCGCAACGCCAGCTCGCGCTCTCGCGGCTCTACGTCAACAACGGCACGCCGCAAAAAGCGATCGAGGCGCTGGAACTGGCCGCAAAACTGGAACCCGACAACCTGGAGACCGGATTGGCGCTGGTGCAGTTGCTCGACCGCCAGGGCCAGGCCGATCGCTCGCGTCAGTTGCTCGCCCAGTGGCTGGAAAAACAGCCCCAGTCGTCCCTCGCGCAACACGCACTCGGCCAATGGCTGCTGCGTCATAAACAAACCGAATACGCCCTGCTCCCGCTGACCCGGGCCATTGAGCTGGAACCGGACAACATCGGTTACCGTTACGATCTGGCCGTCGCGCTCCACGATCTCGACCAGCTCGAAGCCGCCCAGCGTCAACTGGAGGACATCCTCCGGCGCCAACCCGCCGACCGCCGCGCGAGGATTCTGCTGATTCGTTACTGGACCGAGGCCGGGCAGCTACAGAAAGTGCAGGTGCTGCTGGCTGAACTGGAACAGCTGAACGCCGATGATCCTGCCCTGCAGCAAGGGCTCTAAGACAGTCTGTACACGTTTCGATCAGGCTGAAGCACCCGTGCACTACTCACTGGCAGAGGATATTTATGGCCGTGCAAACATCAGCGCCGATCATCGTTTTCGATGTGAACGAAACGTTGCTTGATATCACCACCCTTGAGCCGCTGTTTGAGCGTGTCTTTGGTGACCGAGCGATTTTGCGCGAGTGGTTCGCCAACCTCATCCTCTACTCGCAAACGATGACGCTCAGTGGCCGTTACAGCCCTTTTGGCACACTGGCGGTGGGCATTCTGCGCATGCTCGCGTCTATCCATCATGTCGCCCTCGACGCCACTGATATTGACGAACTGCAGGCTCGGATGAGCACCCTGCCAGCACACCCTGATGTGCTGCCCGCCCTTAACTGCTTGCGTGACGCCGGCTTTCGGCTGGTGACGCTGAGTAACTCGGCCAGCGGTGCATCCCCTTCGGCCCTCGAGCGCGCCGGGTTAGCGACATTTTTTGAGCGCAGTTTCAGTGTTGAGGCCGTTAAAAAATTCAAGCCTGCACCGGAAACCTATCAGATGGTTGCCAGGGAGCTGAATGTCGAACTGGCGGACTTGCTTCTGGTCGCGTGTCATCTTTGGGATACGGCAGGCGCGCAAGCTGCGGGGTGCCTTGGCGCCCTGCTGACCCGGCCGCACAACGCACCGCTGTTCATGGACGAAGTGCCAATGCCAGACCTGATGGCACCCGAGTTGGGAGGCCTGACCGAGCAGATCATTCAACGCTGGGGCGGACAGGCGTAGCCTGAGGCCTTCCTGGCCGGCGTGGTTCGCCCGGTGCAAAGAGACGGCTGTTTGCCGCTGCTCTTCTAGATGGATAGTTTCCAACGACGCTAAAGTATAAGAAATTACTTACAACGAATTGCGCCCATTATTGTTTTTTTGTCAGACCCGCTTATCGTCATCGGGATGTTTCACTTAACAATAAGTCATCCGCTATTTTACAACGCGTAAAAAACGTGCATTATTTGCTCGCACCACAACTGAACTACCCCGTCGTGATACCAGCGTTCATCTCATGAAGTTAGTGCCGACGGCTGACCCTGATGTCCAGGGCGCGGTAGAACGTGGTGAAACCAAAAGCAGCAGACCCAGAGGCGCGTCCTTGCTGCTTGCATTGTTGCTTGTATTGCGCTGACAACAGCCATTAATTGCCGGAGTATCATTGTGTCCAGACTTGCCGAATTTCGCGCAGCAGAAAAAGCCCTTCAGGAGCAGCTGGCCCAGCTGGAGTCTCTGAAGAACGACGTCGGATTGAAAAAGGAGATCGAGTTCGAGCAACAGCTGCAGGCCCTGATGAGCACGTACGACAAGACCTTGCGCGACATCATCGCCATCCTGGACCCTCATACCGGTGCGTCCAACTCCACGCCAGCGGCCCCGAAACGCCGTCGTCCGCGGGTCGTCAAGGTCTATCAGAATCCCCACACCGGCGAAGTCATCGAGACCAAAGGCGGCAACCATCGCGGTTTGAAAAACTGGAAATTACAGTACGGCGCTGAAACCGTTGATGCCTGGTTGCGCGGCCGCTAGTGCTGCACTCCCAACAACATTGGAGAGGACGCTCTGCTCGCGGGGCTTCTCTGCAAGTGTAGGGATAGGGCAATGAAACAAGCGCGTTAACGCTGATGATAGCAACCGACGTCTTGCGGATTTTAAATAATGCGTGCGGGTGCAGCCCCGGCATTGAATATTCAACCTGACAATTAGCTGAACAGATTTCTATTAGCGAGATATATCGCTTTCCTTACACCGATGGCTTAAAGCATCCTCGAATGTTTAGCTAGGCCAGCTTTCTTAATACCATCAAGTAGGGTTGGGTGAGCGTTAAAGCTGGCTATAAGCCTTCATACATCGACGGATGAAATTTTCCCCTCTACGGATGATTGGCTCCTGAGCTTCACATTTTTTTCACACCGGCTTGTACAGGATAGAGGCTACTAAAGGATTAGTGCCCCAATGCCCGCTTCGGCGGGCTTCTTTATGCCCGCGATTTGTGTAACCCCGCCTCGATCTAAGGCGCCGACCCCAGGCGCAGGCCATTCCTGATCTGCAACACTTCGTCTTTATGGGCCGCATAGCCTTGCGCCGAGCCGGCGTATGACAACGACCACGCCAGTTCCGGACTGGCCGCCGCCACCAGCGTCTGGGTCATGACGTGATTGCCGTTCTGGGTGATCGTGCACGTGGTCTCCATCGCCGGGACGTTGCTCAGTGTGCTGTCCTTCATCCGCGTGCAGACACTCTGAAAGCCGCCGCGGGCAAAATTGACTTGCACCGCCTTGCGCATTTCCAGCAACACGCTCTGTACGTTGACCGAATGACCGGGCTGCAGCTGCGTCTGGGTCAGCTCGACCACCATGGCCGGATCACCGTTCTGATCGTTTTTGACTGCACGCTGTCGTAGTTGCACGGCCGGCTGGCCCTCGCTCGCCGGCGGCTGGGGCAGCGCTTCAACGTCCCAGCCTTCGGGCCAGATGACCATGGCGTCCGCCGAAGACGCGACGCCCGGGATCATCAGCACGAAACAGAAAGCAACGCGGGCGCATGAGCGCAATGAGAGATGCATGGGCGGTACCTGAATGTCGAGCCGAGAAGTGTGAGCCGGTCATCCCTTGCCCACAAGCGGAACGCCGCGCTTTATGCGCCTTCGGTTTGGCGCGCCGGCCATGAGCCCGTATCATTACGCAACATTTTAGCGTTAACCCGGAGACCACCATGAGTCTGCACGACCTGAACACTTTCCCCGGCGTCACGGCCACCCCGGACGCCTCGACCGCACAATTCGTGTTCAACCACACCATGTTGCGCGTCAAGGACGCCACCGCTTCCCTCGACTTCTATACCCGCGTGCTGGGCTTTAGCCTGGTGGAAAAACGCGACTTCGCGGAAGCGGAATTCAGCCTGTACTTCCTGGCGCTGGTGGACAAAGCGCAAATCCCGCAGGACGATGCTGCGCGCAACGTCTGGATGAAAGGCATCCCCGGCGTGCTCGAACTGACCCACAACCACGGCACCGAAAAAGACCCTGAGTTTTCCTATCACAACGGCAACGCCGACCCGCGCGGCTTCGGGCACATCTGCATCTCGGTGCCCGACGTGAAGGCTGCCTGCGCGCGCTTTGAGGCACTGGGCGTGGACTTCCAGAAACGCCTGACCGACGGCCGCATGAAAAGCCTGGCCTTCCTCAAAGACCCGGATGGCTACTGGGTCGAAATCATCCAGCCAACGCCGGTAACGGGCGAGTAATCACGATCGCTCGGTGGGACGGGCCTTAATAGGGATAGGACTGGCTGCGACCTCGACTGTGGGACCGGCCATGACCTCGACTCTGGGACCGGCCCTGACCTCGACCGTAGGACTGGCTTTAGCCGGGAAAGCGTCAGGCGTCACGCCGCTTCTGTCGTTTGATGCACATCAATCAGACTTTCATCCACCAACACCTCGCCCTCCAGATCATCATCGGCATGCCCACTGATGACCTCGGCGATGAACGTCAGCGCGATATTCTGGCACTGCTCCTTGAGCTGTTGCAGCTTCAGCGGCCGGCTCAGGAAATAGCCCTGCGCTTCCTCGCAGCCGAACTCACGCACCAGGCTCATGCAACGGAACGTTTCGACGCCTTCCGCCACCGTCCGATAGCCCAGCTCACGGGCCAGGTGCAGCACCGATCGGGCGATGATGCGGTTGCGCGGATTCGTCTCAAGGTCCGTGACCAGGGATTTGTCCAGTTTGAGGATGTTGGCCGGAATCTCGTGCAGGTAAGCAAAGTTGCTGTAGCCCGCGCCGAAATCATCAATGGCCACGTCGACGCCCAGCTCGCGGATGCGGGTGAGCTGCTCGATCACACGCTTGTCGGCACGAATCCACTCGCCTTCGGTGATCTCGACTTCCAGCCGTGTGGGTTGGACGCCGTGTCTGTCGCAGGCGCTTTGCAGCGTCAGGGCGATGTCCATATCGGCGAAGTCCAGCGGCGACAGGTTGAGCGACAGGCGCACGTCTTCGTCGATCCAGCCGCTGAGGTCGGTCAGCGCGCGGTCGATCACCCAGCGCGTCACAGTGCTGATCTTGCCGGCGCTCTCGACCAGCGGAATGAATTCGCCCGGCCAGATCTTGCCCATCACCGGATGCACCCAGCGAATCAACGCCTCGACGCTGAGCAGACGACCATCCTGCAGGCTGAAGCGGGGCTGGTACTCCAGATAGATATCGCCACTGACCAGCGCCTCGGCGAGTTCGTTGAGCAGGGTCAAGGCGCGCCGCTGGGCGCAATCCTCGGCCTCGTCATAGGCCGCCCACGGCACCTGTCGATAAACCGCCCTCCCCGCCGCGCGGGTCGCTTTGCCCATGAGCGCAGCGGCGGAGTTCTGACCGTCGTCACAGCACGCCAGCCCCACGGCAACCTGCTGATGGGTGAAAGGCTCGGTGATCAGCGCCAACAGCATGCGAACCAGATCGTCCCGGCGAGACCGGTCGCAGCTCATCTGCACACAAAAATCCAGGTCGCTGACGTGATACAGCTCCGCGATGCCATCCAGACGGCGACGCAAGCAGGCGGCCATGTCGTGGCGCGTCTGTTGCGCATCCAGGTTGCTGCTCACGCTGACATCCGCAGCGCTCGCCACCGGCTGGGTGCGGATGACTACCATCAGCCGCACCTGGCTCCCGGTGACCGCAACGCCCTGGGTGTCCAGCAAGAACTGCTGCAAATTGGGCAGACGGCTGACCGGGTGGCGGTAGCGCATCATCTGGCACTGTTCGACCTGCCCCATGACCAATTGCGCAAAATCTTCGAGGACGGCCACTTCGGCCGGTTGAAGCTCGCGGGGTACTTTATCAATCAGGCAAAAACTGCCGAGCACATCGCCGTGCGGATTGCACAGGGGCGCCCCGGCGTAGAAACGGATGCCATCAGGCTTGGTGACCAGCGCGTTATCGGCAAAGCGCGGATCCAGGCGGGCATCATTGACCACCATGACTTCGGAGTTCTGGATGGTGTAGCGACAGAACGACTGTTCGATCGGCGTCTGGCTCGGGCCGAAACCCACCCGGCCGGGAAACCACTGGCGGTCTTTTTCCACCAGGGAGACCAGCACCGTCGGCACGCGAAAATGCGCAGCGGCCAAGCGGCACAGACGGTCAAAATCCTCGTTATGTGCGGTTTCCAGCCATTGCAATGCATGAACAGCCGAAAGGCGCTTCTGCTCAATGCTCAGCGAACAGGTCATGGCGTGTGCCCTCGACTCTAAAAAATACGTGATGAATGATATCGCATAGCCATCATCACTGACACCTCGTCAGGACGGAAGGTCAGGTGTGGCGATCAGCTGTAAATCGGCGGCATGTGCAGGGCACGGAACTCAGGACGCGATGTTGAAAATGAACGCGCGAAATACCTGAGCACGCGTCGATTTGTACAACCCACGCATGGCGGCATCCTGGTGGCCATTAATCACAAACGGCCGCAAGGACCCAGAAAATCAGGCTAATCAGACCGATAGCACAAAGACATCACTTAAACGTTTCAGTTCCAAAGCTATACAGAAATAAAGTTTTGTACAAGATTTAATAAAGTTAATACGATCGCTGCCGACAGATGGATCAGAGCAACGCGCAGCCAGCCATAGCGCTTTCCGCAATAACGTCGCCAACGCCAGTGAATCCCGAGAAAAAGGACCGTTCTCACCGACAACAACCCAAGCGCCCCATTTAAGGGGCTGTGAGAACTGCATGAATATTCTTGCCCCTGCCGTGTACCTGACCAACCGCCTGCGCTTTCCCGCCAAGTTCGCACTCCTGGCCATCATCGTTCTGCTGCCCTTGACCCTCCTGGGTGCGCGTCTGCTGCATCAGCTCAACGCCAGCATCGAGAACATAAGTTCCGAGCAAGTGGGTCAGCGCTACCTGATGGACGTCACCCCCGTACTGCGCCTGTCGATGCTGCAACGGGCGTTGACCAACCGCCTGCTCAGCGGGGATCAAACAGCCCAGCCTGACCTCGCGGCCAACCAGGCCAAACTGCAGGAAGCCTTCACCAAACTGGAAAGCACGGACCGCCAGTTCACCGTCGAGCTGGAAACCGGCGACCGCGTGCAGCGCCTGCGTTCCGGGGCCGACGGGCTGATCAACCAGACCCGTGCGGGCGCCGATCAGGCGGGCATGTTTGACGGGTGGAGTGACCAGCTGACCCAGACCCTGAATTTCATCTACTTCGTCTCCGCCACCTCCGGGATGGTCCTCGACGAAGATTACGCTTCGCTGTTCCTGATCGATCAAAGCACCATACGCCTGCCGCGCCAGATCAACGTGGTTGGCCAGTTGCGCGGCCTGTCCAGCGGCCTCCACGAAGGGCAGCCGCTGACGGACGCCACCCGGGGCACAATCAAGTCGTTGCTCAAGCAAGAAACCCAGATTCGCCAGGAATTGCTGCAGAGTCTCAGCCTGCTCCGTCGTCAGGAACCGGCCCTCACGGATCGCATCCAGTCGCCCGTCAGCAGCGGGCTTTCGAGCCTGGACAGCTTTCGCAGTGACCTGGACACCTTGATCGCCTCCCCTCAAGGCACCGTCTCCGGCGTGCAGGGTCTGCCGGCAAAAGGCAACGCCGTCGTGGCCGAGCTGTACAAGGCGCAGGACGCCTTGCAAGCGGCCTTGTCCGCAGTGCTGGAGCAACGGCTCAAGGACAAGTCGGCAGAACGCGCCGCCATGCTGGCCATGTTCGCCATCGCCGGCCTGCTGCTGATCTACGCCTTCAGCGGCATCTACAGCGCCATGCGCCGGGCCATGGAAGACATGTTGAGCGCCACCCGCCGCATCGCCCAGGGCGATCTGACTGCACGGGTCAACGTGGTCGGTAAAGACGAAATGGCCGACATCGGCACCGGCTTGAACCACATGGTCCAGGCCTTCGGCGAATCCCTTGGCCAGGTCGAGCGCAGTTCGCGCTCGGTGTCCGACGCGGCGACACGCCTGACGGCGTCCATCGACCGCGCCAAGGTGTCGATGAACGCCCAGCAAGGCGAAACCGAACAGGTTGCCACCGCCATCAACGAAATGACTGCCAGTGTCGCCGACGTCGCCCAGAACACCGAAGGCGCGGCACGTGCAGCGGAACAAGCCAGCCAGGCCTCGGGCAAAGGCCTGGGCGTGATGCAGCAGACCCGCCAGACCATCGAGGCGCTGGCCGGCGAAGTCGACCTCAGCGCGCAGAAAGTCGCGGCGCTGGCGCTGCACAGTCAGGAGATCGGCGGGGTCATTGAAGTGATCCGCAACATCGCCGACCAGACCAACCTGCTCGCCCTCAACGCCGCCATCGAAGCCGCCCGCGCCGGCGAGCAAGGCCGTGGCTTTGCCGTGGTCGCGGACGAAGTGAGAACCCTGGCTTCCCGCACGCAGAACTCCACCGCCGAAATCCAGCGGATCATCCAGCAATTGCAGGTGGCAACCAGCGCCGCCGTGGAGCAGATGAAAGCGGGCAAAGACCGGGCGCAGGATTGCCTGACGTCGGCCGATCAGACGTCCTCAAGCCTGAACGCGATCAACGAAGGCGTGGAGTCGATCGTCGGCATGAATACCCAGATCGCCAGCGCTGCCGTTCAGCAGCACGCCGTGTCCGAGGACATCAACCGCAACGTCACCGAGATCCGCAACGGCACCTTCGTGTTGATGGAAGGCATCGAGGACAACGCGGTAACGGCGGATGAAATGTCGCTGCTGGCCGGCGAACTGCGCACCGTGGTCGGTCGCTTCAAGCTCTGAGGACCGGGCGCGCGGCGCTAACCGCCGCGCGCCATGCAGCCATCGCTCAAGGCACCTGGGCCCCCGCCACTGCCACGTACACCGAGTACAACGACGTGTTGGCGGTGATGAACAGGCGGTTGCGGCGCGGGCCGCCGAAGGTCAGGTTGGCGACCTTCTCCGGCAGGCGGATCTTGCCCAGCAAGGTACCGTCGGCGGCGAAGCATTGAACGCCATCGCCGGCACTGGTCCAGACATTGCCCTGCACGTCCACGCGCATACCGTCCGGCACGCCCGGTTCGATCACCGCAAACACCCGCGACTGCCCCAACTCACGCCCATTGATGACCTCAAATGCACGGATGTGGTGAGGGCCATCGGGGTCGTGGGAGCGGCCGGAATCGGCGATGTACAGAGTCTGCCCGTCCGGGGAGAAGGCCAGGCCGTTGGGTTGCACGAAATCGTTGGCCATGCAGGCGATCTCGCCGCTGTCCGGGTCGATGCGGTAGACGTGGCGGCCCGGCTGCTCTTCTTCGGCCTGATAGCCCTCGTAGTCGGTGAGGATGCCGTAACTGGGGTCGGTGAACCACACGGCGCCATCGCGGTGCACCACCACATCATTCGGCGAGTTCAGGCGTTTACCTTCAAATCGCTCGGCCAGCACGGTGATCGAGCCGTCCGGTTCGGTGCGGGTGACGCTGCGCGTGCCGTGCTCGCAGGTGATCAGCCGGCCGAGCAAGTCGCGGGTGTTGCCGTTGGCGAAATTCGACGGGCTGCGGAAGGTCGACACGCCCTGCTCCGGGGTCCAGCGCAACATGCGCTGGTTGGGAATGTCGCTCCACAGCAGGTACCCGCCGTCGTTGAACCACACCGGCCCTTCGGCCCAGCGGCACTGGTCGTACAGGCGCTCGAGCTGGGTGTTGGGCAGGATCAGGCGGTGGAAACGCTTGTCATGGCATTCGTAGAGGTCGTCGGACACGAGGTCGATCCTTGTTTCAGGCGCGGGCATGTTTGCGCCCGCTGACAGCGGTAATCACCGCGATGATGATCAGGCCGGTAAGGATCAGCCGCACCCCGGCACTGGCGCCAAAGGTGTTGAGCATGCTTACCAGCAGGTAGAGAAACAGCGACGCGCCCCAGATGCCCGGCACGTTGGAAAACCCGCCGGCCACCGAGGTGCCGCCAATCACCACGACGGCGATGGAGGCCAGCAGGTATTCCTCGCCCATGCCCAGCGACGCGCCCCCGGAAAACCCGGCCAGGGTCAGGCCGCACAGGCTGCCGAACACCGCGCAAAGCACGTAGGTGGCAAAGCGCATGCGCCCGACCCGAATGCCGGCCAGTTCAGCGGCGCGGGCGTTCTGCCCGATGGCCAGCACCGACCGGCCGTAGCGAGTGCGGGTCAGCACATACCCCATGAGCACCGCCACGGCGATCACCACGAGGGCCAGATACGGCACGCCGAACACGCGGCCGGTGGCGAAGGTGTAGAAACTGTCCGGCGGCGGCACCCGCACGCTGCGGCCATAGGCGATGGCCAGGGATTGCAGGATGAAACTCGCCGACAGGGTCGCGATGATCGGCGGAATACGCAACAGGCGGATCAGCGCAAAATTGCCGCAACCCACCAGCACACCGATGCCCAGCACGCCGATCACGCCGAGCCAGATGTTCGCGTCCTGGCCGTCCATGAGCTTCATGCCCAGCGCGCCACTCAGGGCGATGTTGGCCGGGATCGACAGGTCGATGTTGCCCGGCCCGGTGCTGATGACGAACATCTGGCCGATGCCGACAATCGCAAAAAACGTCGAGAACGCCAGCGCCCCAGACAGTAAGGCGCCTGCGCCCTGCCCGCCGGTGAATACCAGCGTCGCCGCCCAGATCAATAACGCCGCCAGGAATGACCACAGCCACGGCTTGCCGCGCAGCGCTGCGAAGGTTGAAGTGCTCATAGCGGGCGTACCTCCAGACGATTGACCGCCGCACGCAGCGCCAGCACGAAAATCAGAATCGCGCCCTGGGCGCCGATCTGCCAGTCGGGCGAGATGCGGATGAACGACAGCAGCGAACCGGCCAACACCAGGGTCAGCGCACCGAGCACCGCGCCCATGGGCGACACGCGGCCGCCGACGAACTCGCCGCCGCCGAGAATCACCCCGGCAATGGACAACAGGGTGTAACGCAGGGCGACGTTGGCGTCGGCCGAGGTGGTCAGCCCCACCAGAAACAACCCCGACAGCACGCCGAAACCCCCGGCCATGGCGTACATCGCCACTTTGATGCGCAGCAGCGACCATCCGGCCTTGGCGATCGCCAGGGGATTGCCGCCAGCGCCGCGCAGCACCACGCCGACCGTGGAGCGCATCAGGAAAAAGTGCATCGCCAGCCCGAGCACGATGCACACGATGATCGCCAGCGGAATCAGCGGTGGCTTGATCCGCACCAGCGCTTGCAGCCACTGCGGCGCCGTCCCGCCGGGCGACGGCAACAGCAGAATCGCACCGCCGACCCAGATGAACGACATGCCCAGGGTGACGACAATCGACGGAAGATTGCGGCTGTGGATCAGTGCGCCGAGCAAGGCATACACGCCCACGCACCCGGCCAGTGCCAGCCAGCCGAGGAACGGGTGCTGATCGAGCAGCGTCACCGCCACGCAGGCGACGAAGCTGATGAAACTGCCCATGGACAGATCGAGGTCGTTGACGCTGATGATCAGCATCTGCGCGATGGTCGCCAGCGCGATCGGCACCGCCAGGTTGAGCATCAGGTTCAGGCCCATGTAGCTCATGGCACGGGGTTGCATGATGAAGATGGTTGCCAGCAAGACCACCAGCGACACCGCCGGCAAAGCGGCGCGAAGCATGCGGGCACGCCGCGCGGCATTGTTGCGCGTCGCGACGGGTGCGCGGGCAACGGGATTCAACGGGGCATTCATGGGGTTTCCTCGGCGAAGGAGCTGCGCAAAATGCGCTCCTCGCTCAATTCACTGCGCGGCATGTCGAGCACGGCCTGGCCGTCGCGGAAGACATACACGTGATCGCAATAGGTCAGCTCTTCAAGCTCGGTGGTGTACCAGATGAACGTGCGGCCGCGGGCGGCCTCTTCCATCAGGATCGAATACACCTCGCGCTTGGTGCCGACGTCGACGCCACGCATGGGGTCGTCCATCAGGATGATCTGGCTGTCGGACGCCAAGGCCCGGGCAAACAATGCTTTTTGCTGGTTGCCGCCGGACAGCGACAGGATCGGATTGCCCATGTCCGGGGTGCGGATGCTCATGCGCTTCATCCAGTCGTCGGCCATGGCCTGCTCGGCATCGGGGTTCAGCAGCAGGCCGCGCTTGAGCTGATTGAGCGAGCCGATGGTGATGTTTTCGCCGATGGACCACAGCGCAAACACGCCATCGGTCTGGCGGTCGCCGGCGACGAAACTGGCGCCGGTGCCGTGCTTGACGCAGTCGCGCAGCACCTGGGTCAGTAATTGGCTCTGGCCGTGCCCGGCCAGCCCGGACAGGCCGACGATCTCCCCGGCAAACGCCTGCACGGAGCGGCCATCGGCCTGCCGCGCCGGGCGCTGTTGCACCCGCGGGCTGCCCTGCTCACGCCGAGAGGCGAAATCCTGTGTAGCCTGCTGCTGTTCGCGCGCCGTGCCGCCCATGACGTCCACCAGCGAATCATGGGTGAAGTCCCGTGCCGAACGGGTTTCGACGATTCTGCCGTCACGCATCACCGCGATGCGGTCACAGGTGCCGAGCATTTCGCCGAGGATGTGGCTGATCAGCACGATGCTGCCGCCGCCCTCGACGAACCGTCGCACATGGCGCAAGAGCTGTTCGGCGACTCGCGCGTCAAGGGATGAAGTGGGCTCGTCGAGGATGATCAGGTCGAGGCGCTCGTCGACGTTGATGAACGCCCGGGCGATCTCCACCATCTGCCGCTTGCCGATGGACAGGTCAGCGACGATGTCATCGGCTTGGATGCCATGGTCGGGGAAAATCTGCTCCAGCATGGCTTCGATCAGCGCACCGGCCTTACGCCGCCAGCCAAAGCCACGCAGGGCCGGTGACATCAGCCGGGTGTTCTCTGCCACGTTGAGGTTCGGGCACAGCGACAGCTCCTGAAACACACAGCGAATGCCGTGCTGCCGCGCCACGTGCACCGAATAGCCTTCGCGCAGGTCGCGGCCTTCGATCAACAACTGGCCGCAGTCGGCGGCCAGGGTGCCGGCGAGCACTTGCATCAGGGTCGATTTGCCCGCGCCGTTGTGGCCGATCAGGCCCAGGCACTCGCCGGCGCGCACACTCAGGTCGACGTCACTCAGGGCGCGCACGGCGCCGAACGATTTGCCGGCGCCGGCGAAGGCCACCCGCACAGGTCCATTTGCGTTCATGGTCGGAATTCCTTGGCGGGCCGCTGGCAGCGCGGCCCGCGATGCTCACAGGGAGAAGCTCACAGGGAAGCGGCGGGCTTGAGCTTGGCGACGTCGTCGACGCTGTAGGTCTCGCTGACGATCCCGCCCTTTGGCAGGTCCTTCAGGCTGGCGTCGAGGGTCTGCTGGGTGACGGTGACCGCAGGCGACAACAGGTCATGGGGCATCTGCTTGCCGTCGAGCAACTGCTGCGCGACATAGAACGCCAGGCTGGAAATGCTCGGTCCGCTGCTGATCGAGAAGCTCTGATAGCCCTGGGTGTCGCTTTGCTTTTTCCACCAGCTCAGCTCTTCTTCGCGGTTACCGAAGATGATCGACGGCAACGGACGCCCTGCCGCGACAAAGGCCTGGGCAATGCCGACGCCTTCACCGCCCTGGGTCACCACCGCGTCAACTTTCGGCAGGCTCGGCAGCACGCCGGAAACGGCTTTCTGCGCCACGGTCGGTGACCAGTTGCCGTTCACTTCGCCGACCACTTTCAGGTTCGGGTGTTTCTGCGCGCCGGCGGTGATGCCGGAGTGAATGCGCTCGTCCACCGACACGCCGGCCAGCCCGCGCACTTCCAGCACATTGCCGCCCTTGGGGAAGCGCTCGGAGAGGTAGTCCATCTGCTCGATGCCGGTCTGCTTGAAGTCCATGGAGATGCGGTAGGCGCAGGGTTCGGAGACGGTGCCGTCGAAGGAGACGACGATGATGCCGGCGTCGCAGGCCTGCTTCACCGCGCCATTGAGCGCCGTCGGCGACGAGGCATTGATGACGATGGCGTCATAGCCCTGAAGGATCAGGTTCTGGATTTGCGCCGCTTGCTCGGTGGCCTGGTTTTCCGCCGTGGTGAAGCTGTCAGCCGACGCGATCAGGCCATCCTTGACGGCTTTGTCGGTGGTCTGCTGCCAGCTGGCGAGCATCAGCTGGCGCCAGGAGTTGCCGGCGTAATTGTTGGAGAGCGCGATCTTCTTGTCGGCCGTATCGGCGTGGGCAGCGACGGGCAGAGCCATCAGGGGCGCCACCGCCAGGGCGGCACAGAGCAACGAACGGCGTAGCGGATGAAGACGACTTTTCATAGTTGAACCCTTGTTATTTTTATGGGGGCTGCAGGGTGGCCGACGGCGTCGGTCGCACCTTATTACGAACAGTACGCGGCGAGTCTGCACTGGCCGGTGCGGAGCGTCAGTGGTCAATCGTGCAGACCTGATGCGGGATCCCGCAACCGACCTGCAGGATCCTGCGTTCTTTTTAGCCCACAGGGGCCATACTGTCCCGGCTGCCCTCTCGTTTGATTCCAAAAAATAAAAACAGGTTGGAGCCCATGGCACAGCGACCGCACACCCTTGCCGAAGACGTGCTGCATCATTTTCTCGGTATTTCCCGCGCCCTCGCCGGTCAGCTGGATTTCCAGTCGATGATCGACGCCGTCTCCCGGGAAATCAGCCCGATCCTGCCCCACGACCACCTCGACGTGTGCCTGTTTATCCTCGACGGCCGCGAGCACATCACCTACGAAAGCGGCGTCCACACGCTGTGGGGCGACGTGGCCCAGCCGATGCCAGTGCACACCAGCCCCATTCGCGCCGTGCTGTTGGGCGAGCAGGCGTTTCTGCTGACCCACGACGCCATGAACGACGCGCGCTTTGCCTTCCCCGGCGCCGTCAACCACCCGATTTTCGACGCCCGCTTGCGCAGCCGCCTGCACGTGCCCTTGCGCGCGCGCGGTGAAATCATCGGTGCCCTGAGCTGCTCGAAACACGCCGAGCATTTCTACACCCTCGATGACGTGCGCCACACCCAGCACGTCGCCGATCTCCTCGCCTCTTACGTGTACGCCCTGCGCCAGACCGAACAGGCCAAGCAGTTGGCAATCGCCGAAGCCCAAGTGCGTGCGCGGGAGGAAGGCCTGCGTCAGGGTGCGCTGCGCCTGACCGAGGAGCTGGAGCGCGAACGTCAGCGGGTCGGCATGGACTTGCATGACCAGACCCTCGCCGACATGACCCGCCTGCACCGGCGCATCGCCCGCCTGCAAACCCTGCCCAGCGTGCCGGGCGAGGATTTGCGCGGCATCGCACGCTCACTCAAGGACAGCATGCAGGAGCTGCGGCAACTGATCGACGCGGTAAAGCCGACCGTGCTGCAGTTGTTCGGCTTTGAAGAAGGCGTCGAAGACCTGTTGCGGCGCAGCGTACGCGACAGCGGCCTGAGCATCGAAACGCGCCTGCAGGACAGCACCGACGGCATGGGCGACCGCTTGCCGGAGTCGGTGAAAGTCGCGGTGTTCCGCATCATTCAGGAAGCGGTGAACAACGCGATCAAGCACGCGATGCCGGACAGCATTGTCATCCACATCAGCCACACAGGCGGCGTGTTGCAACTGACCATCGACGATGACGGCATTGGGTTGGACGTGGGCCACCGGCTCAACAGCGGCGGCATTCAGAACATGCAGGTGCGCGCGCAACTGATGGCGGCACAGTTGTTTATCGAACGCGGGCCCCATGAGCGAGGCACGCGGGTCAGGGTGTGTCTGCCGCTGGCTGCCCTCGCCCTTGTCGATGAGGCGGCAGCTGTTTCCGGGCCTGCGGTGTTAACGGAGGTGCCATGCAAGTCCTGCTGATTGAAGACGACCCGGTGCATCGGGCGTTCCTGCGTGAAGTGATCGAAGTGGCGCTGCCGGAATGCACGCGCTTGCTGGAGGCTGAAGACGGTCAGATCGGCGAGCGGTTGTTCAGCGAGAGCCCGGTGGATGCGGTGGTGATGGACCTGCAGATGCCCTGCCGCACTGGCGTCGAAGCGGCCAAAACCATTTGGCGACAGCAGCCGGATACGTCGATTCTGTTCTGGTCCAATTACTCGGACGAGGCCTACGTGCGGGGCATCGCGCGGATCGTGCCCCAGGGCGCGGCCTACGGTTACATCCTCAAGACGGCCTCGGAGGAGCGATTGCGTCTGGCATTGCGGGGGCTGTTCATCGAGCAGCAGTGCGTGATCGACCGGGAGATTCGCGGCGTGCAGCTGAAAGCCCACGATCAGTTGTCCGGGCTCAGTGATGGCGAATACGAAGTGCTGCAGGACATCGCCCTCGGCCTGACCGACCGCACCATCGCCACCCGCCGCAACCTGTCGCTGCGCAGCGTGCAGAACCGGCTGCAGCAGCTTTATGAAAAGCTCGGTGTCTACCAGCCCGATGCGGCTGGCGAGCGCAGCACCGCCTTCAACCTCCGCGCCCGCGCCGTCAACATCGCCCTGCTCCGCCGCCTGCTCAACCGCACCGCGCTGGAACAGGCAGAGGCCGAACTGCAACTGTGGCTGAAAAACCCCGGGCGGCAACTGTTTAGGGGGGACTGAGGGAAGATCAAGATCAAGAGCGTCGGCCTAAGGGCCTCGGTTTCGCCTTCGGCGAGTTACTTGGAAAAGCACCCCAAGTAACCAAGGGTGCTTGCTCCTGGCTTGGCTCCTCCTGCGTCGGAGTACCCTCACTCCGGTCTCGCTCCGTGGGCCCGCCGCCATCCGCCATCCATGGCGGGGGGCGGCTCTCGCGGCATCCATGCCGCTCGGCCCACTGCGCGTCGTCTGCGTTCGGCCTGCACCCAAGTCGCGTTTTGCGGTGACTGGACTTTTTGTGTACGAAGATCAAAAGCAGATCAAAGGCTTCCCGGCTGAAGCCGCCCACTAAAAGCACCGCGTACACTGTGGGACCGGCTTCAGCCGGGAAGCTTTGGTGATCGTTCCCACGCTCCGCGTGGGAATGCATCCTGTGACGCTCCGCGTCACCTCCTCAGGCCTGAATGCGCGTCGTCTTAGGGACGCGGAGCTTCCGGGGCTGCGTTACCACGCGGAGCGGGGGAACGATCATGTCGGCGCATGAGCTGGCCTCTTCCCGGCTAAAGCCGGTCCCACTGAAAAACGCATGCATCCAGCGGGATGGGCGCCGACTGTAGGACCGGCTTTAGCCGGGAAGCCTTTGATCTGTACTTGATCTTGATCTTCATACACATAACGTTCAGACGCCACCAATCGCGACTTGGGCGCTGGCCGAACGTAGAAGACGCGCAGTGGGTCGAGCCGCATGGATGCGGCGAGAGCGCCGTCAGGACATGGATGTCCGTTCGGCGCGGGCCCACGGAGCGTCGTCGGAGTGAGGGTATTCCGACGTAGGAGGAACCAAGCCAGGAGCAAGCACCCTTGGTTACTTGGGGTGCTTTTCCAAGTAACTCGCCGAAGGCGAAACAGTCTGCCCCCAGGCAGACGCTTTTGACCCCGGGGAACACGACAGCATCCCCGCTTGTCGATTAAAGCGAGACCGCGACGCGTCGCTTAATCGAACGATGCCACCCAGGAGCATTGCCCATGTGCAGGAACCACACGCGTAACCCCATTCTCTGCCTGATCCCCCCGTATCTGCTCGATCAGATCGCCCGCAACGGCAACAAGGCCCAGCGCGACGCGGCACTGCGCACGCGGGCCAAGGACAACACCTTTCGCTCCCTGCGCCTCAGCGCGCAACCCGACCGGCGCCTCGTGCACCTGGCCGCCGCGCCACTCACCGGCAAACGCCGTTCGATCTACACCGCCGACGGCGGCGAAACCCTGCCCGGTACGCTGGTGCGCGGCGAAGGCCAACCGGTCAGCGGCGATGTGGCCGTCGACGAAGCCTACGACGGCCTGGGCGCCACCTTCGATTTCTTCTTCGACGTCTTCGACCGCAACTCCATCGACGACGCCGGCATGGCCCTCGACGCCACCGTGCACTTCGGCAAGGACTACAACAACGCCTTCTGGAACTCCGCGCAGATGGTCTTCGGCGACGGCGACCAGTCGCTGTTCAACCGCTTCACCATCGCCCTGGACGTGATCGGCCACGAACTGGCCCACGGCGTCACCGAAGACGAAGCCGGCCTCGTCTACTTCAACCAGGCCGGCGCGCTGAACGAATCCATGTCTGACGTGTTCGGCTCGCTGATCAAGCAGTACGCCCTGAAACAAACCGCCGAGCAGGCAAGCTGGCTGATCGGTGAAGGCCTGTTTACCGACCAGATCACCGGCAGTGCCCTGCGCTCGATGAAAGCCCCTGGTACCGCTTTCGATGACAAAGTGCTGGGCAAGGACCCGCAACCCGGCCATATGGACGACTTCGTCCACACCTACGATGACAACGGCGGCGTACACATCAACTCAGGCATCCCCAACCATGCGTTTTATCAAGTCGCCACGCGCATTGGCGGTCATGCTTGGGAAAAAGCCGGGCGCATCTGGTACGACGCGCTGCGCGACTCACGTCTGCGCCCCAACGCAGGGTTCGTGCGCTTTGCGCGGATCACCCACGATGTGGCCGGCCGGCTGTACGGTGTAGGCGAAGCAGCACAAATCGCGGTAAAAGAAGGCTGGGCGGCCGTGGGCATCGACGCGCAATGATCCGCCATGACGAGGAGCCACTACGAGGAACCACGAACATGCGCATCTCATTCAGCGAAAGCGGCGGGGTCGCCTTTTTTCCCGGGCTGAACAAGCCCAACACCATTGAAGTGGACGCCCTGCCCGAGGGCGACCAGAAGGAGCTGCGCCAGCTGGTCGCCGCGTCCGAATTCTTCGCCATGCCGGAAGGTCGGCGCCCGGCCCGTGCGCTGCGCGGCATGCAGCATTACACGCTGACCATCAGCGAAGGCGACCGGGAGCGCACGGTTTGCGTTCCTGCGCCAGTGGAGTCCGGGCCGTTGCAGGGGTTGATGCAGTGCGTCAGGCGCCACGTCTCCGGCTAGTCCCATGACCGCGCGCGGAGCAAACCGCTATGCTTGGCGCCTTCACTCCCTGCGCTTCAGGAATCCCGTGTCCGAACTCCACTCGCCTCCTGCCGCTCAGGCCAACCCGATGCCCGGTACGCCCTCGCCGTTACAAGGTAATGATCGATGATGCCTGTTCGCCGTCTGTGCCTGGTCCTCGGCGACCAGTTGTCCTTCGACCTGGCTTGCCTCGCTGAACTCGACCCTGAGCGCGACGCCGTGCTGATGGTCGAGGTCATGGAAGAAGCCACCCATGTCCCCCATCACCCGCAGAAAATCGCCCTGATCTTCAGCGCCATGCGCCATTTCGCTCAGGCATTGCAGGCGCGCGGCATCATCGTCCAATACGTGACGCTGGACGACCCACTGAACAGCGGCTCGGTGCCCACCGAACTGCAGCGCTGGCACGCCTCGTTTCAGGCCGAAGAAGTCCACGCCACCGAGTGCGGTGACTGGCGTCTGGAGCACTCCATCAGGGAGTGCGGCCTGCCGCTGGTGTGGCACAGCGACACGCGCTTTCTGTGTTCCCGCGAGGAATTCGCCACGTGGGCCAGCGGCAAGGTTCAGCTGCGGATGGAATTCTTCTACCGCGAGATGCGCCGCAAGCAACGGCTGCTGCTCAACAGCGACGGCACGCCAGTGGGCGGTGCGTGGAACTTCGACGCCGAAAACCGCAAGGCGCTGCCCAAGAAGGTCTCGGCGCCCTACCCCGCGCGTTTCGCCCCGGACGCCATCACCCGCGAGGTGCTTGAGCGGGTGCGTGAGCGATTTTCAGGTCACTACGGCTCGCTGGACGATTTCGACTACCCGGTGACCCACGCCGACGCCCAGGCGCTGTGGCAGTACTTTCTCGATTACGGGCTGGCGGCCTTCGGCGACTACCAGGACGCCATGGCCATCGACGAGCCGTACCTCTTCCACGCGCGCATCAGCGCGGCGCTGAACATCGGCTTGCTCGACCTGCGCCAACTGTGCAACGACGTGGAGTCGGCGTACTGGTCCGGCGGTGTCGCGCTGAACGCGGCGGAGGGATTCATCCGCCAGCTGATCGGCTGGCGGGAATACGTGCGCGGCGTCTACTGGCTGAAGATGCCGGACTACGCCGACGGCAACGCATTCGGCAACACCCGCGCGCTGCCGGAATTCTACTGGACCGGCCAGACGAAGATGAACTGCATGAGCCAGGCCATCGGCCAGAGCCTTGAACACGCTTACGCTCATCACATTCAACGGCTGATGGTCACCGGCAACTTCGCCCTGCTGGCCGGCATCGCGCCGAGGCAGATCTGCGAGTGGTACCTGGCGATCTACATGGACGCCTTCGACTGGGTCGAGCTGCCCAACACCCTGGGCATGGTCATGCACGCGGACGGCGGCTACCTCGGTTCCAAACCCTATTGCGCCAGCGGCCAGTACATCAAGCGCATGTCCAACTACTGCGGCAGCTGCGCGTACAAGGTCAAGGAAAGCACGACGGAGGACGCCTGCCCGTTCAATTCCCTGTACTGGCATTTCGTGATGCGCCACAGCAACCTGCTGCGCGCCAATCAGCGCATGGGCATGGTCTACAAGAATCTTGAGCGGATGACCGAAGCGAAACAGGATGCGCTGTGGCAGAGGGGCGAGTCGCTGCTGGGCAAACTCGACGCCGGAGAGGCGATTTGAAGAAGAGCGAGCTGCCGGTCAAAACCTGCGTGGTCTGCGGACTGCCCTTCACCTGGCGAAAAAAATGGGCGCGCTGCTGGGATGAGGTGCGTTACTGCTCGGAGCGTTGCCGGCGGGGCAAGCACTCCGAGCAGTGAAAGGTGGCACAGTCGCCTGCCCGGTTCGATCAATAAACCTGCGCGCGACTGGCCCTGCCGATCAGTCTGATCAGTAACTGCTGCTTGGGACCTGCCGAGGTCTCGCGCGCCACCTTGATCAAATACTCCTGGGGTATGAGCCCGCCTGCCTCGGCCAGCGCCTCATAAATGGCAAACAGCCGCGAATCAATATTCGTCTCCCCGGCGCATTCGATCAGATAGGCAATTCCTGGATGGGTTTGGTCGTTCACTGTGGATCCTCCTTGCATGGCAGTTACTTCAAAGGAGGGGTGCGCACTGCGGGAGTTCCCACTTTCTAAACAGGCCCCATCCGAACGGTGGTCCTGCCCTGCCGTCGATGCTGAATATCAGTTTTCGCTTGCCAAAAACCGGTTACGCCCTTAAACAGACCCTGCCGTCTCAGCGCCCGCGACCACTTGCCATGCCCCTGGTGCCCTTTGCTTCCACGCAACCCGGCGTGGCGGCGGGCCTGCTGAACCGCCACACCACCTGCAAATCATGGAGACGCCAGGTAAACCCGATGACAGGAAATACGTCAGACACACTCCCCCGCACCCGTCGCGCACCCAAGGGTGAAAAACGCCGCGAAGAGCTGCTCGACGCCGCATTGCAACTGTTTTCACTGGAGGGCTACACCGGTGCCTCCATTGCCCGCATCGCCGACATCGTCGGTATCTCGGTGGCCGGGGTGCTGCATCACTTCCCCAACAAGGTGGCCCTGCTGATGGGGGTGCTGGCCCGCCGCGACGAGGTCAATGGCAAGGTGATAAGCAGCCTGCACAGCGAGCCGACGCTGCAGGGCTTCGTCAGCGGCCTGCGGCAGATCAACCGTTCCAACGCGACGGCGCCCGGCGTGATTCGCGCCTTCAGCATGCTCAACGCTGAGAGCCTGGTGGACAGTCATCCGGGGTGGGAGTGGTTTCAGTCCCGCTACGTGACGATTCACGGGCGCATGCGCGCGCGGCTCGACCATCTGGTGGCCACCGGCGAAGTGCGTGGGGATGTGGATCTGGACGCGCTCATTCACCAGATTCTGGCGATGATGGACGGGCTGCAGCTGCAATGGCTGCGCTTCCCTGAGAAAGTGGATCTGGTGCAGCGTTTCGACAGCTACATGGCGCAGGTCGAGCGCGATATCCGCGCATAAAAAATGAGGCGATCCGGGCTGGCCGGATCGCCTCACTCTCTGTCTCTCAAGCTCTGGTTGTCACCCGGTTCAGGCCTCGGCCAGCGCCAGGATCAATTCCCGACGCCGGCCAGTGTTTCAGCCCTTTCCCGTTGTGATCAATCAGTACTCGGTGTTGCCGTCGTAGTCCGTGCTGCCATTGGCTGCGTCGGTGCTTTCGGTCTGATCAAGCACACCGCCGGTCTTCACTGCTGGCAAGGTCACTTTGACCGAGTTCAGCGCCGAACGTGGCAGCGGGTTGCTGGTGGTGGTCGACAGTTCCTGACGGAAAGAGTTGACCAGCTTGGCGTTCAGACGGATGTCGTCGGAGGCCGCGCCCAGGCTGATGTTGAAGGTGTCAGCATCGACCACCCACTGCTTGCTTGCCTCGTCGAAGTACGCCAGCGAACGGTCGTTGAGTTCGATGGTGACGCGACGGGTTTCGCCCGGCTGCAGGAACACCTTCTTGTAGCCTTTCAGCTCTTTGACGGCGCGCTCGACTGTCGGGTTCTGCTGGCCGACGTACAGCTCGGCAACTTCGGAACCGGCACGCTTGCCGCTGTTGGTCAGGTCGAACGAGACCTTGATCGGCGTGTTGGCCACTGCAACGCCCGGGGTGACCGAGATGTTGTTGTAGGTGAACTGGGTGTACGACAGGCCGTGACCGAACGCGAACAGCGGTTTGGTGCCGGTTTTGTCGTAGCCGCGGTAGCCGAGCATGGTCAGGTCGTGAGCGTAGGTGATTTCCTTGACCTTGGTGCGGGTGTTATCGAAGTTCGGGAAATCCTTATACAGCGGATTGTCTTCGATGTTGCGCTCGATACTGATCGGCAGCTTGCCCGACGGGTTGACCTTGCCGAACAGGATCTCGGCCAGGGCCTGACCACCGTTCTGGCCCGGGTAGAACGCGTGCAGCGCGGCCGGAACCTGGTCGATCCAGTCGCCCATTTTCAGCGCGGTGCCGCCGTGCATGGTCACCACGGTGTTCGGGTTGGCCTTGGCGATACTCTGGATCAGCTCGTTCTGGTACTCAGGCAGATCGAAGCTGTGGTCGAAACCTTCACCTTCGTATTCCGAGCTGTTACCCACGGCAACCACGACGGCGTCGTATTGCGACAGGTCAGAAGGCGCGGTCAGCGAAGCGGTCGACAATTGCACGCCCACCAGGCCGCCCAAGGACGCCAGGTAACCGTCACGGCGCGAGTACTCAAGCTTCACGTCGTAGGCCTTGCCGGCTTCCAGCTTGATTTTGCCGGAAACAGGGATGGTCGGCGGAATGCTCTTGTTGGTGATGTTCTCACCGTCGCCGTTGTCGATGATCTTCTCGCCGTTGACCCACAGACGCACAGCGCCGTCGGCACGGACTTTGAAGACCTGGTCGCCGCTGATGGTCGGGGTGACCTGACCGCTCCAGCGAATCGAAGTATTGGCGGTGTCGCCGTTGCTCGGCACGGTGTCAGTGTCCCAGTCCAGATTGACGTAGGTGTCGATCTGGGTGGCCGACGGGTCACCGGACCAGGTGGCGTTGGTGAAGTACTCGGTCTTCATGCCAGCAACGCTATTGCCTTTGCTGTCGGTGGTGGTCCAGTGCATCGCCGTCGGATCGAGGGACAGGGTGTCGAGGAACTCGACCTTGGCGCCCGGGGCGATCTGACGCAGGCCGCTCAGCTCACTGATGTAACGCATGGCGTCAACGTGAGCACTGCCGAAACCGGTCGGCGGCGCGTACTTGGCCAGGTCGCCAACGACGGCGATGCGCTTGACCTTGTTCTTGTCCAGCGGCAGCACGTCGCCCTGGTTTTTCAGCAGCACGATACCTTCGCGGGCGATGTTCAGAGCGACCTTGTTGCTGGTGGCGCTGTTCATGTTGTGCGTGGTCAGCGGTGCAAACTTGTCGAACTGGTACAGGTAGATGTTCTTCAGGATGCGGCGGACCTTGTCGTCGATGGTCGCCATGTCCAGCTCGCCGCTGTCCAGGTACGGCTTGAGCACCGTACTGTTCATCTGGTAGCCCATCATGTCCAGGTCGGTGCCGGCTTGTGCCGCTGGCAGGCCGTCGACAACGGCGTTGTAGTCGCTCTGTACCAGGCCCTTGAAGCCCCATTCCTTCTTCAGGATATCGGCGATCAGGTGCTTGTTCTCACAGGCGTACTCGCCGTTCACTTTCTGGAACGAGCACATCATCATCGCCACGGCGCTGTTCTTGGTGGCAGATTCGAACGGCGGCAGGGTCATCTCACGCAGGACGCGCTCAGGCATGATCTGGTTGAGGATGAAACGGTTGGTTTCCTGGTCGTTGCCGGCGTAGTGCTTGGCTTCCGCCCAGACGCGACGCTGCTGAATACCGTTGATCACCGCAGGACCCAGGCTGGCGCCGAGGAACGGGTCTTCACCGGAGAGGTATTCGAAGGCACGGCCGCTCCACGGCATGCGGTACAGGTTCATGCCGGGACCGGTGACGAACTGGTAGCCGCCGCTGGCGGTGTCATAGCCCAGTGCGCGACCGAAGTCGATGGCGCGACGCGGGTTGAAGGTGGCCGCCAGGTTCGGGCCGGACGGATAGACCACGCCCGGATCATTGCCTTCGCTGACGTAACGGACGCCCGCGCCGCCGTCGGCGCCGTGGATCTGCGGTACGCCGTACTGGGTGAGCGGCTTGACGTCCCAGCCGCCGATCCCGCCGATGTAGTTCAGCTTTTCTTCCTGAGTCATTTTCGCCAGGGTTTTTTCTGCTGCTTTGTCAGCGCGCAGTTCCTTGGCCGCCAGTTGCTCTTGGGTCGTGGTGTCGGCTGCGTTGGCGTGGCCGATGGCCAGGCTCAACAAAGCCAGTGCCGAGTGGGCACCGAAAGATTTACGTTTTTGCATGGGGACGCTCTCCAAGTATCGCCCGCGCTCTTTTGTCGCAGTTGACACGCCACAGGCCTTTATCTCAGGCATTATCCGACCTGCACCAAAGTTTCTCGAAAGAACCTCGGCGACGGAAAAGTGGCGTCACAACAACACGAAAAGCGGGGGCAATATGATCTTATGTAACTAACGTTAATGGCGATGAGCCACCGAACCGCACGAGCATTGCCCGAGACGTTTAAATTAAGGCAATTGTTTTCAGTTGATGTCAAACAAAATAATCAATCTTCAACAAACGCGACATTTTTTGATACATCCGCTGAACTCTTGCTAAACCTACAGGTCTGTAGGTTTAGCAATTTTCACGTATCGCCGCCTTAACCCCCGTAAACACTGGGCAAGATCCCAGGGGAAGGCAGCGAACCTGCGCTGAAGCCCAGCGTTGCGATCATTTCAAACACATGACAAACATTGGAGAAACTTAACATGAAACTGCCAGTACTGGGCGCCATCGCCGCACTGACCCTGTCGTTTGCAACTGCAACAATGGCCGCTGATTCCGACACTCAGGAAACTGTTTCCGGCGCAGCAGATTCTACCGTCATGACCCAGACGCAAGATGCAAAAGCCGCGAAGAAATCCACCAAACAGAATCAGCCTGATGAAAGCAAGCGTGGCCGTCCGACCGCTAAAACTTCGTCCGCGACAAACTAACGCACTGCCGTTTAGTTGTGGTTAAGCAGCATACTGTTATTCCACATTGTTAATTCACACCCCAGAGGTCTCGTCAGAGGCCTCTCTTATTTGAACCGGTGCTGTGTCCACTCATCTGTCCCCCATCAATAGCCAACAACTCACCGCGCACTCGGCCGAAGCGCTGTGTGCGTGGCTGTTGGCCAATGCCGGGCTCAAGACAGGTGATCTGGAGCGGGCACAGCGACTGGCCCAGGAATCCGAAGGCAGTTCGCTGACTGAATTGCTGACGCGCCTGGGGCTGGTGTCCGAACTGGACCTGGCCAAGGCATGGGCTTCGACGCTACAAGCGCCGTTGCTGCTGGCGGAACACGTGACGTTGTCCGGCGAGCCTTTGCCAGAGTTGAGCGAACGCTTCCTGCGGCACTATCGCCTGCTGCCCATCGGCGCCCATGCCGATGGCGTGCATGTATTGGCGGCCAACCCGGGCAATGCCTACGGGCTGGACGCCGTGGCCTACGCCTGCCAGGCGCCGGTGTATGTGTCGGTCGGTGCTGGCAGTGAAGTCGACGGGCTGATCGAGCGTTATTACGGCCAGGGCCGTTCGGCCATGGGCTCGCTGATCGAGACCCTCGATGAGCACGGCGGCGCCGAAGAAGACATCGAGCATCTAAAGGACCTCGCGTCCGAGGCACCGGTCATTCGACTGGTCAACCTGATCCTGCAACGTGCCGTCGAGCAACGCGCCTCGGACATTCATATCGAGCCGTTTGAAAGCCAGCTGAAAGTGCGTTACCGCATTGACGGCGTGCTCCACGAAGCGGAAGCACCGCCTTCCAGCTCTTCGGCGGCAATCATTTCGCGACTGAAGATCATGGCGCGGCTGGACATCGCCGAGCGGCGCCTGCCCCAGGACGGCCGCATCATGCTGCGTATCCAGGGCAAAGAGCTGGACCTGCGGGTAAGTACGGTGCCCACCAGTTTTGGTGAATCGGTGGTGATGCGTCTGCTGGACCGGCAGACCGTCAGTTTCGACTTTCCCAGCCTGGGCATGGACGGCGAGCGTCTGCAGAATTTCCTCGACGTGCTGGAAAACCCCCACGGCATTCTGCTGGTCACCGGCCCCACCGGTTCCGGCAAGACCACCACGCTGTACACCGCGCTGTCACGGCTCAACACCGCCGAGCGCAAGATCATCACCGTTGAAGACCCGGTCGAGTACCAGCTTGAGGGCATCAACCAGATTCAGGTCAAGCCGGCCATCGGCCTGGACTTCGCCGGTGCCCTGCGCTCCATTGTCCGGCAAGACCCGGACGTGATCATGATTGGTGAGATGCGCGACCTGGAAACTTGCCGCATCGCCATTCAATCGTCCCTGACCGGTCACCTTGTGCTCTCGACCCTGCACACCAACAGTGCCGCCGCGAGTATCACGCGGCTGCTGGACATGGGCGTCGAAAGCTACCTGATCGCCTCCACCGTCAAAGGCATTCTGGCCCAGCGCCTGGTGCGCAGGCTCGATCCGCTCACGCGCATCGCCTTCGAAGCACCGGCGGAACTCGTCGCCGAACACGGTCTGGATCGCTTTACCGATCAGCGCCCGATTACCCTGTATCGCCCCGCCAGCGAGTTGCCCGGCGGCGGTTATCACGGCCGTAGCGCCATCACCGAATTGCTGGTCATGAACGAAGAACTGCGCGGCTTGCTGATGCGTCAGGCCGATGCCTCGACGCTGGAACAGGCTGCCCGCCGTGGTGGACTGCGCACTTTATATGAAGAAGGCCTGCGCCAGGCGGTGGCCGGTGTGACGTCCCTTGAAGAGGTGCTGCGCGTTACGCGTGGCGACTGACCATGGCCCATTTCAAATACCGCGCACTGGACGCCGACGGCGTCGCCCAACACGGCACCCTCGAAGCGGCGGATCAGACCGCGGCCACAGCAGCGCTGCACAAGCGCGGCCTGTTGCTGCTCAGCCTCGAAGCCAGTGCCAACAGCGGCCTGCGCGCGGCCATGCGCCGTGGCGCCATGAACGGCGCGGCGCTGGTGAGCTTCACCCAGCAACTGGCGACCCTGCTCGGTGCCGGCCAGCCGCTGGAACGCGCGCTGACCATCCTCCTCAAGCAGACCCACGAGCCCAAGCGCCAGGCGCTGCTCGAACGGATTCGTGAACAGGTCAAGGCCGGTAAGCCGTTGAGTCAGGCGCTGGAAGAAGAGCACGGCCAGTTTTCCAGCCTGTACATCAGCATGGTCCGCGCAGGCGAAGCCGGCGGGTCCCTGGAAAACACCTTGCGTCAGCTCAGCGAATACCTGGAGCGCAGCCAGATGCTGCGCGGCGAAGTCATCAATGCGCTGATCTACCCGATCTTTCTGGTGGTCGGCGTGCTCGGTTCGCTGGCCCTGCTGCTGGCCTACGTGGTGCCGCAGTTCGTGCCGATCTTTCGCGACCTGGGCGTACCGATCCCTTTCATCACCCAGGCGATTCTGTGGCTGGGTGAATTTCTCAGCGCCTACGGATTGCTGCTGCTCGGCGCCATCGTCGGGCTGATCTGGACCGTCGCCGTGCTGCGCCGCGATCCGCAACGGCGCCAGCGTCATGACCGGCGCCTGCTCTTTATCAAAGTCATCGGCCCGCTGTTGCAGCGGATCGAGGCCGCGCGTCTGGCGCGCACCCTCGGCACGCTGCTGAGCAACGGCGTCGCGCTGTTGCAGGCGATGACCATCGTCCGTCAGGTGTGCGGCAACTACGCCCTGCGTGCGCAGGTCGAGCAGGCCACCGAGTGGGTCAAGGGTGGCGGTACGCTGGCCCAGGCGTTCGGCGAGCAACCGCTGCTGCCTGAACTGGCGCTGCAGATGATCGAAGTCGGCGAACAGGCCGGCAATCTGGACGGCATGCTGCTCAAGGTCGCCGACGTGTTCGACGTCGAAGCCAAGCGCGGCATCGACCGTCTGCTCGCGGCGCTGGTGCCGAGCCTGACCGTTGTCATGGCGGTGATGGTGGCGGTGATCATGCTCGCCATCATGCTGCCGCTGATGAGCCTTACCAGTAACATTTGAGGAAATAAACATGTCCCGATTCAACGCTGCCCAAGGCCGTCGCCAGGGCGGTTTCACCCTGCTGGAAATGCTCGCGGTCATCGTGCTGCTGGGCATCGTCGCCACCATCGTCGTGCGTCAGGTGGGCGGCAACGTCGACAAGGGCAAATACGGCGCCGGCAAGGCACAACTCGCCAGCCTTGGCATGAAGGTCGAAAGCTACGGCCTGGATGTCGGCACGCCGCCGGCCAATCTGCAGCAGCTGGTCACCAAGCCAGCCAACGCCACCGGTTGGGCCGGGCCGTATGCCAAGCCTTCGGACCTGAAAGACCCGTTCGGCCATGCGTTCGGCTACCGCTACCCGGGCGAGCACGGCAGCTTTGACCTGATCTTCTACGGTCAGGACGGCCAGCCTGGCGGTGAAGGCTACAAGGCCGACATCGGTAACTGGGAATAACATGCACGCCCTGCCCCGCGCCCGCGGCTTCACCCTGTTCGAATTGCTGGTGGTGATCGTTCTGATCGGCATCAGCGTCGGCCTGGTGAGCTTCGGCGTGGGTCGGGGTTTGCAGGCAGCCAGTGAACGTCGCGCGTTGAGCGAAGTGGTGCAGTCCCTGCGCGCCGCGCGGGTGCAGGCGATCGTCACCGGGCAACCGGCGCAGACGCGCTTTGACCTGCGCCACGGCCGCCTACAGGGCCCGCACCTGAAGCCGGTGCAACTGCCTACCGACATGCGCGTGCAACTGCAGACCGCTGACGGCCTGGGCCCGGCGTTCGAGTTCTACCCCGACGGCGGTTCCAGCGGCGGCCATCTGCTGCTGGCTCGGGGCGACAAACACTGGCGCGTGGACATCAACTGGCTGACCGGCAACGTTCAGTTGCGCACGCTCAATTGACGCGTCAGCGCGGTTTCACATTACTGGAAATGCTCGCTGCCCTGGCCGTGCTGGCGGTGTGCAGCAGCGTGCTGGTAGTAGCGTTCGGGCAGAGCGCGCGGGCTTTGCAACAGGCGCAACGCAGCGACCGGCTGAGCCTGGCGGCGCGCTCGCTCATCGATGAAGCCAGCGCCGGTCGCTTGCAGCCGGGCCGGACTGAAGGTCGCTGGAGCGGCGTGAACTGGCAGATGGATGTCAGCGCCCTGCCCCGGGGCAACAACCCGGCGACGGCGTGGCGACTGGATCTGCAAGTGAGCGACGGCGCGCGCCGCGCCCATTACAGCAGCCTCCAGGTGCGCAGCGCTGCCTCAGGTGCTGCGCAATGAAGCGCAGCGCTCAGGGTTTTACCTTGCTCGAAGTGTTGGTGGTGCTGAGCCTGCTCGGCGTGCTGCTGACCATGGTCGGCGCCGCGATCACCGGGGCCAACCGTGCCATGGCCAAGGCCGAGCGTTACAGCACGCGGCTCGACGAAATTCGTTCGACCCAGAATTTTCTGCGCAACGCCATCGGCCAGGCGTTGCCACTGGCGGCCGGCGGATCCGAGCCCGGCCAGGCGCCAGTCTTCGAGGGTGACGCCCAGACCCTGAGTTTCTATGCGCCGCTGCCCGCCACCCTGGGCGGCGGTTTGTACCGGCACAGCGTGACGCTGGCGGCCGGTCAGCGGTTGCAGATCAGCCTGGAGCGGTTACGCGGTCAGGCTTTGCTGCCGGCCGAAGAGCCGCAGGTGCTGTTGCATGACGTGCGCTCGCTGCAACTGAGCTACCGCGGTGTGTCCCCCACCGGTGAATCAACGGCGTGGCTGGATCACTGGCCGTGGCCGGGACGATTACCCATCAGCGTGCGCATCGACGCGCAACTGGCCGGCCCCGTGCCGTGGCCGTTGCAAAGCATCAATCTGCGCCTGGACCTGTCCGGCGAGGCGCACACCTTATGAACGTCCGTCGGCAAAAGGGCGTCGCGCTGCTGCTGGTGTTGTGGGTGCTGGCGTTGCTCAGTACCCTGCTCGCCGGTTTGCTCGGCTGGGTGCATCTGCAGAATCGTCAGGCGCTGTGGCAGCGCCAGCACACCCAGGCGGTGCTCTCTGCAGAAGCCGGCATCGGCATGGCGGTGCTGGCGCAGCTGGACCGCGACCCGGAGCGGCACTGGAAAGCCGACAATCAGCCCCACGAATTGCGTTTTGATGATGCCGCGCTGGCGGTCAGCCTGGGCAGCGAGACCGGCAAGCTGGACCTCAACGCGGCGCCCGCCGAATCCTTCGCCCGCCTGCTGGTGGCGTGCGGGGCGAATCCGGACATGGCCCGGCAAGTGGCGCAGGGCCTGGAGCAACGGCGGGGCGGCGGCCGGGCACCGCTGCGGATGGTCGAGGAAGTGCGCGAACTGCCGGGCATCGGCCAGCCGCTGTACCAGTGCGCCAGCCCGCACGTCACGTTATGGAGCGGCCTGAGCGCGCCGGATCCCCGCATGACGTCGCCTTGGCTGCGGCAAGCGCTGGGTCTGCCGCAAGCGGGGCCGGCGACCGAAGACGCAGGCCCGGTCATCAGTATTCGAAGCCAGGCGACATTGCCCGGTGGTTACACCACGACGCTCAACGTCACGTTGTTATTGAACCCATCGAAGGAGGGAGCGCGACCGTATCGCGTTCTGCGTTGGCAAGAATGAAGCAATCACTTTTACAGCAGCTGGCGCCCTTGCAGGCCCGGGTGCGCAGTCAGTGGCGTGACAGCCCGGCGCAGCACCTGTGGCAGGCCTGGCTCGAGGAGTTGCAGGCGCTGCTGCCCGCCAGTGTCCGCGCACGGCTGATGCCCCAGGTGCGTGAGCGGCTGATTGACTGGCCGTTGCCCGAGCACATTGAACACGAGACCGGCGAGCGGCTGATCCTCATGCTCCCCGCCGGCATGGTGCTGGCGCAGCCGCTGCAACTGCCGCTGGCGGCGCTGCGGGATCTGCACAGCGTGGTCGGCTTCGAACTGGACAAGTACACGCCCTACCCCCGCGAGCAGATGCAATACGTCGCGCGCGTCACCGCCAAGGGCAAAACCCTGGCCCAGGTGCTGCTGGTGGCGGTGCTGCGCGAGCGTTTGCAGCCGATCATCGACACCTGTCGTCAGCAGGGTGTTTCGCTGTATGCCGTGGATGCGCGAAACGCCAAGGGCGAACGGCTCAACGTCGATCTGCTGCCGGCCGAGCTGAAGCCGGCATCCGCAGGTTCCGCGCGCCTGCCGCGTGTCCTCGCCGTGGTCTGTGGCGCCTTGCTGCTGACCTGCATGGTGCTCTGGCTGGATGCTCGCACGGCCCAGGTCGAAGCGATGCAACAGCACGTCGACGAGCAACGCAGCCAGGTGCAAGCCGTGCAGAACCTGCGCCGCGAACTGATCAACACCCAGGGCGCCGCGCGTTACCTGGCCCAGCAAAAGGCCGCGCAGCCAACCACCTCCAGCGTGCTCGCCGACCTCACCGGTTGCCTGGGTGCCGACACTTGGGTCGAGCAACTGGAAATCTCTGACGGCGGCAGCGTGTCGATCAGCGGCCAGAGCGCCAAGGCCAGCGCCCTCATCAGCCGCATGAAAGACTGCCGCAGCCTCACCGACGCGCAGTTCCAGGGGATCATTCAGCCCGACGCGCAAACCGGCAAAGAGCGCTTTTCCCTGCGTGCCCAGTTGCACAAGGAGGCCGCCGATGCGCCGTGAACTGACCCCGCGCGAACGTCGCGGCGCCGCGCTGATCGCCCTGGCCCTGGTGCTGTGGGCAGCGTGGTGGCTGTTGGTGCAAAGCTGGTTCCTCGATCCGTTGAGCGACCTGCAGGACCAGGCCGACACCCTGCGCCACCAGGAGCAACGCTATGCCGGCGCGCTCGCTCAACGCGACAGCCTTGAGCAGCAGTTGCAGGCGGCACGCCGCGACCCGTCGAGCCGCAGCAGCCTGTTGCCGGGCGAAGACCCCAGCGCCGTGGCGGCCGATCTGATGCAGCGCAGTCTCGATCTGGTCAAGGCCCACGCCGATCAGGGCCCCGGTTGCCAGGTCACCCAGCGCATGCCGATCACCCCCGAGCGCGACAGTGCCGAGCCGTATCGTCAGGTCAAAGTCAGCCTGACCCTGGACTGCGCCATGGAGCCGCTGGTGGGTTTGCTGCACGAACTGGAATACGGCCAGCCGTTCCTGTTTATCGACAACCTGAGCATTCGCCGGGCCACCTCGGCACCGGCCAGCGGCGGCGCCGGACGCTTGCAGGTGCATCTGCTGTTGCGCGGTTATCTGCAACAGGCCGCGCCGCACAAGGCGCTGCCGTCCAAAGCGCCAGCCGACGAGCCGCCGACCGAGTCACGACAGCAGCCTGACCCCGCTGAGCAATCCGATCTGGCTGATCCATCTGAACCACCGACACCGTCCGAAGAGCCTGACGCATGAAGTTCGACTCCCTCACTCTGGCGCTCGGCGTTGCCACTGTTGTCCTCGCCGCCGTCGCCATCAGCCTGAGCACGGGCGCCGGTCAGGACATCGACTGGTTGCCGGCCGGCGAGGCACGTGAAGCCGCGCCAACCGCCGGGCCTGCGGCATTGCCTGCGCTGCCGGCCCAGGCACTCACCCTGACCTGGCAGCAATCGATGTTCAGCCCGGACCGCAAGCCTGATCTGGTCACCGGCAAATCCCAGGCCTCGTCCCTGGACGGCATCAGCCTGAGCGCCGTGATCATCGACGGCGCTTCACAGTGGGTGCTGCTGCAACTGCCGCAGAAGCGCCGCCTGAAGCTGGCCGTCGGCAGCACGCTGGACAATGGCTGGACCCTGGATTCGGTCACGCCGCAACACGCCACGTTCAGTCATCAGGGCCAGACCCGCGAACTGCGACTGCCAATGCTGCGCCTTCCGCCGCCGTCGAAAGTCCCCCCTATTACTCTTCCAAACGTACCCACACCATGAACAATCGCACCCCTGAGTTTTCCCGTCTGCGCAGCCCGTTGTTGTGCCTGGCCACCGCCGTGGCCCTGGCCGGATGCGCGTCCACTCCGGAACGTTTTGAAAACGATCCGGCCCTGATGCAGGAAGCACTCAATGGCACCGGCTCGCAGCGAGGCCCGGTCAGCGATCCGGTCGAAGCGCCGAGCCCGAACAACCCCGGCGCCAGGCCTGCGCCCGCGCGCCAGCAGATCATTCGTGGCAACCAGACGTTCGTGCGCGGTTCGGTCCCGGCGCAGAGCGGCGCGGGTGCGAAAGGCGCGTCGGCGCCGGCCGGCGACATCACCTTCAACTTCGCCAATCAGCCCATCGAAGCGGTGATCAACACCGTTCTCGGCGATTTGCTGCACGAGAACTACAGCATCAATCAGGGCGTGAAAGGCGACGTCAGCTTCTCCACCTCGCAACCGGTGAACAAGCAGCAGGCCCTGTCGATCCTCGAAACGCTGCTGTCGTGGACCGACAACGCGATGATCCGCCAGGGCGACCGATACGTGATCCTCCCGGCCAACCAGGCCGTGGCCGGCAAGCTGGTGCCGGAGATGCCGGTGGCGCGACCGGCCACCGGGCTGTCGGCGCGGTTGTTCCCCCTGCACTTTATCTCGGCCACCGAGATGCAGAAGCTGCTCAAGCCGTTCGCCCGGGACAATGCGTTCCTGCTGGTCGATCCGGCGCGCAACGTGTTGAGCCTGGCCGGTACGCCGGATGAACTGGCCAACTACCAGGACACCATCGATACGTTCGACGTCGACTGGCTCAAGGGCATGTCCATCGCCGTGTATGGCCTGCAGCGCGCCAGCGTCGGCGAGTTGATGCCCGAGCTGCAGAAGATGTTCGGCCCGGACAGCGGCATGCCCTTGGCCGGTATGGTCAAGTTTCTGCCCATCGAGCGGACCAACTCGGTGGTGGCGATTTCTTCGCAACCGCGCTACCTGAGCGAAGTCGGTGACTGGATTCACACCATCGATGAAGGCGGCGGCAACGAGCCGCAGATGTACGTCTACGACGTGCGCAACATGAAGGCCTCGGATCTCGCCAAATACCTGCGGCAGATCTACGGCAACGGCCAGATCAAGGAAGACAGCGCGGCCAAGGTGGCGCCGGGCCTGCGCACCCGTTCGCTGTCCTCGCTCAACGGCACTGGCACCGGCAGCAGCGGCGGCTTGAGCGGCAGCGGTCAGGGCCTGAGCGGCAGCTCCGGATTGGGCGGCGGCATGGGCTCTGGCATGGGTAACAGCAGCGGCAATGGCGGTTTGCAGAATGGCACCCAAGGTGAAGAGGAGCAGGACGGCGGAAGCTCCGAAGACAGCGGCGACAGCAGCGGTCAGGGCGACAGTTCGGACGCCGCAGCCAGCGGCTCGGGCGCCAGCAAGCGTCTGGATGACAGCACGCGGATCACGGCGCAGCAGAGCAGCAACCAGCTGCTGATCCGCACGCGCCCGGCGCAATGGGCCGAGATCGAATCCGCCATCAAGCGGCTGGACAACGCGCCGATGCAAGTGCAGATCGAAACGCGAATTCTTGAAGTGAACCTGACCGGTGAGCTGGACCTTGGCGTGCAGTGGTACCTCGGCCGGCTGGCCGGCAATTCCAGCAGCACCACGGTCGCGAACACCACCGGCAGTCAGGGCGCACTCGGTGGCGGTGGCGCAGGCCTTGGCGCCACCGATTCGCTGTTTTATTCGTTCGTCAGCAATAACCTGCAGATCGCCCTTCACGCCCTGGAAACCAGTGGTCGGACGCAGGTGCTGTCGGCGCCGTCGCTGGTGGTGATGAACAACCAGCAGGCGCAGATCCAGGTCGGCGACAACATCCCGATCAGCCAGACCACGGTCAACACAACGACCACCACCTCCACCCTGAGCAGCGTTGAATACGTGCAGACCGGGGTCATCCTTGACGTCACGCCGCGCATCAATCCGGGCGGTCTGGTGTACATGGACATTCAGCAGCAGGTCAGTGACGCCAACGACAACGTCACCGACAGCAACGGCAACCCGCGGATCTCGACGCGTTCGGTGTCGACTCAGGTGGCGGTGCAGAGCGGCCAGACGGTTTTGCTCGGTGGCCTGATCAAACAGGACAACACCGACACCGTGTCCGCGGTGCCTTATCTGGGTAGCATCCCGGGCCTGCGCTGGCTGTTCGGCAACACCGTCAAGAGCAAGAAACGCACCGAGCTGGTCGTGCTGATCACCCCACGGGTCATCACCAGCAACAGCCAGGCGCGACAAGTGACCGATGACTATCGTCAGCAGCTGCAGTTGATCAAGCCAACGCCGCCGATGGGTACCCGGTAGTTTGATCGTTTGTGCACGCCAGAGATTGTGCGGGGTGCCGAGATCAGTGTAGGAGCGCGCTTGCCCGCGAAAGCATTGTCCCTGTGACGAATCGATTGACTGACACACCGCCTTCGCGGGCAAGCGCGCTCCTACAGGTGGGTGGCCGGCAACGCGAGAATGCATTCGCCAGCAAGCCGGCTCCTGCGGATTTTGTGCACGCCAGAGATTGTGCGGGGTGCCGAGATCAGTGCAGGAGCGCGCTTGCCCGCGAAAGCATTGTCTCTGTGACGAATCGATTGACTGACACACCGCCTTCGCGGGCAAGCGCGCTCCTACAGGTGGGTGATCGGCAACGCGAGAATGCATTCGCCAGCAAGCCGGCTCCAGCGGATTTTGCGCACGCCAGAGATTGTGCGGGGTGCCGAGATCAGTGCAGGAGCGCGCTTGCCCGCGAAAGCATTGTCCCTGTGACGAATCGATTGACTGACACACCGCCTTCGCGGGCAAGCTGAACTGGTCAAGTAATTCTGGACACCCGTTTAGGTTTTCAAGCTGCCGCCCGCTCCGCAGTTACAGGCGACCGGTAGCCGTTGTAGCTGTGGGGGCGACGGTTGTTGTAACGCATGACATAACGCTGCACGTCCAACTGTGCTTCATGCGCTGACGAATATCCTTCTTTAGGCACCCATTCCGATTTCAGGCTGCCAAAAAATCGCTCCATCGGGGCGTTATCCCAGCACTCGCCTTTGCGACTCATGCTCTGTCTCAAACCATGGGTCACCAGCTCATTGCGGAATTTATGGCTGGTGTACTGACAGCCCTGATCCGAGTGAAACAGCACGTCCTTAGGGCGCCCGCGAAGCTCAACCGCCATTCTCAATGCCTCACAAGTCAGCGAAGCGTCGGGCGTCATCGAAAAGGACCAACCCACAATCCTGCGTGCAAACAAGTCGAGCACTGCAGCGAAATACATCCATTGCTTACCCACTTTTATGTACGTTACATCCCCGCACCAAACAGTATTGGGGGCATCCACATCAAACTTGCGTTTGAGCAGATGCGGCGCCACCAATGCCTCGACCCCTGAAGATTTGTATTTGTGCGGGCGACGCTGACAGCTCACGACCCCGGATTCACGCATGAGAGTGCGGGCCATGTACCGGCCAACCTGATGCCCTTCGCTGCGAAGGTCACTGGCCAGCGTTCTTGCCCCCGCCGATCCCCGCGACTCCTTATGAAATCTGACTAACAAAGTTCTAAGCCTCGCACGGGTGCGGTTGACGACGCCCTGGCGCTGGCGCCAGGCGTAAAAACTGCTGCGGTTGACTCCCAACGCGCGGCAACAATCGTGAACGCCGTAGTGCTCGCCCAGCTCGCTGATCAGTTCGAATGATCTTTGGAGTCCGAAAGCAGGAGAGCACTGGCCTTTTTTAGGATTTCGATATCCCGGTCCTTCTGCCTGAGCAAGGTCTTGAGTCGCTGTATTTCCTGTTGCTCGGCGGTAATCGCCTTGGCACCCACAGGCGTCGCGCCTTGGCGCTCCGCACGCACCTGTTCGACCCAGCGACGCAGCGCGGTTCGGCCAATGCTCAGGTTGTCGCAGACTTCAGGGACCGATTGTCCCTCGTCCAGCACCATGGCCGCTGCCTTGAGTTTGAATTCGTTCGAGTAAGAAGTACGCATGCCCATAACACCTCGGATTTGGGCGCTATCTTAGCGCCCGATTGAGATGTCCAAAATCATTAAGCCAGTTCAAGCGCGCTCCTACAGGTGGGTGGCCGGCAACGCGAGAGTGCATTCGCCAGCAAGCCGGCGCCTACGGATTTTGCGCACGCCAGAGATTGTGCGGGGTGCCGAGATCAGTGTAGGAGCGCGCTTGCCCGCGAAAGCATTGTCCCTGTGACGAATCGATTGACTGACACACCGCCTTCGCGGGCAAGCGCGCTCCTACAGGTGGGTGGCCGACGAGGCGTGTGCAGGGTTGCACGGGATGGACCATGGGGGGAGTTGTCCCCTCTGTTACCGCAGGGCCGTGGTAAAACAGGTTTTCAAACGACCCGCTCACCGCGACCTTAAACGACCAAGGCCCATGCCCTTCGATCTCCATCACCTTCTGCTGGTGTACACCGCCTACATCGTCGGCGCGGCGAGTCCGGGACCTAGCAACATGCGCATCATGGCGGTGGCCATGCACCGGGGCCGGCGCGCTGCGCTGATGCTGGCGGCCGGCGTGATCAGCGGGTCGTTTTTCTGGGGTGCGATGGCGGCCACCGGCGTTTCCGCCGTGCTGACGCAATACGCCGAGGCGCTGACGCTGCTGAAAATCCTTGGCGGCGCCTACTTGCTGTTTCTCGCTTTCAAAGCGGCGCGTTCCGCCATGACGTCGAGTGAACAGGTCGAACGCGCAATCGCGGCTGCGCCGGATGTTTCGGGCGTGCGCCTGTACCAGCGTGGCCTGCTCATGCACCTGACCAACCCGAAGGCGCTGCTAGGCTGGGTGGCGACGATGACGCTGGGGTTGGGCGCGCAGGCAACGCCGCAGACCATCGCCGTCATCCTCGCCGGTTGCGCGGTGCTCAGCGTCACCATCTTCTGTGGCTATGCGTTGGTCTTTTCGACCGCGCCGATGATCCTCGCCTACCGCAGGGCGCGGCGCTGGATCGAAGGCACCCTCGCCCTGGTTTACGCAACGGCCGGCGTCAAACTGCTGTGGTCACGCGCGTGAAACTCTGAGCCGCCCGCGCACACCAAGTCAGTACCCCTGACTGGCGGGCATAAGCCCGAGAGAGCGCACGCAATTGGACAGCAACGACGGTTTGCATTTTCACGACGACGAACTGGCGCAGGCGCGACAGTTCAACAAGAAGCTGGGCTGGCTGCCGCGGTTTCGTATCCGCAATCGCTTCACGCCCCTTTTGATTCAGTCGCTGCTGCGCGCAGGTCAGCTCAACAGTGCGGCCAAGCTGGCCCGCCATGGCCTCCACGCTGAAACCACCACGGCACATGTCGACGGTCACCGGGTGCCGGTGCGGATCATCCGGCCCAAAGGCCCGGCCAAAGGCGTGGTGCTGGACATTCATGGCGGCGGCTGGGTGATCGGCAACGCGCAGATGAACGACGACCTCAACATGGCCATGGTGAGGGCCTGCGATGTGGCGGTGGTTTCGGTCGATTACCGGCTCGCCGGTTCTACGCCGGTGGAAGGGCTGATGGAGGATTGCCTGATCGCGGCGCGCTGGTTGCTGGGTGACGGTTGCCCGGAATTCGCCGGGCTGCCGGTGATCGTCGTCGGCGAATCCGCCGGCGGGCATCTGGCCGGGGCGACGCTGTTGCAGCTCAAGGCCTGGCCCGAGCTGTTCAAGCGGGTGTGCGGCGCCCTGCTCTATTACGGCGTTTACGACTTGACCGGCACGCCGAGCGTGCGCACAGCAGGCCCCGACACGCTGGTGCTGGACGGCCCTGGGATGGTCGACGCCCTGCGCATGCTGACGCCGGACATCAGCGATGCCCAGCGTCAGGCGCCGCCGCTGTCGCCGCTGTATGGCGATTTCACAGGCTTCCCGCCCGCGTTGATGTGGGTCGGTGAACTGGACCCGCTGCGCGATGACACCCTGCAACTGGCCGATCGCTGGGCGAAAACCGCCGGTGTCGAAGTGCATCTGTTGCCGGAAGCGCCCCATGGCTTCATCCATTTCCCCACCATGATGGCGGACCGCGTGCTGGAGCACAGCCGCGCCTGGATTCGCCAGCGCATTCAAACCGCAGCGGGTTGACCGGATAGGTTTTAGTGGGACCGGCTTCAGCCGGGAAGGCGCCGGCAGCCACACCGCATAATGATCGTCCCCACGCTCCGCGTGGGGATGCCGCCCGGGACGCTCCGCGCCCACCGCCTTGACACGGAGCGTTGGCGGATGCATTACCACGCGGAGCGTGGGAACGATCATGGTGTATTCACCGGCCTCTTCCCGGCTAAAGCCGGTCCCACTAAAAAGCGTCGCTTGCAGCGGTTGGGATTCCCGGTGGTGCCGGTCCCACTAAAAGCAACCCGATCGAACCCCTCGCGCGCTCCCGGGTCTGCTGATCTATCGCTTACCCGGAGAACCTTCGATGTCCCCGCATCACACCCTTGTCCTGCTCGCCCGGTCCGGTTACGCCGCCCGTGGCGTTCTGTACCTGATCATCGGTATTTTCGCCCTGCTGGCGGCCCGCGATTCATCACGGCCCAAAGACAGCCACAGCAGCCTCGAGGCCCTGTTCAGCCAGCCGTTCGGCCACTTTCTGGTCGGGCTGGTAGTCGCCGGCCTGCTGGCATTCGCCGCCTGGCGGGTGTTGCAAGCCACCCGCGATGTTGACCATCACGGCACCGAACTCAAGGGTCTGGTCATTCGCGGCGGGTTGCTCGCGGGCGGGCTGGTCAACGGTGCGCTGGCGTTCTTTGCCCTGGGCCTGCTGATCGACGGCCTGCGCAGTTCCGGGGGCTCCGGCGGCGGTCAGACCGAAGACCTGCTCGCCTCTCTGCTGTCATGGAAATACTCGAACCTGGTGGTGTACCTCGTCGCGCTGGTGCCGTTCGGCGTCGGCGTCGCGCATTTCTTCAAGGGCTGGAAAGCCTCGTTCGAAAAGTATTTCGAGGCGGACGAAGAGGTCATGAAATACGTGACCCCGGTGTCCCGCTTCGGCTTGATCGCGCGCGGGGTGGCGTTCGTTGAAATAAGCGTGCTGCTGGCCATCAGCGGTTCGAGCTATCAGGCGATGCACCCGCCCGGGCTGAAAGATGCGCTCAACGCGCTGCAAAACCTGCCGGCCGGTGGCGTGGTGCTGATGGTCATGGCGCTGGGTCTGATCGCGTTTTCGGTGTACAGCTTTGCCGAAGCCGCCTGGCGGCGGATCAACATGGACGTGCCCGGAATGGCCCACGCCTGAGTCTCAGTTCAATGCGCCCTGTTCAGGGCGCTGCTGGCGAACCGGCAGTTCGATGCGAAAGGTGGTGCCAACCCCTTCCAGGCTACGCACGCTGATCGTACCGCGATGCTTTTGCACAATCCCGTAGGACAACGACAACCCCAGCCCCGTCCCCTGGCCCACCGGTTTGGTGGTGAAGAACGGGTCGAAAATCTTCGGCAGCACCTCCGGCGCAATGCCGGTCCCGGTGTCGCTGATCTCCAGCCACACGCTGTCCCCCTGCACGCCGTTGCGCAGCGTAATGGTGCCGCGCTCCGGGCCGATGGCCTGGGCGGCATTCACCACCAGATTCATGATCACCTGATTAAGCTGCGCCGGCAGGCATTCGATGTCCGGCAATGGCACATAGTGCTTGACGATGTCGGCCTTGTACTTGACCGCGTTGGCAGCGATGTTCAGCGTCGAATCAATACCGCGTTGCAGGCTCGCCCACTGCCACTGAGGGTTGGTGTCGGCCCGGGAGAACTCTCTGAGGTCCTTGATGATTTGCGCAGCGCGGGCCACGCCGTCCCGGGATTCCTGAATCAGCAACGGGACTTCCGCCTCGATGAAGGCCAGGTCCAGACGCGTTTTCACGCCTTCCAGCACCTCAAGACATTCAGGCGACCCCAACTGATGCTCGGCGGCTTTGTAGGCCTCGAGCACTTCCTGGATCTTGCCGAAATAGACCGCCAGCGTGCCCAGGTTCGATGAGATGAAACCAATGGGGTTGTTGATCTCGTGGGCGATGCCGGCGGCCATCTGCCCCAGCGAGGCCAGCTTTTCAGCGCCGATCAACTGGCTTTCCAGCTGCTTGCGCTCGTCGATCTCGACCTGTAACGCGTGGCTCGCCTGCTTGAATGCCCGGGTGCGCTCCTCGACGCGGCGCTCCAGGCTTTCGTTGGCGGCCTGCAGGTCCTCGTTGACCCGGTTGATCACCTGATAACTGTGCAACAGCCATCGGCCCAGCAGCACCAGCAGGCAGACGGAAATGATCGAGAATATCTGCAGGAGCAACATGATCAATCGAGCGCCTCGTCGCGTGGACTCATGCCTAAGTGTCGGCCCGTCGAGCGCGAAGTTGAGGCCCTGATTTATTGCTCAGACGCCGCGAAGAGTGGCCATATCTCAACTAACCTTGCGGCATCCAGCCGTCCGTTTCGATCAAGATGGCGACGACGAGAGGCTCAACCATGCAAGCCCCAGCCAGTGTTTCGGTGCAGCAACGCCCCACCGTTTTGTTGGTGGACGATGAAGAGTCGATTCTGAACAGCCTGCGTCGCCTGCTTCGCGAGCAACCCTACGACGTGTTGCTGGCCACCAGTGGCGAACAGGCCCTGGCGATCATGGCCGAACAACCGGTCGACCTGATCGTCAGCGACGCGCGCATGCCGGGCATGGACGGCGCGGCGCTGCTGGCGCGGGTCTACAGCCTGTACCCGGACACCACGCGCGTCCTGCTGACCGGTTACGTCGACCTCGAAACCATCGTCAAAGCCATCAACCAGGGTCATGTGCATCGCTACATCGCCAAACCCTGGACCGACGAAGAACTGGTGCTGACCCTGCGCCAGTCCCTGGCGTTCCAGTTTTCCGAGCGTGAAAGACAGCGCCTCGAGCAGCTCACCCAGCGGCAGAACGACGAGCTGAAAAGCCTCAACGCCACACTCGAAAAACGCGTGCTGGCGCGCACCGCCGAGTTGCAGCAGACCGCCGACATGCTCGACCTGGCCTACGAAGAGCTCAAGCACAGCTACGCCACCGGTACCGAAGTGTTTTCGATGCTGGTCAATCAGCGCCTGCCCGCGGACAAGCAGACCAACCGCGAGGTCATCGACCTGATCAATGCGTGCAGCAACCACCTCAATCTGGACGAGTCCACGCGCCGCGACCTGTGCATGGCCGCCGCGCTGTACAACATCGGCAAACTGGGCTGGAGCGACGCGTTGATCAACATCCCGTCGGACCTGGTCAGCCACGCCGACCGTGACACCTGGCGCAGTTACCCGCGGCAGAGCGAATCGTTGCTGATGACCCTCGAACCGATTCAGGACGCCGCCAGCCTGATTCTGCACCATCAGGAGCGCTGGGATGGCAGCGGCTTTCCGGCGCATCTCAAGGGTGAAGCAATCCCCTACGGCGCACGGCTGCTCAAGCTGGCCGTGGACTTCATCGAACTGCAGCGCGGGCTGATTCTGGAACGGCACCTGAGCAGCGGCGAGGCCTTGCTGTTCATTCGCCGCTACGCCGGCAAGCTTTACGACCCCGGCCTGATCGAGGACTTCGCCAACGCCTGCGCGGCGTACCTGGACGATGCCGTGCTCAACGACCCAGCCGTCAAGGCCGTGACCACCCGCGAACTGGTGCCGGGGATGATTCTGGTGCGCAACCTGAACGCCGACAACGGCATGCTGCTGCTGAACGCGGGCAAGGTGGTCAACGCCGCGCTGATCGAAAAGCTGGCGGCTTTCGAAGCCATTGACAACAAGGCCCACTACAGCATTTTTGTGCGTCTGCCCGAGCATGTTCCCGGTTCAGAACCGCCGAAAACCCACTGGACTCAGGTCGGGTGATCTGCCGGTACGGATCACCGCGTCAAAGCCCGCGGCGGGTCTGAAATGAAGATGTCGACTGACCCACCGCGTTCGCGGGCAAGCGCGCTCCTACAGGGGATCTCGGCAACGCACGTAATCGTCGGCGCACACAAAATCAAGGAGCCGGCTTGCTGGCGAACGCGGGGGGTCTGAAACGAAGATGTCGACTGACCCACCGCGTTCGCGGGCAAGCGCGCTCCTACAGGGGATCTCGGCAACGCACGTAATCGTCGGCGCACACACAATCTGTAGGAGCCCGCAGCAAGCCGGCTACGAAGAGCAGCGTGTTCGTCCAGTCCGTTCCACCACAGATGCCATGCACCGAGGGGACTGGCGATGGAACACGATTGTAGGACCGGCTTTAGCCGGGAAGGCGTCGGCGGTCACACTGCAGAATTGAGGGTGAATGCACTGGCCTCTTCCCGGCTGAAGCCGGTCCCACTAAAAACATCGCGTGTACCCAGTGAGACTGGCGGCGACGCCGAATTGTGGGACCGGCGTTAGCCGGGATCACTTCAGTGCTTCATGTTCAGCTGCGATTAAGTATGCGGGCGCTAGGTTAAGGGAGCGGCCATGAAAGAGCGTGACCCCGCTCTTTGTAAACGCAGGCCTTTACGAACACATTCGCGAAATCCCGATAGGTGGACTACCTTGAAATGTACACACCCATTGGAAGCAGAGGATAATTGCTGCGTGGATCATTACATATTAATGGTGGGCGTAGTGTTGTTTCCGACATAGACGGTGTTGAATCCGACCAAACTTGAATAAACACCTTACTGAACAGATGCTGTCTGCCATCGAAATAACAGCGACCCCAGTGTTGATAAACAGGCTGAAATATGAACCCGCACGAACAATTGTCACAACGAGCTGGTACGCCCGAGATCATTGACCCTGACAGCAAACCTGCAAGACAGAATACCTACACTCCACAGACATTATTTTCATATTTGAGCGACTAACCTGCGATTCAATGATCCGCCAGAACATGTTTAATCGACGCTCCTGATCGGTATATCCGGCGAAGATCACACTGCTGACCCACCACACGTACTTAATAAAAAACTGACGATCCGGGCATCACTCTGCTTGCGGTTCGCATTGCCAAACATCGGACTTCACGGGGACGTTCAAACTATGAATGAGGCTTTTCTTCCTTTCTCGCGACCGAGCCTCGGCGATGAAGAAGTGGCGGCGGTTACCCGCGTCCTGCGCTCCGGCTGGATTACCACGGGCCCCGAATGTCAGCAGCTCGAAGCGCAGTTCGCCGAACGGGTCGGTGCCCTGCACGCGGTGGCGGTTTCCTCCGCGACAGGCGCCATGCACATCGCTTTGCTCGCGTTGGGGGTCGGCCCCGGTGATGAAGTGATCACGCCCTCGCAGACCTGGGTCTCGACGGCCAACATGATCTGCCTGCTGGGGGCAACGCCGGTGTTTGTCGACGTCGACCGCGACACACTGATGACCGACGCCGATTTGATCGAACAGGCCATCACCCCGCGCACCAAAGCCATTGTTCCGGTGCATTACGCCGGCGCCGCTTGCGACCTCGACCCGATTTACGCGCTGGCCGACCGCCACGGCATCGCTGTCATCGAGGACGCCGCCCACGCGGCAGGCACGGGCTACAAGGGCCAGCCGGTGGGCAGCCGCGGCACGGCGATCTTTTCCTTCCATGCGATCAAGAACATGACCTGCGCAGAAGGCGCGATGTTCGTCACCGATGACGCGAAACTGGCTGACCGGGTGCGCCAGCTGAAATTCCACGGCCTTGGCGTCGATGCCTACGACCGCCTGACCCTGGGCCGCAAACCCCAGGCTGAAGTCATCGAACCCGGCTTCAAGTACAACCTGGCGGACATCAACGCCAGCATCGCCCTTGTGCAATTGCACCGGCTCGATCACATCAACGAGCAACGCCGCCGGCTGGCCAGCCACTACCTGGACCGACTGGCAGACAGCCCGGTCATGCCGCTGGCGCAGCCCGCCTACCCGCAACAGCACGCCTGGCACCTGTTCATTTTGCGCATCGACCCCGAGCGCTGCGGTCTGGACCGCGACGGGTTCATGAAGGCGCTGCAAGAGCACCGCATCGGCACCGGCATTCACTTCATCGCTACGCACCTGCACCGCTATTACCGCCAGCGCTTCCCGGCCGTGCACCTGCCGAACACCGAATGGAATTCGGCACGGCTGTGCTCGATTCCGCTGTTCCCGGACATGACCCGCGACGATGTCGAGCGGGTGGTCCGCGCCATTGAGTCCATCGTCGGAGCGCGCCGTTGAAAGCCTATCCCGTCCGTTGTGTGTCCATCGTCATCCCGGTCTACAACGAGGAACAAAGCTTGCCCGAACTGCTGCGCCGCACGGAGGCCGCCTGCGCCCTGCTCGGCCATGCCTTCGAAATCGTGCTGGTCGACGATGGCAGCCGCGACGCCTCCGCCGATCTGCTTCAAGAGGCTGCCGAGCGACAAGGCAGCAATGTGGTGGCGGTCATTCTCAACCGCAATTACGGCCAGCACGCGGCGATCATGGCCGGTTTCGAGCAGTGCAAGGGCGACGTGGTGATCACCCTGGACGCCGACCTGCAGAACCCGCCCGAAGAAATCCCGCGTCTGGTGCGCCTTGCCGAACAGGGTTACGACGTAGTCGGCACGGTGCGCAATCACCGGCAGGATTCCGCCTGGCGGCGCTGGCCGTCGAAGCTGATCAATCTCGCCGTGCAGCGCTCCACCGGCGTGGCGATGAACGACTACGGCTGCATGCTGCGCGCGTACCGGCGCACCATCGTCGACGCCATGCTCGCCTGCCGGGAACGCAGCACCTTCATCCCGATTCTGGCCAACAGCTTCGCCCGGCACACCACGGAAATCCTGGTCGAGCACGCCGAGCGCGAGCACGGCGATTCCAAGTACAGCCCCATGCGCCTGATCAACCTGATGTTCGACCTGATCACCTGCATGACCACCACGCCCCTGCGGCTGCTGAGCATCGTCGGTGTCGGCATGGCGGTCCTGGGTGTGCTGTTTGCCCTGGCGCTGGTGGTCCTGCGCCTGATCTTCGGCGCGCCGTGGGCCGGGCACGGCACCTTCGTCCTGTTTGCGGTGCTGTTCGTCTTCACCGGCGGGCAGTTCATCGGCATGGGCCTGCTCGGCGAATACCTCGGCCGCATGTACAGCGACGTGCGCGCACGGCCGCGTTTCTTCATTGAAAAGGTCGTGCGCGGATCTCCCGTGGTTGCGCTCGACGCCCCCCATTCTTCTGCCCCCGCTTACGCCAACAAGGTTGCGCCATGAACAAGAAAGCTGTCGTTTTTGCTTACCACGATATTGGCTGCGTTGGCCTGCAGGCCCTGCTCGACGCCGGGTATGAGATTGCTGCGGTGTTCACCCACGCCGACGACCCGAAGGAAAAAACCTTCTTCGGCTCGGTGGCCCAGCTGTGCGCTCGCCACGAGATTCCCGTGCATGCGCCGGAAGACCCCAATCACCCGCTGTGGCTTGAGCGCATCGCCCGGCTCGAACCCGATTTCATCTTCTCGTTCTACTACCGCCAGTTGCTCAGCGAACCGCTGCTGGCCTGTGCCAAAGACGGCGCGTTTAACCTGCACGGTTCGCTGCTGCCCAAATACCGCGGCCGGGCGCCGGCCAACTGGGTGCTGGTGAACGGCGAAAGCGAAACCGGCGTGACCTTGCACCAGATGGTCAAGCGCGCCGACGCAGGGCCGATCGTGGCGCAACAGCGGATCTCCATCAGTCCGACTGAAACGGCCCTGACCCTGCACGGCAAGTTGCGTGAAGCCGCTGCGGACCTGCTCTCGGAAACCCTGCCGTTGCTCGCTCAAGGTAAATTGTCGGGGACAACCCAGGATGAATCCGCCGCCACCTATTACGGCCGGCGCACCGCTGCCGACGGTTTGATCGACTGGTCGCTGCCGGCAACCCGGCTGGGCAATCTGGTGCGGGCAGTCACCCAGCCCTACCCCGGCGCTTTCTGCCCGGTGGGTGAGCACAAACTGATTGTCTGGGCCGCGCGTTCAGAGGCCGGCAACAGCGGCGAGGCGCCCGGCACCGTGCTCGGTTGCGAGCCGTTGCGCATTGCCTGCGGCGAAGGCTCCCTGGTGATCAGCGCCGGCCAGCGTGGCGACGACGGTCTGTACCTCAGCGGCGCGCAACTGGCCCGCGAGTTTGGTCTGGTGGAGGGTTCGCGCTTGCAGGGCATGGACCTGCGACGCTCGGTCCGACGCACCCGCGTGCTGATCCTCGGCGTCAATGGCTTCATCGGCAATCACCTGTCGGAACGTTTGCTGCAGGATGACCGTTACGAAATCTATGGCATGGACATCGGTTCGGACGCCATCGAACGGCTGCGCGCCAGACCGAATTTCCACTTCATCGAAGGCGACATCAGCATCCACTCCGAGTGGATCGAGTACCACATCAAGAAGTGCGACGTGGTGCTGCCGCTGGTGGCCATCGCCACGCCCATCGAATACACGCGCAACCCGCTGCGGGTCTTCGAACTCGACTTCGAAGAAAACCTGAAAATCGTCCGCTACTGCGTCAAGTACAACAAGCGCGTGATCTTCCCGTCGACCTCGGAGGTGTATGGCATGTGCCAGGACGCCAGCTTTAACGAGGACACCTCGAATCTGGTGGTCGGGCCGATCAACAAGCAGCGCTGGATCTACTCGGTGTCCAAGCAGTTGCTGGACCGGGTGATCTGGGCCTACGGGCAGAAGGGTTTGCAGTTCACCCTGTTCCGTCCGTTCAACTGGATGGGGCCACGGCTTGACCGGCTGGACTCTGCGCGCATCGGCAGCTCCCGCGCCATTACCCAGCTGATTCTGCATCTGGTGGAAGGCACGCCGATCCGGCTGGTGGACGGCGGCGCGCAGAAGCGCTGCTTCACCGACGTCGTCGATGGCATCGAAGCGCTGGCGCGGATCATCGAAAACAAGGGCGGCCAGTGCAACGGCCAGATCATCAACATCGGCAACCCCGACAACGAAGCCAGCATTCGCCAACTGGGTACCGAGTTGCTGCGCCAGTTCGAGGCCCACCCGCTGCGCAATAACTTCCCGCCCTTCGCCGGTTTCCGTGAAGTCGAGAGCCAGTCGTTCTATGGCAAGGGTTATCAGGACGTCAGCCACCGCAAGCCGAGCATCGACAACGCCAAACGGCTGATCGGCTGGACGCCGACCATCGAACTGAGCGAAACCATCGGCAAGACCCTGGACTTCTTCCTCCGCGAAGCCATGGCCGAGAAGGCCGAAGTGACCGTTACCCCCGGCGCACGCGGCTGATGAAGGCCGGGTTGCGCATCGACGTCGACACCTGGCGCGGCACCCGCGACGGCGTGCCGCGCTTGCTGGACCTGCTCGACGAAGCCCAGGTCAAGGCGACATTCTTCTTCAGCGTCGGCCCTGACAATATGGGGCGACATCTGTGGCGTCTGGCGCGGCCGCAGTTCCTCTGGAAAATGCTGCGTTCGCGGGCGGCCAGTCTGTACGGCTGGGACATCCTGCTGGCGGGCACCGCGTGGCCGGGCAAACCCATTGGCCGCGACCTCGGGCCGCTGATGCGCCGGGCCCGGGACGCCGGTCATGAAGTCGGCTTGCACGCCTGGGATCACCACGCCTGGCAGGCCCATGCCGGGCGCTGGAGCGAGGCCGAGCTGAGCGATCAGATCCAGCGCGGCGTTGACGTTCTCAGCGACATTCTCGGCCACCCGGTGACCTGCTCCGCCGCCGCCGGCTGGCGCGCCGATGAACGCGTGGTGCAGGCGAAAGAGGCATTTGGTTTCCGCTACAACAGCGACTGCCGGGGCATGTCGATATTCCGGCCGGTGCTGGCCGACCGCGCGTTGGGCACGCCGCAGATTCCGGTGGACCTGCCGACCTACGACGAACTGGTGTCGCCACAGCTCGACGCACAGTCTTTCAACGACGACATACTTCGGCGTTTCGCGGCCTGGAAGCTGAACGTCTACACCGTTCACGCCGAGGTCGAAGGCATCGTCATGGCCCCGGCTTTTCGTGCGCTATTGAGTGAGGCGAAAACCCGAAGCATTGAGTTTCAGCCCCTTGGCGCGCTGCTGCCGGATTCGCTGGATCAGCTGCCTTCGGGCCATCTGGTGCGTGGCGCATTGCGCGGTCGCGAAGGCTGGTTGGGGGTGCAGCGATGATCAAAGCCGAACACCGCAACATCGCACTGTTGGTGCTGGCCTTCGTCCTGTTCTATCTGCTGCCGCTGGGGTCCCACGGGTTGTGGATTCCCGATGAGACCCGCTACGCGCAGATCAGTCAGGAAATGCTGCACAGCGGTCACTGGGCCGCACCACACTTCATGGGCCTGCGTTATTTCGAGAAACCCGCTGCGGGCTACTGGCTGATTGCCGTGGGGCAAGCCATCTTGGGTGAAAACCTGTTTGGCGTGCGCATCGTCTCAGCGCTGAGCACCGGTCTAAGCGTGATGCTCGCTTACTGGCTCGCCGCGCGGATGTGGAACGATCCGCGCAAGAGCTTCGCCAGTGCGCTGCTGTTCATGAGCTTCGCGTTTATCGCCGGGCAAGCCGGTTACGCCAACCTCGATCCTCAGTTCACCCTGTGGGCCAACCTGACGCTGGTGGGGTTCTGGTGTGCTGTCCACAGCAGCGGGCGTGCTCGACTGGGTGCCTGGGCGCTGATCGGCCTGGCCTGCGGCATCGGCTTCATGACCAAGGGATTTCTGGCCTGGGCGCTGCCGGTGATGGTCACCCTGCCCTACATGCTCTGGCAGCGGCGCCTCGGCGAACTGCTGCGCTACGGGCCGCTGGCGGTGCTGATTGCCATCCTTGTGAGCCTGCCGTGGGTGCTCGCGGTGCATGGGCAGGAACCCGACTTTTGGCGGTTTTTCTTCTGGCACGAGCACATCCGTCGCTTTGCCGGGACCGATGCCCAGCACGCCGAACCCTGGTGGTTTTACCTGCCGCTGCTGGTGGTGTCCTGCCTGCCGTGGGCCGCCTTGCTGCCGGTCACGTTCCGCCAGGCCTGGCAGCGCAAGCGTCGCCCTGAAACCGGCTTTCTCCTGATCTGGCTGCTGCTGCCGCTGGCGTTTCTCAGCCTCAGCAACGGCAAGCTGCCGACCTACATTCTGCCGTGCCTGCTGCCGTTGGCGCTGTTGATGGCCGATGCGCTGATCGAACGCCTCAAGCAAGGTCAGCTCACTGCCTTGCGCATCAACGGGTGGCTGAACGCTACCGCCGGGTTGATCGGGCTGTTGGCGCTGGTGTACCTGCAACTCAAACAGCCGGTGTACGAACACGAGCCGCTGAACCTGCTGCTGGCGATCATCGTGCTGACAGGCTGGTGTGCGAGCAATGCGCTGCAAGGCATTCGCCCCTGGAAGTATTGGGCCGCACCGGCACTGGGCAGCTGGTTGCTGGTCGCGCTGTTGCCCGCGGCCCTTCCCTATGACGTCGTGCACAACAAGACACCCGACCAGTTTGTGCTTGCCCATCAGGCGCAACTGGCGGCGAGCACGCACCTGTTGAGCAATGATCTGGGCGCTGCGTCGGCCCTGGCCTGGCGCCTGAACAGAACCGACGTGTCGTTTTTCAACACCTGGAACGAGCTGGAATATGGCCTGGCCTATCCCGACGCGACAGGACGCGAAGTGACCCTGAAAAGGATCAACACCTGGATGACTAAAGCCCGGAGCGAGGGCCAGGTCGGGGTGGTCATGCGCGGCAGAACCGACGAGGAACTGCGCGAACTTGAACTGCTGCCCAAGGACGCCGAGCGCTACGACGAAGGCAATCTGATCATCCTCATTTACGCGAAGTCAGCGCCATGACCTGGCTGCTGCTGTTGGCCACCTGCGGGCTGACCTGCCTGGGCCAGGTCGCGCAGAAGTGCGCAGTGGAGCGTTGGCGCGGCACCTTTCCCGGCGTGCGCGCCGCGGCGCGCTCGTTTTGGTTGTGGCTGGCGGTGGGTTGTCTGGGATTGGGCCTCATCAGCTGGTTGCTGGTGTTGCAGCGACTGGACGTCGGCATCGCCTACCCGATGCTGGGCCTGAACGTGGTGCTGATCACCCTGGCCGGCCGTTTTGTTTTCAAGGAATCCACCGACGCCGTCCATTGGTTGGGCGTCGCGTTGATTCTGGCTGGCGTCGTTTTGTTGGGGCGTCAGGCATGAGCCGCTCAAACATTTGCCAGTCGGGCAGGAGACGCGGGGCAACGGCGTGGGCGATGGGCAGCGTGCTGCTGGTGAGTTCGGCGCAGTTGGGCATGCGCTGGGGCATGAGTCGTCTGCCCTCGCCTGAGCTTTGGCTGGACCCGAAGGTGCAGCTGGACCTCGCGGCGGTGCTGGTGATCGGCGGATCGGTCCTCGCCTACGCGCTGTCGATGCTGGCCTGGCTGCTGGCCCTGCGCGATCTGCCATTGAGTCGCGCCTATTCCCTGCTCAGCGTCAGCTACGTGCTGGTGTATGGGCTTGCTGCGGCACTGCCATTTTTCCATGAGACGTTCACGGTATCGAAAACTTTGGGCGTCATGCTGATCGTGATGGGTGTGCTGACCATCAACCTTCGGCGCATTTCCAGCACACCTTCACAGGGCGTTTCTTCATGAAAATCAGCGTTTTCGGTAGCGGGTATGTCGGTCTGGTGCAAGCCACCGTGCTTGCTGAAGTGGGCCACGACGTGGTCTGCATGGACATTGATCAGGCCAAGGTCGAGCAGTTGCGCCAGGGCCAGGTGCATATTTTCGAACCGGGGCTGGCCAGCCTGGTGCGAGAGAACCTGGAGAACAAGCGCCTGCAGTTCACCACCGACACCCAGCTGGCGGTCGAGCACGCCGAGGTGCTGTTCATCGCCGTCGGCACCCCGTCCCGCGATGACGGCTCGGCCGACCTGACAGGCTTCTTCGCGGTTGGCGAGGCCATCGCGACGTACCGGTCCGAGCCGCTGATCATCGTCGAGAAGTCCACAGTGCCCGTCGGCAGTGGCGACGCCCTGCGCGGGCACATCGACAAGGCGCTGCGCCAGGCCGGCCGCTTGCTGCAGTTCGATATCGTCTCCAACCCGGAATTTCTCAAGGAAGGTTCGGCGGTCAATGACTGCCGGCGCCCGGACCGCATCGTCATCGGCTGCGACAACGACGCCGTGCGCAAAGTCATGCGCGAGCTGTACGCGCCGTTCAACCGCAACCATGACCGGATCATGTTCATGGACCTGCGCAGCGCCGAGCTGACCAAGTACGCGGCCAACTGCATGCTGGCGACCAAGATCAGCTTCATCAACCAGATCGCCGAACTGGCCGAACACCTGGGCGCAGACGTCGAATCGGTCCGGCTGGGCATCGGCGCGGACTCACGGATCGGCTACGACTTCATCTACCCCGGCTGCGGTTATGGCGGCTCGTGCTTCGGCAAGGACATCCGCGCCTTGATCCACAGCGCCCGTGAAGCCCATTGCTCCAACGACCTGCTGGCGGTGGTCGAGGCCATCAACGAGCGGCAGAAGAACAAACTGTTCGAGCGAGTGAAAGCCTTTTACGAAGGTGATCTGCGCGGCAAGACGTTCGCCTTGTGGGGGCTGGCGTTCAAGCCGAACACCGACGACATGCGCGACGCGCCGAGCCGGGTGCTGATGGAAGCCTTGTGGGACGCCGGCGCCACGGTGCGGGCGTTTGACCCCGAGGCCATGCAAGAGACGCAGCGCCTCTACGGCAACCGCAAGGACCTGATTCTGATGGGCACGCCGGAGTCGACGTTGAACGATGCGGACGCGCTGATCATCTGCACCGAGTGGCAACAGTTCAAGGCCCCGGATTTCGAGCTGATCCAGCAACGCCTCGCCGCGCCGGTGATCTTCGACGGCCGCAACCTGTACGACACAGAACGGCTGGCGCAGAGCGGGTTTCACTACTTCCCGATCGGCCGTGGGGAATCCTGCGAATTGCCGATCCCGCAGAAACAGTGGCTGCCGTACAAAAACGTGGCGGGTGGGGTGATGGTGTAGCGGCCGATAATGGGGTCCGGCGCCGGCCCCACTGAATGCACGCGATGCTTTTGGTGGGACCGGCTTCAGCCGGGAAGAGGCCCTTGAGTGCGCCGTAAATTTTGCGGTGTGACCCATGACGCCTTCCCGGCTAAAGCCGGTCCCACAATGGTGTCCGGCGCCGACCCTACTGAATGCACTCGATCCGTTTAGTGGGACCGGCACCAGCCCACTGAATGCACGCGATGCTTTTAGTGGGACCGGCTTCAGCCGGGAAGAGGCGCTTGAGTGCGCCGTAAATTTTGCAGCGTGACGCCTGACGCCTTCCCGGCTGAAGCCGGTCCCACAGTTTTGTCCGGCGCCGACCTTACTGAATTCACGCGTTGCTTTTAGTGGGACCGGCTTCAGCCGGGAAGAGGCCCTTGAGTGCGCCGTAAATTTTGCGGTGTGACGCATTACGCCTTCCCGGCTGAAGCCGGTCCCACAGTTTTGTCCGGCGCCGACCTTACTGAATTCACGCGTTGCTTTTAGTGGGACCGGCTTCAGCCGGGAAGAGGCCCTTGAGTGCGCCGTAAATTTTGCAGCGTGACGCCTGACGCCTTCCCGGCTGAAGCCGGTCCCACAATGGTGTCCGGCGCCCACCCTACTCAATGCACGCGATGCCTGGATGCATGATCGTCCCCACGCTCCGCGTGGGAATGCAGCCCGGGACGCTCCGCGTTCATGAACGGCGGTCTGCACCCGGGGTGCCAGCCACGAAATAGTAGATGCGCCCTCCAATCTCGAACCGGTCGAGCACCCGCAAAGGAGGCTGCGGCGCGGATTCGCTTTCCATCACCACCACCCGGTCAGCGCCCAGTGCCAGAAAGCGCTCAAGGTCCGCCCCCGCCATGACACTGTCGAGCAGGCTCTGGCTGTAGAACACGCCGGCGCCCGCCAGTCGCTCGCTGGGTTGAAACAGTGCCACCTGCACCCCTTGCTGTTGCAGGTCATGGATTTTTTCCGTCAAGGGCAGAAATGACAACTGCCTGTCCTCGCGCGGCGCCAGCCATTGCGCTGCACCCAGGTAGGTGACGACCACCAGCAAGACACCCGCCCCGCTGATGCTTCGACGATGGCGCATCACCGCCGCCGCAAACGCCGATACGCCTGAATGCGTGCCAATCCTGGCCCAGAGCACCCAGGCATATTCGGCAGCAATCACCGCAGCGGCCGGCGCCAGGGACATCAGGTACACCGTGCGCTTGCTCGACGCCAGCGTCAGCAACAGGAATTGCGCGCCCAGCCACAGGCTGAAGAACAACAGATAGCGGTTGCTCAGCAGTTGCTTGCGAAAGTGCCAAAGCCCCAGATACACCAACAGATTCCACGGCAGAAACGCTTCCGGCAGTTTCGCCAGGTAGTAATAGAACGGCTCGTAGTGCCCGGCTTCGGTGAACGAGCCGCTGAACCGGCCAACGCTGTTGGTCCACAGCACCTCCTTCAGCGACTCGGCACCGCCCTGCCCGTACAGAAAACCCAACCAGACGAGAAGCGGCACCAACGCCAGCAGCGTGAAGGCTGCCGGGCGAACCCAGTCGGCCACCTCCAGGCGTCTGTGCCGAACCGTCTCAACGACGAGCCAGAAGAAGATCACCACGCCCGGCAGCGCCAGTCCCAGCACCCCTTTGCTCAAGGTCGAAATCACGATGCCCAGCGTGAACGCAAGCCAGGGGCACAGTGCCGGCGACCCACGTCGCGCGCGCTCGCTGGCGTGGAAAAACGCCAGCAGCGCCAGGGTCACGCCGAGGGACAGCAACGCGTCCTCGCCCACTTGCCGCGCATTGCTCCAGAAGCTGGCCGTTGTTGCCAGCATGAACGCCGCCAGCCAGGCCACAGAGGCCGGGCGTCCGAAGCGCAACAGCATGGGGTAAAGGAGCAACACGCTGAACAGCCCGGCGAACGCCGACGCCAGGCGCACCGCCCAGGGGTTGGCGCCGAATACGCGGATCGCCGCCGCATCCAGCCAGACGCTCAGGGGTGGCTTCTCAAGAAAAGGCTGTCCGTTGAGGGTCGGGGTTACCCAGTTGTTGCTCAGGTGCATCTCCATGGCGATGCCTGCCACCCGCGGCTCCGTCGAGTTTTGCAGTTGGTGATTGCCCAAGGCGAAAAAAAACAGCACAGCAGCGAGTACGAAAAGCGAGAGCGCACGGGACGTCATCGAGGCAACACCGGCTGGGGAAAGAATCATCAATTGATGGCTGCCGGCAGTATGGGCAGCGCTTTGTTGAAGTCTTGTCAACGCCCCGTCAACACCTGATCGGGCGGCCGAGTGTTTCAGAGGATAGCTGACAGACGCGCACTCACGGATGATCACTGGCATACTCTTCACCGCAATTCAAAGCGCCCAGGCACCTATAAGTGTTCAATCGAACATTAAACACTGACGGGGTTTTCACACTCAGGCCACATAACTTTTACGCCGCCCGCCCGACAGTCCATGGATGGCTGTTATGAATGTACCCGTGCAAAGGAGTGACAATTTGAAACGTATTTAAAATCATCAGAATTTGACAATAAAAGTATTTGCGCTATGTGCCCACCGTTGAACAACGGTAAAGGAGCCGCAGCGCCAGATAACTGCAACCGGATACACCTGTCCAAAGGATTAGACACATGCGGATTCACTCATCGGCCCCTGCCCGATTCCTGCTGTTGGCAACCGGCACATGGCTCGCTCTCTTCTTTCTCACCCGTCTCGTTTTATTCACCACCCATCTGGATGAGGCCGGCCATCAAGTAGTCGCCACTTTTGCCACCGGCTTGCTCTATGACCTGGCATTCCTGACCTACGCCGCCGTGCCACTGGGTATCTATGTCCTGCTCTGCCCGCCACGCTTATGGCGCGCTCGCGGGCATCGCTGGTTCCTGCAAGGGCTGATGACACTCAGTATTTTCGTGATGCTGTTTGTCGCTGTGGCCGAATGGCTCTTCTGGGACGAGTTCGGCGTGAGATTCAACTTCATCGCCGTGGACTATCTGGTTTATTCCGACGAGGTCCTCAATAACATCCTCGAGTCCTACCCCATCGGCAAACTGCTGACCGCCCTGGCGATCGTGGCAATAGTGCTGAGCGCGATCATCAGCCGCGCCGTCGCGGCCTCGATCAAAGCCCCGACACCGCCGCTGCGCAGCAGACTGGCCGGTATCGCACTGTTGCTGGCGCTGGCGGCCATCAGCCTGCAATTTGTCGATCAGGATAATCCTCGCGGTCTGGGCGGCAACGCTTATCAGCGGGAACTGGCGAGCAACGGCCCGTACCAGTTTTTCGCAGCGTTCAGAAACAACGAGCTGGATTATCAGCAGTTCTACGCCACCCTGCCCGACCCTCAAGTCGCCGAGCAGATGCGCCGGGAGCTGGCCGAGCCGAACAGCCGATTTGTCGGCAATGACCCGGTGGATATCCGGCGCGCGATCGACAACCCGGGCACGACGCGCAAAGCCAACATCGTGTTGGTGACCATTGAGAGCCTGAGCGCCAAATACCTGGGCAGCAACGGCGACACGCGCAATCTGACGCCCTACCTGGATGCGCTGCGCAAGCAAAGCGTGTACTTCAATAATTTCTACGCCACCGGCACACGAACCGATCGCGGCCTGGAAGCCATTACCCTGTCCATTCCGCCGACGCCCGGACGTTCCATCGTCAAGCGCGTCGGTCGCGAGAGCGGTTTCGCCAGCCTGGGCCAGCAGCTGGCGGGCGTCGGTTACGACAGCGTTTTTGTTTACGGCGGCCGCGGCTATTTCGACAACATGAATGCATTCTTCAGCGGCAACGGCTACCGCGTGGTGGACCAGAGCAGCGTCAATGAACAGGACATTCACTTCAAAAATGCCTGGGGCATGGCCGACGAAGATCTCTACCAGCAGGCGCTCAACCTGGCGGATGCCGACTTCGCTGCGAACAAGCCGTTCCTGCTGCAATTGATGACCACGTCCAATCACCGTCCTTACACGTTCCCGGAGGGGCGCATTGACATCCCTTCGGGCAACGGTCGCGATGGCGCGGTGAAATACACCGATTACGCCATCGGCAAGTTCCTTGAAAGCGCCCGCCAGAAACCCTGGTTCGACAACACGCTGTTCGTCTTCGTCGCCGACCACACGGCCGGCAGCGCAGGCAAGGAAGACTTGCCCATCGACAACTACCTCATTCCGCTGTTCATCTACGCGCCGAAGATGCTCCAGCCCCGGGAGTTCTCTCAATTGGCGAGCCAGATCGATCTGGCGCCCACGCTGCTGGGGCTGCTGAATCTGGACTATCAGTCCACCTTCTTTGGCCGCAACCTGTTCCTCGATTCGGCCTTGCCGCCCCGGGTGGTGGTCGGTAATTACCAGCACCTCGGACTGTTCGACGGCAAGGATCTGGCCATTCTCAGCCCGCGCCAGGCCCTGCGCCGCCACGACAACGCGCTGGGGGAAAGTGTCGAAAGCCAATCAACCTCTGCCGATCCACTGATTGCGCGCGCCATCGCCTATTACCAGGTGGCAAGCGAGGGGTTCAAACAGCATTTGCTGGACTGGAAGCCTGACGTTCCAAAGCCGTAATCACCCTGCCAATGCGGAGCGGGCAAGACGCGACCACGTCGTGAATTGCCCGCCCACAACCTCCGTCGCTCATTTATACGGCGCCCTCAGTCTGCGCTAAGTTTCGCGGCGTACCTTCTCCCCTGCGCAATTGCTGCGCTGCCAAGGAGAAGCGTTCCACATGAATTCAACCACTGCCGCCTGGCTGAACAAGGTGCCCGAAGTCACTCTGGGGTTCTGGGTGATCAAGATCCTGTCCACGACGGTGGGTGAAACCGTCGCCGATTTTCTTGCCGTCGACGCCGGCCTTGGCGCAGGTGTGACCACGGTGGGCATGGCATTGCTGCTGGCCATCGCGCTGTTCGGACAACTGCGTACCCGCGCTTATACGCCTTGGATCTATTGGCTCACCGTGGTGCTGGTCAGCATCGTTGGCACGCAGATAACCGATGTGCTCACCGACGTGCTGGACGTCAGTCTGGACACCAGCACGGTGGTGTTCTCGGTGCTGCTGGCGGTGAACTTTCTGGTCTGGTACCAGACCGAGCGCAGCCTGTCGATTCGCCAGATCACGTCCCGTCGGCGGGAGCTGTTTTACTGGACCACCGTGCTTTGCACGTTCGCCCTTGGCACCGCCGCCGGGGACCTGGCCACCGAAGCGCTGGGACTGGGCTTCACGCTAGGCGCAGTGATTTTCGGCGCGCTGATCGCCGCGACTCTGATTGCCTGGCGCATGGGCAGCAATCCCGTGCTGACGTTCTGGCTGGCCTACATCCTCACCCGACCCTTCGGTGCCTCCCTGGGCGACCTTCTGACCCAAGCTAAAACCTACGGTGGCCTGGGAATGGGCGCGACCTGGACCAGTGCGATTTTCCTCTGCGTCATCCTCATTCTGGTGGTCGCGGCACAGCTCACTGTCGGCCACCGCAAAGCAACGGCTCAATAACTCTTGAATACTCAGAAAGGTAAAACCATGCGCTATTTTCAGAACGCTATCCGCCACATTGCTATCGTCTCCTCGATCTTTCTGCTCAGTGTGGCCGCAGGCTGCTCCAAGCCGGCCACGCCGCCACATGCTGCCGGGACCGCGACGGCCTCACAGAGCAACAGCGGCCAGCCAGGCGTATCCAGTCTGGGCGATCTGTCTGAATTCAGGACCATCGCAGCGGACGTCGCCGGAAAGGTCGACAAAAACGATCTGTCCGGCGCAAAAACGCGTATCAAGGACCTGGAATCGACATGGGACGCCGCCGAGGCCGGGATCAAACCCCGTGCAGCAAGCGATTGGCACGTGCTGGACAAGTCCATCGACCGCGCGCTGTCGGCGTTGCGTGCCACCAACCCCAGGCAGGATGATTGCAAGGCGGCCATGAGCGACCTCATGAAGACGTTCGACTCGCTGCAAGGGAAGTGATCGGCCTGCTCGCTGGCCCGCCTTGTCGTTTCAGGCGCCGCGCCTTCCACCGGGTTTAATCCCGCCAGGCTTGATGTTTCAATGGACGCCCTCCCTGTGAGGGCGTTCGCGATGGAGACCCACGTGCGCATATTGCTTGTCGAAGACGACCCGATGATCGGCGAAGCCATTCAAGGCGCGCTGATGGACGCCAGTCACGCCGCTGACTGGGTCAAAGACGGCCTGGTCGCGCTTGCTGCGCTGGACACTCACCACTACGATCTGGTGCTGCTCGATCTCGGACTTCCGGGCAAAGACGGTCAGTCCGTGCTGAGCAGCATTCGTGCGCAGAACAACCCCGTTCCACTGTTGATCATTACCGCACGCGACAGCCTAGATGAACGCTTGCGAGGCCTGGACGGCGGCGCAGACGACTACCTGCTCAAACCGTTCCAGATGGCTGAATTGCTGGCGCGGATGCGCGCGGTCATGCGCCGCAAAGGCGGCAGCGCCTCACCCTTGCTGGGCAACGGCGTGGTGACGCTCGACCCCAGCTCCAGGCAGGCGAGTACCGAGCAACAGCCTGCCGTGCAACTTTCCGGCCGTGAGTTTGCACTGCTGCACGCGCTGTTGATCCGGCCAGGGGCCATTCTTTCCCGGGCCGATCTCGAAGACCGTATTTACGGCTGGGGTAACGAGGTCGAAAGCAACGCCGTCGAGTTTCTGATTCACGCTTTGCGGCGCAAGCTGGGCAGCCATGTCATCAAGAACGTCAGAGGTGTGGGATGGATGGTTTCAAAACCCGCCTGAGGGAATCGGTCCAGCTCAGGCTTTCGGCGTCACTGTCGCTGGTACTCCTGATTGTCGCGATGGCCGCCGGCGTGTTCGCGTTCGTGTCCGCATTCGATGAAGCGCATGAGATGCAGGACGCCACCCTGCGCCAGGTCGCCGACCTGTTCGAGCGTCAGCGCATGACATTGCGCTACGCGGAGCCCTCTGCCACCGAAGACGACGATGAAGAGTCTCGTGTGGTGATCCAGTATCTGGCCGATGGCGCCAACGCCAGTCACAACGGTGATGCAAGCACCCCGTTGCCACTGCCGACAACCTTGTCAGATGGACTCCGGACGCTTGATGTCGGTGGCGAACCCTTTCGGGTTTTGGTGAAGACCACCACCGATGGCCAGCGTATTGCCGTGGCTCAGGAAGTCGGGGCTCGCGACAAGGATGCGCGGGAAAGCGCCTGGCGCAGCCTGTTGCCATTCCTGATTCTGTTCCCGGTGCTGCTGCTGGTCATGAGCGATTTGGTCCGCAAACTGTTTCGCCCTATCGCCCTGCTCTCTCGGGAGATTGACCTACGCGAAAGTCAGGCACTGCACCCCATCGACGAACGTCACGTGCCGCTCGAGGTCCGGCCCTTTGTCGTGGCCATCAACCGACTGCTGGAGCGGGTGCGCAAGGCGATGGAAACCCAGAGCCGTTTTGTGGCCGACGCTGCCCATGAGTTGCGCTCGCCCCTCACGGCGCTTTCCTTGCAGGCTGAGCGCCTGGCGCAGACCGAAATGCCGGCACACGCACACGAACGTCTCAAACCGTTGCGCCGGGGTATCGAGCGCGGTCGCAAGCTTATCGATCAGCTGTTGTCCCTTGCCACGGCTCAGTCGATAACCCGCTCACCGACACAGGCGATTTCGGTGCGGGGCGTCTATCGGCGCGTGCTTGAAGATCTGATGGCGCTGGCCGAGGCCCGCCAGCTCGATATCGGCATTGAAGGTGATCAGGATGTGCACGTGTTCATGCATGAGGTGGACCTGCTCACGCTGGTCAAGAACCTGGTCGACAACGCAATTCGCTACACCCCGTCCGGCGGTCGTGTGGATCTGTCGGTTGACCTCGCAGGTGGCCAGGCAAAATTGCAAGTAAGCGACTCAGGGCCCGGCATTGCCATCGGAGAACGGGAGCGCGTGTTCGACCCTTTCTATCGGACGCTGGGCACAGAACAGGTGGGTTCCGGACTTGGCCTTTCAATCGTCAGGACCATCGTGGAGCGTGCGGGGGCAACCGTTCATTTGAACTACACCGATGAACTCAACCGCAGCGGCTTGTGCGTGACGGTCTGGTTGCCCACCGGCGCTAAACCCGCTGATGCCGACAGCAGCACCTGAGCAAACGACAAGATATTCACGGCAGCCGAACCTATTTTTGACAAACGCCTGTCTAGGATCGCGCAACGTTTAGAGTGGCGGGTTTTATCTATGTTGGTTGTCGAGGATCTGGTGTTGGACACAAGCAAATACCGGGCGACCCGCGCGCAAAAATCGCTCAAGCTCAACCCGACCAATATCGACATACTCGCGCTGCTGATGCTGAGAAGTCCCGGCACTGTCAGCAAGGAAGAGATCGCGCAAATGCTGTGGGGCGAACTGGGCGTGAACAAGAGCAGCGGCCTGGGTACGCGGGTCCATCAAATCAGAAAAGTGGTTGATGACGGTTTTGCGTTCCCGCTGGTTCATACGGTCTATGGCGTCGGGTATCAACTTCGTAAATAGCCGCAACCCTCTTACCTCGTTTTTACTGATTTCCCTTCATCGCCAGTTGCTTCCAGTCCTGCGGATTAAGCACGCCTCTGATGACGGGCCTGCTGCGTTTGTCCAGCGAGATAAATACCGCGCTGTCGTATTCGCTGGTATCGGCGTGGGGGTAACCCTGCTTGCTTTCTATCTGACTGATGCAACCGCTGTGGGTAACCAGCACCAGGTTACGGTTGTTCGCCTTGTGCGACATAACCTGGGGAAGGTTCATCTTCTCGCAATCAAACAGCCAGTCCTCGGCAGGTATCGCATGGCCGAACAGGGATTCGGCGGTCTGCGCCGTGCGTGTGGACGGGCTGGCGAGGATGTCGGTCTGCGCCAAACCCAACTGGCTGAGCGAACGCCCCACGTCGGCAGATACTTCGCTGCCGTTGCGGGTTATCCCGTCCTTTGGCCCAAGGCACTCATTATCCGAACGGTCGCAGCGTTCGCCATGGCGCACCAGCACGACCACTTCACCTCTCTTCCAGCTTTCGTACAGCCCCGCCCTGCTCATGTTTTGGCCCCTGACGAGGTCAATCGGCGAGCGTGGCCAGTAGGTGTAACCCGTCAACAGCAGCAGCGACACGACGATCGCACCAGCGGTCAACAGAACACGGTATTTTTTGGCGCTTTTGAGTAACTTGCCCGCGCTGCGTGCGGGCGGGACATTGACGTGTTCGCGCATCGTGTTGCTCCGACTGTTCAGTCCATCGGCAGATGGAAGTCTGCGTCATTGAATGACAACAAGCGTAAGCAGCGATGCATGGTTATTTGGTAAACGGCACGTGAAAAAAACAGTGATTTTTAAACGTCGCGCACTTTCCACCCGTGGGCAAGATGCGCGGGGTTAAAACCATGCGTCAACCCAGTTTTACAGCCCTCTTTACTCCATGCTTAAAGAGCCCGCAGAAGGGTGTAAACATGAATGGAGTTTTCACATCTTCTTCACTGCCGGCTGACCTGCAAACGCGTATGTTCAGTCAGCGCCGGATACCCTCCCGGCGAAGTTTATGAACCACACTCATCGGGACACTAAGCGTGCCAAACGAACGATCAAGATTTTACGCGTGGAACCTGGGTTTGCCGATCGCCATTGCGCTGGCGATCTTCGTAGTCTTTGACCTCACGTCACTGGACGAGGTCATCAGCAACTGGCTGTATTACCCAAACCATGAATTCCCGTTCGGCCACAGTCGCCTGTTCGAAAACCTGACCCACCGCTGGCCGCGAATTATTCCCGATCTCACGGGAGAAGCCGCGATCATCGGATCAATCCTGTCGTTCCTCTGGCCGCTGTTAAAACCAGGGCGGCACGACCGGCTTATCAGGTTGCTGGAGACACTGCGCATTGCCCCGGTGCTGCGTTTCGCCGCTCGCCACCGGCGGGACTTCCTGTTCATCGTGGTGTCGTTCGCAATCATCACCGGCATGATCCATTTTTTTAAAAGCCACACCAGCATCTACTGCCCGGTCGAAACCACGCTGTACGGCGGGACGATGGAGAAAAAAGAATGGTTCGAGAATTTCAGCCTGTTCCATGAAGCCGGCCCCGGTCGTTGCTGGCCGGGCGGACATGCGTCGGGCGGCTTCACCATGGTCGCGCTGTACTTCGTTGCGCGCCGCTACCAATGGCGCCATGCACGGGCGATCCTCTACGCGTCGATGGTCCTGGGTGCGATTTACGGCACCACCCGCGTCCTGCAGGGCTGGCATTTCATGTCGCACACCTTCTGGGCCGGCGTGATTGTGTGGATCAGCGCACTGCTCACTGCCCTCGCCTTTTATGGTTGGCGGCAGCTTGCGCCCTCGCCCGCCCAGGGGCACATGCCCGGTGCTACCCAAGCGGGCGGCGTTCAGACTCAACAGAGTCACTGACTTGCAGCCACCGGATCAGCGGATCAGCCGTCCATCCGTCGATCCAGCCGCGCATCTGGGTGGCCGGCATCGGCTCGGCGATGCCAAAACCCTGACCGATTTCGCAGCCCAATTGAAGCAGGCGTTGCGCCTGCTCCAGGCTGTTGACCCCCTCAGCGATGACCTCCCGACCGAACGCATTGGCCAGCCCGAGAATCGCCTGCAAGATCGAAATATCGCCAGGCGCGTCGAGCATGCCGTGGATAAACGTCTGATCAATTTTCAACTGCGCGACCGGCAATCGCTTCAAGTAGCTGAGCGACGAATACCCCGTACCGAAGTCATCCAGAGCAAAGCGCACGCCCAGTTGCTCGCAGTTGCGCAGCGTGCGCGAGACGCCCTCTACATCTTCCATCGCGCTGGTTTCGAGGATTTCGATCATCAGCATCCCGGGATAAACACCGGGATGCTCCGCGAGCCGTTTGGTCAGATTCGTCACGAAGTCGGGGTGCTGAAGCTGCCGCGCGCCGACGTTAACGCTGACCGCCAGTTGCAGCCCCTCCTGTTGCCAGCGCTCGATCTGATCCAGAGCCGTTTCAAGCACCCAGTCACCCACCACTTCCGACAGTGCGTTGCTTTCGATCAGTGGCAGGAAACTGCTGGGCAATAGCAGGCCCCGCTCCGGATCCTCCCAACGCAATAATGCTTCCACGCCGACTACTGCGCCGGTGCGCAGATTGACCTTGGGCTGGAAATACAGGCGCAGTTCCTGATCGCGGATGGCCTGATAGATGCGGTCAAGCCGAGCGTTATGCCCGCGCATTTCCTGATCGTGCTGCGCGTCGAAGACGTGAAACCGGTTCTTCCCCTCCAGCTTGGCCTGATACATCGCCTGATCCGCCTGGCGCAGCAACTGGTCGGCGCTGATGTCGTCGTCCTGCGGGTAATAACTGACGCCGATGCTCGCAGACAGGGCAACATTCAACGCCCCCAACTGCACCACCTCGCTGGCCGACGCCAGCAGCCGCTCAAGGGTCGGCGCGCTGTCGCACACATGTTCGAGATCGACGATCAACGCCACGAATTCGTCCCCGCCCAGGCGAGCCAGGGTGCAGGCGTCGTTCAGCACGTGCTGCATGCGCCGGGAGACGCTGGACAGCACCCGATCACCTACGTCATGCCCGTGCAGGTCGTTGATGGCCTTGAAACCGTCCAAGTCCAGATACGCCAGCGCCAGGGTCGTGCCCGAGCGCAACGCGCTGGCCATGGCTTGTTGCATGCGCGAGGCCAGCAAAACGCGGTTCGGCAAGTGGGTGAGCGGGTCGTAGTGGGCCACGTATTCGAGCTGCCGCTGGTAACTGTGCAGTTCGGTGACGTCGGTAAAGAGCGAGACGTAATGCTGGGTCACGCCATCAGCGTCGACAATGGCGGTAATGGTCTGGCGCGCGGCGTAGGCAGAACCGTCACGCCGACGGTTCCACAGATCGCCTTGCCAGTAATGTTCCGACAGCAAACGGCTCCACAGGCCCACGTACTGCGCGCGCGGAGTCATGCCGGAGGAGAGAAAGCGCGGATTTTTGCCTATGGATTCGCTGCGTTCATAGCCGGTGATGGTCGTGAAGGCTTCGTTGACTTCAATGATTGCGCCGGCCGGATCGGTGATCATGATGCCTTCCCGCGCGTGGGTGAAGACGCTCGCGGCGAGGTTGAGACGCTGCTCGACTTCCCGCCGTGCCGTGAGGTCACTAAGGGTGACTCGGATGCCGCCCGACTCACCGCCGTGGCGCACGCAGTTCAGTCGCGCCTGCCAGTGCGTGCCGTCGGTGCGCTCCAGGCTCAGATCGCACTCCTGCGCCTGGCCGCTGCGACAGACCCGGCCGAATACCTGCTGCCAATGATCGCGGTCACGGCTGACGACGCGGGCGGCAAAACGGCGCTGCAACAGGCGGTGACGCGGGTAGCTCAGCAGTGTCTCGCCGGTGCGGTTGACGGCTTCAATGACCCCTTGCGGGGTCAGCGTCAGGTAGCCCACCGGCGCGTTCTCATACAAATCCAGATAGAGATCGCGCGAGGCTTCCAAGGCGAATTGCGTAGCGCGCAGTTCCTCGTTCTGCATCTGCAATTCGACCTGGTGCAATCGCAAGTCATGCAGCAGCCGGGCATTTGCGTCCAGGCTGTCAGGCGGATTCGCGGAGTGGACGATAGGGGGCGCGGGGGGCGGCGTCTTCATAGTCCTCCCTGGCCTCAGGTGAGAGAACGTTCAGGCTGCATCGCCAGCAGAATCAGGTGCGGGCGGGTACCGTCCCCCGCTACCCGACGGGCATTGAGGGTGATCGCCCGCGGCCCTGAGCCGGTCAGCTCATGCTCTACGACGAAACCATCGAAGCTGGTGTCGCTCTCCAGAATCGTGCCGAGCTTTTGCCTCAGCGCAGGGATGTCCCATTGGCGATTGTTGAGTTCGAAGAGCCTGCGGCCGGTGGTCAACGGCTCGGTGGTCGGGAAGGTCCGGTAGTAGGAACGACTGGCGGACACGACGCAGAGGTTTTCATCCAGCACCAGCAACGGCTCGATCACCGTGTCGACGATGGCCTCGGCCAGTTCCCGCGCAGCCTGCACGGCCTTCTGGTTGGCGATGCGGCTGTTGATGTCGTGAAAGGTCATCACCACGCCGTCGATGACGTTGTCCAGCGTGCGGTACGGTGCCAGCCGCGCCAGGAACCAGTTGCCCGAGACAGTGCACAGTTCGATCTCTTGCGGGATCAGCATGTCGAGCACCTCCTGCGCGGGGACCAGTAGGTCAATGGAGTGGATGTACGAAGAGATATCGGCCAATGGCCGCCCCACATCCTTGGGAATCAGGCGGTAGATCTTCACGGCATCGCGCGTAAAGCGGCGAATAATCAGCTTTGTATCAAGGAATATAGTCCCGATATTGATGCTGTCGAGGAGGTTCTTCATGTCATTTTGCATGTCGCCGAGCTGCTCGATTTTCGCTTGAAGCTCGGCATTGACGGTGACCAGTTCCTCATTGACCGATTGCAGCTCTTCACGGGAGGTTTCCAGCTCCTCGTTGGATGACTGCAGCTCTTCATTGGTCGATTGCATCTCTTCGTTGGCCGCGCCCAGCTCCTCGTTCAGGTGCTGCAATTCGTCGATGGTCGCCTGCAGGTTCTCTCGGGTGTAAGCCAGGTCGTGCTCCAGCAGCCTGACCCGTTCGGGCGCCAGATGTGCGGCGGTGTCGGGCACTGAGTCGAGCGGGATATCCGCGCCGCTGGCCGGTTCCTGGAACGTGATCAGGAGCAATTGCTCTCCCTGCGCGGTGTTGCCCATCCGGCGCACGCTGAGGCTGACCCAGCGCTTCGCGCCATCGTTGGTGACGGGCAGCGGCTGGGTCGAGGTCGGTTCGGCGCTGAGGGCGGCACGTTGTACCGCACCGCGCAGATCCAGCTGCAGGCCTTCGCGGGCCATTTCGACGACGTTGAGGCTGGGTTGCCCCGGCGCAGGGCGCAGGTAGCGGCCAGTGTCGCCGTGTACATACAGAATGTTGCCAGCCAGATCGGTGACCACCGAGGCAGGGCCAAAGTCCTGCAGCAGCGCCCGGCGGGTCAGTTCGGCAATGTTGGTTTCCTTGGTCATGGTCGCGGGGCGGTCCGGAGGTCGGCTGATGGGGCTGGGCAGCCACGACAGCGTGCTGTCCATCGGCATGGATTTGGGGGTTCGGGTCTTCACGGCCCGGTAGAATTTCCATTTGCGCTGCAACGGCGTGAACAGTGTGACATGCCCGCCGATGCTCTCGGAAGGTGAAAGAAACAGCACGCCGTCAGGCTTGAGCGCGTAATGGAAGGTCGGGATCAGGCGGTTCTGCAGCGCATGCCCCAGGTAGATCATCAGGTTGCGGCAGCACAGCAGATCAATGCGGGTGAAGGGCGGATCCTTGATCACGTTCTGCACCGCGAAGACGATCATCTCGCGGATTTCCGTCTTCACCCGGTAGCCGCCTTCAACGCGGCTAAAATAGCGCTCCAGGCGTTCAGCACTGACGTCACTGGCGATGGTCAGCGGGTAAAACCCGGCGCGGGCGGTCCTGATGGCTTCGGCATCCAGGTCGCTGGCAAACACCTGAATGCCCGGCGGCGCCCCGGCGGCCTGATCCTGCGCGTGCAGCAGTTCGTGCAGAACAATAGCCACCGAGTAGGCCTCTTCGCCGCTGGCGCAACCGGCGATCCATACCCGCAGCGGCTCATCGGCAGCCTTGGCGTCGATCATCGGCTGGAGGATCTCCCGCTGCATGACCGTGAACGCGGCAGGGTCACGAAAGAACTGAGTGACATTGATCAGCAACTCGTTGAACAGCGACTTGCACTCCTCCGCCGATCCCTTCAGCAGCCGCAGGTAATCATCCTCACTGGCGAGGTGCATGATCTGCAGGCGCCGCTCGATCCGCCGGGCGATGGTGCTCTTTTTGTACTGCGTGAAATCATGGCCGGTCATGCTGCGCAGGTGCAGAAGAATCTGCTGCATGGCATCCCCCGGCGTCATTGACGGTGCGGGGCCGTCCGGATCCTTGGCGCCAGTCAGTACGCCGGGCATCTGCTCGACGCTCAGAACATGGCTGGCGTTGCCCGCCTGAATCGCGCTATTGGGCATGCCGCTGTAGGTCGCCTCTTCCGGCCACTGCACAAGGGTTCTGCCGCCATGGTCGAGAATCGCCCGGCAGCCCGCGGTGCCGTCCGCACCGGTCCCGGACAGAATGACGCCGACCGCCCTCGTCCCGTGGTGCTCGGCCATCGACGCGAAGCAGGCGTCGATGGGCAAATGGTGGCCGCGCTCGCCTTCGTAGCGGGTCAGGACCAGCGCATTGGCCGTGACGCTCAAGGCGTGCTGCGGCGGAATCACGTAAAGGGTGTCGGCGTCGAGGGTTGCGCCATGGGTGGCCTCGACGACCGTCATGCGCGTCGAACGGGCGAGGATTTCTGTGAGGAGGCTGGGCGTGGCCGGCGCAAGATGCTGGATGACCAGAAAGCTCATGCCGGAATCGCTCGGCATCAAGCGCAGGAAGCGCTGCAACACTTCCAGGCCCCCCGCTGAAGCGCCAAGCCCGACGAGCAGGCGGCCTTGTGGGCGGTTGTGCAGCGCGGTATCGGGCACGGGACGCCTCCATGTGTCGAATGGACGGGGATGATGCCCGCTGCCGGTCAGCCGGGCAATGGCGGATATGCCGCCAGACCCCGCTGGCGGCTCAATAAGCCGGACAGGCGATCATATTGATGTCAGACTGGCGCCCGGCTGCCCCTGATAGCTCTGTGCCATACTCTGCGTATGTCGGGTCGCAGCGTCGCGCGGCAATGCCGTTCATCCAGTCGCGGAAATCTCCTCCCGCTTCCCCAGTCCATCCCTTTCTCTGAATCACTGTGTCGAGATGTCGCCCATGAAGTCGGACACCGTACACATCGGCCCCCTGGATTTCCTCCTTGGCGGCGGCGAAATGGGGCAGCTGATCCGGGACTTCGATTGGGCGTCGACGTCACTGGGCGATCCGGCGGGCTGGCCGCAGTCGCTGCGTTCGGCCATCAGCATTTGCCTGCATTCGAGTTTTCCGACGGCGATCTACTGGGGCGAAGATTTCTGCCTGCTGTACAACGACGCCTGGGCGCCGATTCCGGCAGAACGCCATCCGGCGGTGCTGGGCCGCCCTGGGCAGGAAGTGTGGTCGAGTATCTGGGACATCGTCGGGCCGCAGCTTGAAGACGCCGTCATAAATGCCGAAGGCTTTTCAGCATTCGACCAGCTGTTGATGATGGAGCGCGGCGGGCGCCTGCACGAGACGTGGTGGAACTATAGCTTTACGCCGATCCGTGGGGAAAACGGGCGCATCGCAGGGATCCTCAACCAGGGTCACGAAGTCACCGAACGGATCCTGGCCGAGAGGCGCAAGGCGCAGGAACTGGTCCGCCAGCGCAAGATGTTCGAGCAGGCCCCCGGTTTCATTACCGTCCTCAACGGCCCCGAGCACCGCTTCGAATTCGTCAACCAGTCCTACACTCGGCTGTTCGGCGAGCGCCATTACGTGGGCAAAACCATCTACGAAGCGTTCCCGGAGCTGGCCGGTCAAGGGTTTTACGAGTGGCTGGACGGGGTCTACAGCACCGGCGAGCGGCTGGTGCAGCAACGCACGCCGATCCAGCTCAATCACCCCGATGCGCCGAGCGAGGTGCGTTACCTGGATTTCATCTATGAGCCGCTGCTGGATGAATCGGGCCAAGTGACGGGTATTTTCTGTGAAGGCTACGACGTCACCGAGGCGCATATCTCTCGGGCCGCATTGGAGGCCAGCGAAGCCGCGTTACGCGAGGAAACCCGCACCCTGGAAACGCTCAACCGGGTCAATGCCGAACTGGCTCTCGAACTGGACCTCAAGCGACTGGTGCAGACCGTGACCGACGCCGGCCGCGAGATGACCGGCGCCGAGATCGGCGGATACTTTCATAACGCCGCGAACGATCATTTTGATCTCTTCACCCTGTCTGGTGTCCACTCGCCGGAACTGGCCCTGCTGCCTGGCCCGCGTTCCAGCCCGGTGTTCGCGCCCGCGTTCCTGACGGCGGGCGTGATGCGTTCCGACGACATGTTGCGGGACCCACGCTATGGGCGGATCTCTCCGCATTTCGGCCTGCCGACAGGCCACGTGCCGCTGCGCAGTTATCTGGCCGTGTCGGTGGTGTCGCGCTCGGGCGAAGTGCTGGGCGGGCTGTTCTATGGCCATCCCGAGCCCGGCCAATTCACCCCGCGCCATGAAAAACTGATGTCGGCCCTGGCCGCTCAAGCCGCCATTGCCATCGATAACGCCACGCTGTTCCAGCAGGTTCAGAGCGCCAACGAAACCCTCGAACAGCGGGTGCTGGCCCGCTCGCAGGAACTGTCCGAAGCCCATTTGGCTCTGCGCCAGGCGCACAAGATGGAAGCCGTCGGGCAGCTCACCGGCGGTATTGCCCACGACTTCAACAACTTGCTCGCCGGAATCATCGGCAGTCTGGAAATGATCGAGCGGCGCATCGCCAATGGCCGGGTGGACGGCCTGGACCGCTACGTCGGCGCCGCCCACGACTCGGCCAATCGCGCCGCCAACCTCACCCAGCGGCTGCTGGCGTTTTCCCGTCGCCAGACCCTCGACCCCAAGCCCACGGACGTCAACCGGCTGGTCGCGGGCATGGGTCAGCTGATCTCGTCTACCATCGGGCCGTCCATCAGCATCAGCACCATCGCCAGCGGCGACCTGTGGCTGAGCAAGATCGACGCGCCGCAGCTGGAAAGCGCGCTGGTCAACCTGACCCTCAACGCCCGCGACGCCATGCCGAACGGCGGCGAACTCACCGTGCAGACCCGCAACGTCTCGGGCACCAGCGCTGCGGGTGTTGCGGCGCAACTGCCCGACGGCGACTTCGTGGAAATCAGCGTGAGCGACACCGGCACCGGCATTGCCCCGGAGATTCTCGACAGGGTCTTCGACCCGTTCTTCACCACCAAACCCATTGGCCAGGGCACCGGCCTTGGGCTGTCGATGATCCACGGTTTCGTTCACCAGTCAGGTGGCACGGTCCACCTGCGCTCCACCCAGGGCGCCGGTACGACGATTTCGCTGTACCTGCCGCGCTTTCACGGTGAGGGCGAGCAGGCGCCGGCCCGCTGCCCGTCACAGCCCGGCACTGCGGGCGAAACCGTGCTGGTAATCGACGACGAGCCTCACGTGCGCATGCTGATGTGCGACGCCCTGCGCGAACGCGGTTATCAGGTCAGCGAAGCCATGGACGGGCCGTCGGGGTTACAGATGCTGCGGTCGATGGCATCGATTGACCTGCTGGTGACCGACGTCGGGCTGCCCGGCGGCATGAATGGCCGGCAGGTCGCCGACGCCGCGCGCGCCCTGCTGCCTTCCCTGGACGTGCTGTTCGTCACCGGTTACGCGCAGAACTCGGCAGTGGGCGGCGATCAACTGGAGACCGGCATGGCGGTATTGCTCAAGCCCTTTGGCATGACCAGTTTCGCGCAGAAGGTCGGCGAGATGCTCCAGGCTGGCGCATCCGCTCACGACTGATCAGTCAGTTTTTTTCGCCCAGCCACGGAACTCACAGGGCCGGCATGCCCCTAACCACGACGTCAGCGAACCGGCATAACGCCTGTTCCACGAGAGGTTTAGGTTTCCATGTCTTCCAGCAACCCATCCGCCGCCATAGGCCAACCAGACGCGCAGCGCACCTCGCCGCGTCGTCTGATTTTCATCTCGGTCCTTGTCGCCACCATGGGCGCACTCGCTTTCGGTTACGACACGGGCATTATCGCGGGCGCTCTGCCCTTCATGACCTTGCCCCTCGATCAGGGCGGTCTCGGCCTGAACCCCGTCAGCGAAGGGCTGATCACGGCATCGCTGATCGTCGGCGCCGCCTTCGGCTCACTGGCCAGCGGTTACCTCTCCGACCGTTTTGGCCGCCGCGTGACCCTGCGCATGCTGTCGCTGTTGTTCATCGTCGGCGCCCTCGGCACAGCCACGGCGCCGTCGGTGCCGTTCATGGTCGCCGCGCGTTTTCTGCTGGGTATCGCCGTCGGTGGAGGCTCGGCCACAGTGCCGGTGTTCATCGCCGAAATCGCCGGGCCGTCACGCCGCGCAAGACTGGTCAGCCGCAACGAGCTGATGATCGTCAGCGGCCAGCTGCTGGCCTACGTGCTGAGCGCGGTGCTCGCGGCGTTGCTGCACACCCCCGGCATCTGGCGTTACATGCTGGCCATCGCCATGGTCCCGGGCGTGTTGCTGCTGATCGGTACGTTCTTCGTGCCGCCGTCGCCGCGCTGGCTGGCCTCGAAAGGCCGCTTCGACGAAGCACAGAAGGTGCTCGAACAATTGCGTGACACCAAAGACGCCGCCAAGCGCGAAGTCGAGGAAATGAAAACCCAGGAGAAAGAGGCCCACAAGCGCGTCGCCGCGCGCGATTTGCTGCGTCAGCCGTGGGTGTTGAAGCTGCTGATGATTGGTGTCGGGCTTGGCTTTACCGCGCAGTTCACCGGCGTCAACGCGTTCATGTACTACACGCCGATCATCCTCAAACACACCGGCATGGGCACCAACGCTGCACTCACCGCGACCATCGGCAACGGCATCGTTTCGGTGATCGCCACGCTGCTGGGGATCTGGGCGATCGGCCGTTACGGGCGTCGGCACTTGCTGATGACCGGTCTGGTCATCGTGGTCCTGATGCAGGCCGCGCTGGGTTGCGTGCTGATGTTCATGCCGCAGAACCTGACCCAGAGCTATGCCGCGCTGGCGTGCATTCTGGTGTTCCTGCTGTTCATGCAGATGTGCATTTCGCCGGTGTACTGGCTGCTGATGTCCGAGCTGTTCCCTATGCAGGCGCGCGGCTTGCTGACCGGCACGGCGGTGTCGATGCAGTGGCTGTTCAACGCGACCGTCGCGTTCCTCTTCCCGATCGCGGTGGACACCCTTGGCAACCCGACCTTCTTCGTGTTTGCGGCGATCAACATCGGCTCGCTGATCTTCGTGTTCCTGTGCCTGCCGGAAACCAAGGGCAAGTCCCTTGAGCAGATCGAAAAGCACATGAAGAAGGAGCTGTGAGCCCCCGCTCCTGAAACCGCGCGCGTTCAGCCGAGCAATTCGGTGATCCAGCGCACTTGCTGCGCGGTGTCGCGAAGCTTGTCTTCCGGCACTGCCTGCCGCGCCTGCTGCAAGTTGGCCAACGTGCGCTGCCTGTAACGCAGCAGGCGCCGCCACTTTTCGAGAAACGCCGGGCTGCGTTCCGTCATCAACAGCGGGCCGAAGTACAGCGCTTCAGGGCTGTACACCACCGGCCCGCTGGGTTCGGCGACGATGATTTCGTAGTCGAAGCGGTTCTCCCGCAGCACGTCCTCGTGGACGATGCGATACGCGTTGTCCATCAACCACTGGCGCAGCTCAGGCTCGCCGCCATTGGGCTGCAGAATCAACAGTTCCCTTCCGTTGAGCCGCCCTTTGCCGGCCTCGACGATGTCGCGAATGGTCTCGCCCCCCATGCCGCAGAGGCTGATCGCGGTGATACCGTCTTCCACCTCAATCGCAGCAAGGCCATCGGCCAGGCGCACATGGATGTGCTGCTCGAAACCGTTCTCGCGCACCGTACGTTGTGCGGCGCTGAACGGCGTCGTCGCCACCTCCCCCGCCACGGCCATCGCAATGGTTCCGCGGCGCATCAACGCCACCGGCAGGTAGGCGTGATCGGAGCCGATGTCGGCCAGTCGCGCGCCGGCCGGCACCAGCGCCGCCACGCGCTCCAGACGCCTGGACAATGTGTGTTCGTTCAACGTTGCAGCCCCTTTGCTCGCCACCGCCCGGCACGACCTGCCGAAACGGGCCGTGAGTCTGTCGGGCGGTGGCGAGGATTTCAACTGCGGCGACGCGGGGCTGCCCACTCTGGCTGCCGCAATACATGGCCCAACCGTCCGTGCTCAGCGGTGAGCTGGTCGCGTTGTTCGAGGACTGGCAGCTGGAATCGATGCCCATGTACGTGGCCTTCCCGCCCAACCGGCATATCAGCCTCAAGCTGCGGGTGTTCATCGACTGGGTTGTGGAGTTGATGGGCGACGGGTACAACAGCCGATCTTCCGCAACGATTGAACAAGGACAAACGCGCCATGGACGAAGTGATCAGCTACCGAGAAGCCACGGTCGAGGATGTGGCGGCGATCTGCGAATTGGGGCAGTTACTCAACGCGATTCACCACGCGGAGCGCCCTGACATCTATGCGGCTGAAACACTGGATTACACGCGCGATGCCCCGCACTGGATGAGCTTTCTGAACAATCCGGAGCAGGTTATTTTCCTGGCGTTTGTCGGGGATCGAGCGGCGGGCTTTGTCAGTGCCGGGATGTTTTCAGCCGGTGGCCCGTTGATGCGGCCGATGGCGTTCGCGCGGATTGGTTCGGTGTGCGTGGCTCAGCTTTACTGGGGGAAAGGCTTGGGCCGTGGCCTGATCCAGCACGTGCAAGCCTGGGCGCTGGAGCGCGGTGCCCAGGATATTCGGCTGACGGTGTGGGGCTTCAATACCAATGCGCGGCGGCTGTATGAAGAGCTCGGCTTTGAGACGCGGGCCTTTGAAATGGGCATGCACCTGACGTGAGCACCATTCATCGTACGCACCCGACACTTTGTAGACGACCGGTCAGTTTTGTTTTAAGGTGCTTCGCATTATGAAGAAACCCAACCTGGAAATGCGCCAACACCTCATCGACGTCGCCAAGTCGCTGATGACCCACAAGGGCTATACCGCCGTGGGCCTGGCTGAAGTAGTAAGCGCGGCGGGCGTGCCCAAGGGCTCGTTTTACTATTACTTCAAATCGAAGGAAGAGTTCGGCGCCGCGTTGCTCGATGAGTACTTCTCCGAGTACCTGGGCCGCGTCGACACCGTCATGACGCGATCAGGCAGCGGCGTCGAAAAACTGCTGGCCTACTTCGACTACTGGATCGAGACCCAGGGCACCGATCACCCGGAAGGCAAATGCCTGGTGGTCAAACTGGGCCCGGAAGTCTGCGACCTGTCCGAGGACATGCGCAGGGTGCTGGAGACCGGCACCGCGAAGATCATCAAGCGCATCACCGCCTGCGTGGACATGGGCGTGGCAGACGGCAGTCTGCACATCGAAGAGGGCAGCGAAGCCTTCGCCGAAACCCTGTACCAACTGTGGCTGGGCGCTTCCCTTCTGGTGAAGGTCAACAAGTCCACCGCATCCTTCGACACGGCCATGAGCCTGACCCAACGCCTGCTCCGGTAGCAGGCGCTTTTTTTGAAAGATTTGTAGACGACCGGTCAAATATGAGAGTAATTATCGATGACTGACATCGGCAACAACACCGACTTGTTTTCCCCCGTGCACATGGGCGCCATCAAAATGGCCAACCGCATCGTCATGGCACCCGTCACCCGCAGCCGCTACGAAGAAGACGGCGTGCCCGGTGAACTGCACGCCACCTATTACGCCCAGCGCGCCACCGCCGGGATGATCGTTGCCGAAGCCACCAACATCTCGGCCCAGGGACGCGGCTATGCGGCGACGCCCGGGATCTGGAACGAAGCGCAGGTCGCCGGCTGGCGCACCGTCACCGACGCCGTGCACGCGGCCGGCGGCAAGATCGTCAGCCAGCTCTGGCATGTCGGCCGATTCTCCAGCGTGGACCTGCAACCCAACGGCGAAGCCCCGGTCGCGCCGTCCGCCATTCAGGCCGAGGGCAACACCTACACGGTCGACGGCTTCGTCCCGGTGTCGATGCCCCGCGCGCTGGAGACCGACGAGATCCCCGGCATCATCGAGCAGTACAAACACGCTGCCGAGAACGCCAAGCGCGCAGGCTTTGACGGTGTTGAGGTTCACTCGGCGAACAGCTACCTGCTTGACCAGTTCCTGCGCGATTCCACCAACCAGCGCACCGACCGATACGGCGGCTCCATTGAAAACCGCGCCCGGCTGACACTGGAAGTCACCCAGGCCATCGTCGACATCTGGGGCAACGACCGCGTGGGCATTCGCCTGTCGCCGGTGACGCCCGACGCGGGCAACACGCCGCCGGACAGCAACGTCATGGCGTTGCACGGTTACCTGATTCAGCAGTTGAACCGCTTCAATCTGGCGTACCTGCACTTTGTCGAAGGCGCGACCGCCACCTCCCGTGAAGTGCCGGAAGGCGTCGACATGGACGCGCTGAGTGCCCAGTTCAACGGCCCGTTCATTGGCAACAATAACTACGACCTGGACATGGCCGTCGAGCGCCGCTCCCAGGGCAAGATCGACGCCGTCGCGTTCGGTCGCCTGTTCATCTCCAACCCGGACCTTGTCGCGCGTCTGCGCCACGGCGCCGAACTGACCATCGCCCCGCGCGAAAGCTATTACGGCGGCGGCGCCAAGGGCTACACCGACTGGCCGCTGGGCACTTACTAACAGCGCTGGCAACCGCACCGCTTTCAAGTACCGCATTCAATAACGGCTAAACGGCTAGGCTTTCCCAGGAAAGCCGACGCTGCCCGCACGCCTTGAATTTGAGGAAACAAGAACATGAATTATCTGGAAAAGAAAACCGCCATCGTCACCGGCGCTTCATCAGGCATCGGCGCTGCAACGGCCAGCGCATTGGCGGCTCAAGGGGTCAACGTCGTAGCGGCTGCACTGGATGAGCAAGGCCTCGCAGCCCTTGTCAGTGAACTCCGCGCGGCTGGGTTTGAGGCATCCAGCTTCGTCACCGACGTGACCGACGCTGAACAGACCCGCGCCCTGGCTCAGTTCGCCAAGAACACCTATGGCTCGGTCGACATCCTCGTCAACAACGCCGGCCTGATGCTGTTCTCCAACTGGGTCGATCTCGTGACACAGGACTGGAACGCCATGATCGACGTCAACATCAAGGGCTACCTGAACACCATCGCCGCCGCCCTGCCCTTCATGCTCGAACAGAAGTCCGGGCAGATCCTCAACATGAATTCGGTGGCCGGCCACCAGGTCGGCCCCGGCGCCGGCGTCTACAGCGCGACCAAATTCTTCGTCCAGGCCATGACCGAATCCATGCGCAAAGAACTGGGCGTGCAGCACGGTATCCGCGTCAACACCGTCAGCCCGGGCGTCATCAACACCGGCTGGGCAGACAAAGTCACCGACCCCGCTGGCCGCAAAGCCGCCCAGGCGCTCAATGAAATTGCCATCGCACCGGAAGACATCAGCCGCGCCGTGATCTACGCGCTGAATCAGCCGGCCAACGTCACCGTCAACGACCTGATCATTTCACCCACCCGACAGGACTGGTGATGGCGCGGCTGTTGGTCATTGAAGCTATCGCTTATCTAACTCAAACCCTGGAGTCATAAACATGAGCAAGAACATCAAAGCCGTTGCCACCCACGACTACAACGCCGTCATCACCATCGCCAGCCGCTACGTTGAAGGGCTGCGCGAAGGCAGTGTTGCGACGATCAAGCAGGCCTTTCATGAAGAGGCGGTGATGTACGGTTTCACCAACGGCGAACTGCTGGGTGGGCCGATCAGCAACCTGTATGACTTTGTCGAGAGCAACGGCAAGGCGGCGGACATCACGACGCGTCTGGACGTGTTGGCGATTACGCCGACCACGGCAGTGGTGCGGGTGGATATGGAGAAGGATGCGATCGGCGCGGATTACAACGACTACCTGACGTTGATCAAGATCAATGGGGACTGGAAGGTGATTGCCAAGGTTTACCACCAGTTTGAGGGGTAGGTTTTACAGCGGTTTTGTTATGGACGCAGGTCTTGGGGCTTTGGCTTCGGGGCTTGCGGGACGGGTTAGTGCAGCTTGTTAGTTCGCGTTTGGTTTTAAGCGCTGCAGTGTTAATTATTTGGGAGACAGTAGAGATGGTTTTAGTTGAGTACAACGCGGGTTTGCCGTGCAGTGCGGATGAGGCGTGGAAGGTGCTGCGGGCGTTTGGCGGGATCGCGGATTGGCATCCGGCGATTGTGAAGAGTGGTATTGAGGGTGAGTCTGGGGATTTGCGGGTGGGTGCGATCAGGCGGCTGGCGCTTGCGGACGGTGCGGTGTTGCGGGAGCGGTTGATCGAGCTTGATGATGGGGGTCGGGAGTTGGCTTATGTGTTTGAGGAATCTCCGTTGCCGGTGGATGGGTATCGGGCACAGGTTCGGGTGGATGAGGTTGCGGGCTTGGTGGAGCAGTGTGTTGTGCGCTGGAGCGCGCGGTTTGAGGTGCGGGAGGCTGGCACTGAAGAGGCGTTCGAGGAGTTGGTCAGGGGGTTGATTGTGCAGGGGCATGAGGGTTTGGAGGGGGTTGTTCGGGGTTGATGGTGGGGGTCTGCGAGTGAATTGGGGGCCGGCGGGGGGTGTCAGGAATGTTGTGTTCGGGCATAACATGAGTAAGGCAACCGGGACTGTCAGATTTTTTGTGTGCAGGCCGTTACGGCCTGCCGTTAGGCAGGCCGCTGTTTTTTACCAGGTCGGCCTGATAAATCGATCTCCGTACAGAATCGCAAATTGATTCATCGCACTTTTCCAGTCATGGGCTGCAGAGCCCCAGTTTGCAGTGATATTGCGCAGCCCAAGCCAGATCAGTTTGGTTGCCGCATCGTCGGTCGGGAAGTGGCCGCGAGTCTTAATGATCTTTCGTAGCTGAGCGTTGATGCTCTCGATGGCGTTGGTGGTATAGATCACCTTTCGGATCGCTGGCGGGAAAACGAAAAATGGAATGACGCGATCCCACGCACGCCGCCATGAAGCTACTACCGTTGGATATTGCTTGCCCCATGGCCCGGCTTCGAACGCATCCAGCGCCTGTTCGGCCGCTTCGGCGGTGACCGCCTGGTAGATCGGCTTGAGCGCCTTGGCCAGTTCGCGACGCTTATCCCACGCCACGTAATCAAGGCTGTTACGGATCAGATGAACAATACAGGTTTGCAGTGTCGTGGCTGGAAAGACCGCGCCAAGAGCTTCCGGCATGCCCTTGAGTCCATCAGTAACGGCGATCAGTACATCTTCAACGCCACGTGTTTTGAGGTCGTTGAAAACCTTCATCCAGAACTTCGCGCCTTCGGTATTTTCGATCCAGATGCCGAGAATATCCCGTGTGCCGTCAGGTAGAACACCCAGCGCCAAGTAGATCGCTTTGTTGCGAACCAGTCCTTCTTCGCGGATTTTGACCCGCAGGGCGTCGAAGAAAATAACCGGATACATCGGCTCCAGAGGCCGCTGTTGCCACGCACCGATCTCTGCCATGACCTCGTCGGTGACAGAGCTGATGAAGTCAGGCGAAACGTCCGTACCGTACTGCTCGGAGAGGAATGCACGGATTTCCCTGACCGTCATTCCTCGGGCGTACATCGCGATGATCTTGTCGTCGAAACCGGTGTAACGGCGCTCGTGCTTGGGGATCAGAATGGGCGAAAAACTGCCGTCCCGGTCACGGGGGATGTCCAGCCGGATCGGGCCATCCCCCGTTAAAACCGTCTTGCCGCTTTTGCCATTACGCTGGTTTGTTTCATCCTCTGGGCGCTGCGCGCCCGGCGGATAGCCCAGGTGATGACCGAGCTCAGCATTGAGGGCTCGCTCGATTAGCGCCTTCTTGAACGCCGCGGAGGCGTCTTCGATGGCTTCAGCGGTCATCAATCCGCCGCCGAACTGCTCAAGCAGCTCTTTTGGGATTTTCGGTAGCTCGCGTAGCGCAGGTTTCTTTTTGGTTGGCATACATGCACCTCTTACTCATGTTATGCCCGAACACAAAATTTCTGACACCCCCAGGCAACCCGATGACCCATCGCCGAACATATTCAGCATCTGGCGCATCAGCTTCACGATGAGGCGCCGCTCACAGACGACTTCACAATCTGTAGGTTCTTCAGCATGAAATTCAATGACACTTATGTAAACCGTGAAGAAAGGTTTTCTCTGGGCATCGAGGAAACCTCAGGCCAGTTCTTTGCGTCATTCCCTGTATTCAACGGCCTGATCGAGTACGAGGAATATTACGCAATAGACCAACAGATGTCCGAACGCTTCCACCACGATCTCGCCTCAGCGCTTGAATTCGTCAACCGTTGCCGTCGGCGAGAGATGGACGAGTTGCTGATGCAAAAGCCAGGCTCGAAACGAGGCTTCGCTTGATAGCAATGCAGCGCACTCCCAAACGATCTTAGGTACCTCAGCATGAAATTCAGCCGGATCCACGTAAACCGAGAAGAAATGTTCTCCCTGGGAGTTGAAGAAACCTCAGGCCAATTCTACGTATCATTTCCAGTGAGCAGCGGCTTCGCGGACTACGAAGAATATTACGCAATTGACGCGCACATGTTCGAACGCTTCCAGCACGATCTCCCCTCGGCGCTTCAATTCGTCAACCGCTGCCGCCGGCGAGAGCTGGACGAATTATTAATGCAGAAGCCAGGTTCGAACCGAGGCAGCGCGATCTAGCAAACGCGGCCGCATGACAGGGAACGACGAATTGAAAAAAGCCATCGACTACATCGACGAAGCTATTGCGATCACCCGCCTGAGGGAGGCATCGTGCCCAGCGTTCCCCCTTATTCGAGCTCACTGATCCAACTCGACTTCATCAGAAACATTTTGCTGGGCACCGAAAAAGACAAGAGCCGCCTGCACAAATTGACCATTGGCGCGTGGGCCGGGAAGGAGTTCGAGGAGACGGATCCGGAGTTTGCCCATGCACTCGGCATCGCCTACTACATCGGCATCCAGATCGGTCGCGGTTTAAAAATCAAGCTACCCGACGGCCAGCCCCTGGAAAGCCTTCACCGCCCATCTCCCCCATCTCAGGAGTGAATTGATTGACGTGCACCGACCTGCAGCATCTCTACAACAAAGCCTGGCTGTTCGCTTCTCACGCCCACGTCGGGCAGATGATGAAGGGGTCAGATCTGCCGTATACCACCCATGTCGCGATGGTCGCCAACGAGCTGATTTTCGCGGACAGGGAAAGTGACATCGGTGATCTGGCAATCGCGATGCCTGCCGCGCTGCTGCACGACGTGATCGAGGACACTGGAACGTCAGAAGAGGCATTGGCTGAAGTGTTCGGCGCCGCTGTCGCATCGACCGTCGCCTGCCTGAGCAAGAACCTGATCGTGCCGTTCTCGGATGAGCGCTATTTCCAGGCAATCGCCGCGCATTCCCGGGAAGCGGCAGCGATCAAGTTGTGCGACCGGATTACCAATCTTCAATCCGCGCCATCGACGTGGTCTTTGGAAAAGCGCGCGTCCTATCATGAGGAATCTGCGCAGATTCTGGCGGCGCTTGGGCATGCCAATGATTACCTGAATCGCCGGCTCACGGATGCCATGGCGCGGTACAAATCTTTGTACGTTGATGAGCAGCGCGAACATATCTGAAGTGTTCTTTGTGAGCAGGGTCTCAGTGGTGTTGCGTCCAGTGCGGATCTTCGATGCCACCTGATTCCCTGTAGGAGCGCGCTTGCCCGCGAAAGCGGTGTGTCAGGCTAGACATTCGTCACAGACAGATTGCGTTCGCGGGCAAGCGCGCTCCTACAATGGATTTTGGCAACGCACACAATTGTCGGCGCCCAGGCAATCCGAGCCGGCTTGCCTGCGAAAGCGGTGTGTCAGGGAAGGCATTCGTCACAGGCAGATTGCGTTCGCGGGCAAGCGCGCTCCTACATGGGATTTTGGCAGCGCACACCATCGTCGGCGTTCACGCAATCCGTAGGAGCCGGCTTGCCTGCGAAAGCGCGGTGTCAGGCAAGGCATTCGTCACAGGCAGATTGCGTTCGCGGGCAAGCGCGCTCCTACAGGGGATTTTGGCAACGCACACAATTGTCGGCGCTCAGGCAATCCGTAGGAGCCGGCTTGCTGGCGAAAGCGATGGTGCTGAAACGGACGTATCGACTGACACACCGCTTTCGTGAGCAAGGTGGAGCGCCACCCCGGTCAATCGCACAAGTAGCACTCGGCGCACCAAATTCTCTGGTGCCCGGTCTGAGCTGTGCGCCAGACGCAATCACGCTCACATACTCATCAAACAACTGCACCTGACCGCTCACCCTGCGCCATCCCCGATACGATTCCGCATCCCTGCTGTAGCGGGCAAAGGCTTCCGATTCCGGTCCGTCCGCGAACAGCGACGCCACGGCGGCGGCCTGGAAGAACCAGTAATTCTCGGCCAATTGCTCGGTGGCTTTGGCGCTTGCCAGATCGATCGCCCTGGACGACAGTTGCGACGCCAGCTCGCGCCCTGCCTGCCGGTCAGCCTCTGCAAGAGATTGCCAGCCAATCCGTTCCGCGTTGTTCACGTAAGCCAGGTAGCGGCGGTGCAACGCTGCGTCCTCTTTCCAGTGCAGCGGCCAGCCGGGTAAAGGCAACGAAAAAGGTGAAGGCTCCTGATAAACCGGCAGCCAGCTTAGGTTCTGCTCAACACGCGACAACGGTTCGTCCGTCGGCTCCTGACAGCGTCTCTCGCCGTCGGCAGAAGCTGAATCCGGTTCCGCACGCGGCACAACTTCCTCCACCCGCCCCTCGCGCCCCAGAACTGCCCTCGACCAGCCTCGCACTTCCATAACCCGCTCCCTCAGTAAATTCCGTCCACAAAGCCACGCTCAACCCAAGCCATCCACTCAAGCCACACCCCGGCAAACTACACCACCCCTGCCCCAAGGAAATCCATATCCCTCCAAAAAAACCCAGATTCCTCAACGCTCGCGGAAGAACCTTCTGCATCGATTTTCCTTAGTTGCCCAACTAGTTCAGATCAGTAGGTGAACCGATTCACCATTCCACCCTTTTCTTTACACCTGCCGAAGGGATCCAATAAAACCCTGCAGCCCTTGAACCATAAGGCCTGGAGCCATTTTCAGGCCCACCGCCAGAATCATAGTGGCCATAAAGCATCATTGCGGCCTGTATCAATTTTGAGAAAAACTTCGCGTCTGTAGGAACTTTCCCACACAATTAACTGCCTGAGCTGACACTGCTGGCTACTAGCTATCGGTGTTCGGCCACGTTTCATGCACCTAACCTTCGCAGCGAGTTTTCGGGATGACGTTGATCCGAATCAGCTTTTCGAGAAGGTGTGCCAGCCGGGCGACGCGATCTCTTCACTATGTCTCGCCGCATTCGCCGCATTGTTGAGAAAGGTTCAGGGACGAAGTACCCATGACTCAAACGTTTGACGTAGAAGCACTCATAAAGCTGCGCAGCCAGACCCGGGCTATTTCCGACGTGCTTAAAGCACAGGCGTCCGATTACCTGGCCACGCTGGCGCTGTTGATTCGTCCCCAGAATCTGTTCGGTGAGTACCTTCAGGGTGCCCAGCGCAGCAGTGGCCGGGAGACTCAGCATCACTTCAAGGAACTCAAAGAGCTGTGCGACAGGATTGGTTCGGCGTCTCCGTTCCAGTTGGTCAATGAGATGGAAGTGCCACTGAACCTGATCAGCACCACGCCCGAACTGTTCCCGCTGGAATACGACAAGGTCTTGGCCGACAGCGGTCAGACCATCCGCATCACCAGCCCGACGCGCTGGGTGATCGGGTTCAACTCCTTTGACCTGGCGCGCTTTCGCAGCGTCATCAAAGACCCCAACCGCAGCAGCGCCGAGTTGTACCGCTTCGTCGTGCACTACCTGGTGCTGTTTTACTGCGTGAGCAAATCACCGGGCCTGGGGCGTCTGTTCGACGGCCTGCGGTTTCCGGTGAGCTTCGAGCGACTGAAGGATTTTGGCGACCTGCCGTTCTGCGTGATCAGCTCCCCGGTGCGCTCGACGCTGCCGGACGACTCGGTCATTCGCAGCAGCACGCAGATTGCCGGCAACGCCAGTTTTGAAGAACTGGTGGGCCAGGACAGCATCATGGACATGAAAGATGAGATTCGTCAGCGGCTGCTGATGACGATCGAAGGACTGTAAAGCACTCGGCTCAACGTCGAGCCGACACGCAAATGACTTGCAGCGAGTTGCTCGCACAGGAGAACACGATGGCGAAGAAGGAAAGTACCCAGCACAAACTCGACCGCGTTCGCGCCCCTCGGGTTCACATCACTTACGACGTGGAAATTGGCGATGCTCAGGAAAAGAAAGAGCTGCCGTTCGTCGTAGGTGTCATGGGAGATTTCTCAGGCAACCCGCTGGAGCCGCTGCCCAAGCTCAAGGATCGCAAGTTCATCTTCATCGATCGCGACAACTTCAACGGCGTCCTCAAAGGCATCAAGCCGCGCCTGGCGTATCGCGTCGACAACACCCTGGCCAAGAACGGAACTCAGCTCGGTGTCGAGCTGAATTTCAACGCGCTTGAAGACTTCGAACCGCAGAACGTCGTGCGTCAGGTAGAGCCACTGCGCAAGCTGCTGGAAGTGCGCAACAAGCTGGCAGACCTGCGTAACAAGATGGGCGGCAACGACAAGCTTGAAGAGCTGTTGATGGACGTGCTGCAGAACACTGAAAAGCTTAAAACCCTGGGCAAGGAATTCGGCCGCGAAGCCGCCGTGCCAGCCACTGACAGCAAAGAGTAAGGAGGAGCCTGACGATGACCGATAAGCAAACCGCGACTCAGCAGGACGGCGCTTTGGTAGAAGTTGAAAACTTCGCCCCGCAATCCTCTTTGCTCGACAGCATCATTTCCGAAAGCCGCGTCGCGCGCTCCGAAACCGAGCGTACCCGCACTCGCGATCTGATCGGCGAACTTGTGGCGCAGGTCCTGGAAGGCGAAATGACGCCAAGCAAGGATCTGATTGCCGTGCTTGACGCGCGCATCGCTGAAATCGATGCGATGCTCTCCGAGCAAATGAACGAGATCATGCATGCCCGTGAATTCCAGCAACTGGAAGCGTCCTGGCGCGGCCTGAAATATCAGGTTGACCAGACAGAGACCAGCACCACGCTGAAGATTCACTTGCTCAACGCTTCAAAGAAAGATCTGGTTCGAGACCTCAAAGCCTCGTCCGAGTTTGACCAGAGCGCACTCTTCAAAAAGATCTACGAAGAAGAGTACGGGACCTTCGGTGGTGCGCCGTTCGGCATGTTGCTGGGTGACTACGAGTTCAACCGCAGCCCTGAGGACATGTACCTGCTGGAAGAGATCTCCCATGTTGCCGCTGCAGCCCATGCACCGTTCATTTCGGCAGCCTCGGCTGAACTGTTCGGCTGGGACTCATTCACTGACATGGCTGGTCCGCGCGATCTGGCGAAGATCTTCGACACTGTCGAGTACGCCAAATGGAAGTCTTTCCGTGCTTCCGAAGACTCCCGGTATGTAGGCCTGACTCTGCCGCACGTGCTGGGTCGCCTGCCTTACGGTCCGGATACCACGCCTGTCGAAGAATTCAACTTTGTCGAAAGCGTCGATGGCCGTGACCACAACAAATACCTGTGGATGAATGCTGCCTATGCCCTGGGCACCCGCGTAACCGACGCATTTTCCCGCTACGGCTGGTGTGTTGCGATTCGTGGTGTTGAAGGCGGTGGCCTGGTTGAAGGCTTGCCGACTCACACGTTCAAGACCGATGACGGCGAAATCGCGCTGAAATGCCCGACTGAAATTGCCATCACCGACCGTCGCGAGAAAGAGCTGTCGGACCTGGGGTTCATTCCGCTGGTGCACTGCAAAGGCACTGACTACGCGGCGTTCTTCGGCACCCAGTCAACCCAGAAGCAGAAGCAGTACAACACCGATATTGCAAACGCCAACGCCCGTCTCTCGGCGCAACTGCAATACATCTTCGCGACCTCGCGTATCGCTCACTACATGAAAGCGATCATGCGCGACAAGATCGGTAGCTTTGCCTCTCGCAAGGATGTCGAGTCTTTCCTAAATGAATGGCTGTCTGACTATGTCCTGCTTGATGACACCGCCAGCCAGGAAGCCAAAGCCAAGTTTCCTTTACGCGAAGCAAGCGTAGAAGTAGTCGAAGTACCCGGAAAACCAGGTGCTTATAAAGCCGTTGCGTTCCTGCGACCTCATTATCAGTTAGATGAGCTGACAGCCTCGCTACGTCTTGTGGCAGAACTGCCACAGTCAACGCGCAGCTGACCCTATTCATTAGCCAGGGAGGCATAGCTGAATGAGTCGTTCCCCTCAGTTAGTACCAACGTTACTTGATCGCTTGCTTGATGATGCACCTCATCAAACAAGCGAGGCGGTTTCCAAGCGGCTGTGCTCATTGGGTGAGTACAAGGCTAGTTTGATCCGGGATCTCGAAATATTGGTCAATACACGCCAATGCCTCGTCGCATCAAGACTTGAGGACTATCCAGAGTTGGCGGGAACAATACTCGAATATGGCATGCCAGACTTTACCAGCAAGGGAGTGCTGAATCCTGAAGACAGGCGTCAGATTCAGGCTCAGTTGGAGCGAGCCATCACCGTTGGCGATCAGCGCTTTCGCGCTGTGAAGGTACAGTTGCTGAATCAGCAAGCTGGTCATCGCATGCTTACTTTTAGGGTTGACGCAGTGCTGCATCTTCAAGATGCGACTCGTCAGGTTTCATTCGACGCGGTGTTGCAAGTCAATACCCAGGAATACAAAGTGCAGAACCTCAATTGATTCTCGACGATCTGCTGCCCTATTACGAGAAGGAACTCTCGCACCTGCGCTTTCTGGGGCAGGAGTTTGCGCGCGAGTACCCAAAGATTGCCTCACGATTGCTAATCGAGGGTGATAACTGTGAAGATCCGCATGCTGAACGCTTGATTGAAGGCTTTTCTTTTCTGGCTGCTCGTATACACAAAAAACTTGATGACGAGTTTCCAGAGATCGTCGAGGCTTTTTTGGAAGTGCTTTATCCACACTATTTACGGCCTACACCGGCACTGTCCATTGCAGAGTTCAGCAGTGGAACGACCTCTACGCTGACGACCTGCTACACCATCGAGCGGCATACAGAAATCAGCTCAAAGAACGTTGAGGGCGTGTCGTGCAAGTTCAGAACATGCTATCCGGTCGATCTTTGGCCTATCGCAGTGCGCGACGCTTCGTTCATTGAATTAGAGCGCTCGGCCTTTAACGGTCACAGCGCTGACCTCGTGGCGTGCCTGAAAATCGGCCTCACCGCCACTACTCACCTTCACTTCGGCCAACTGAGTGTCGATACCTTGCGCTTTTTCCTGGATGGAGAAAGCACGCTGATGCTGCAGCTTTACGAGTTGCTGTTCAACAACTTGGCCAAAGCCACCGTGAGCTTTACAGAGCAGGGAAAACGCCGGGAAATCGGCTTGCCACAGGGGGCGTTGAAAGCAGTTGGCTTCGAGCGCGATGAAGGCTTGGTGGATTACTCGGAACGCTCATTCCTCGGCTACAGGTTGCTGCACGACTACTTCACGTTTCCGGACAAATTCATGTTCGTCGATATCGGGGGCTTACAGCGCTCTCTGGCCGGAAAAGACCTTAAGGATATCGAGATCAACTTCTATTTTGCTCATTACGAAATGGGAGATCGACTTGCACGTCTCGCGCAGAACCTGGGACGTAATAATTTCAAACTCGGCTGCACTCCGATCATCAATCTGTTCAAGCAACAAGCCGAGCCAATCAAGCTTACCCATACACGCCACGAGTACCAGGTTACGCCGGACGTTCGTCTGCAAGGGCATGCGGAGGTGGTGTCCATTGACAGAGTACAGCGGGTCAAGAAGATCGCCGGTATCGATACAGTCAGCGAGTGCAATCCCTTTTTTGAACCTCGTGGCGACCTCGGCCCTAATGCTTGTTACTGGATTGGTCGTAGACGACCGTCCAGACATAGCAAACAGGGCGGCACAGAAATGGTGATCCGCGTTGTAGACCGAGAACTCGATCTGATTGATGCGGGCAGCGACTCCTTGAGCATTTCCCTAACTTGCAGCAACCGGGACTTACCGCAACTGCTCAGTTACGGAGGCAGCCAGAGCGACTTCATATTTGAAAATGATGGTGTGGTCGACGGTATCCGCCTACTGCGCAAACCTACGGTGACAGCGCGCGTCCCTCTGGGCGATGGCTTGATATGGCGGCTGATTTCTCACTTGTCCCTGAATCACATGTCGCTGGTGTCGCAGGGCAAGGAAGTGCTTCAGGAAATGCTGAGCCTCTACAATTATCGACGCGGACTGGCAGTTAGAAAACAGATCAGCGGAATCTTGTCGATCAAGAGTGAGGCTGTGGTGGTGCGTATCGGTCACCCCCGTCCCAACTTCGTGCGTGGGGTAGGCATTACTCTAGAGCTCGACGAAAGCCAATACATCGGCAGCGGCGTATTCCTGTTCGGCAAAGTCCTTGATCACTTTTTCGGTCAGTACTGCACCGTCAACAGTTTTACCCAACTTACCCTTCGTACCCGCCAGCGGGAAAAGAGAATTGTGCAATGGCCACCCAGAACGGGCGATCAACCTCTGGTCTGATCGATCAGGCACGCGCAGAGCCGTACCGGTTTGAGTTTTTCCAGCTGGTCAGGTTGTTGCGCCTGCATTACAGCAGAGCAGGACGCATTGATCCGGAAGCGCGCCCCCATGAGGACCCGCTACGTTTCCGTACCCAGCTCTCGCTGAATTTTCCGGTAAGCGAAGTCAGCGATCTCAAATTTGAACGCTTCGAGGATTCGACTGCTGCCAAACAGGCATTGACCGAAGTACAGGTCACGTTCATGGGATTGATAGGGCCCTCAGGAGTATTGCCCCGTCCCTACACTGAAATGCTCCTGAACCGGCATATTCAGCAGCGGGACGATGGTGCCCATGCATTTCTGGACGTGTTCTCGCATCGCATGATCGCTCTCTTCTATCAGTCCTGGCAGAAGTACAAGTTTCACATCGACCATGAGCGCAAAGGCTCATCGGATTTTGAGCGCTACATGCTCAATCTGGTGGGCTTTGGCAAGCAAAGTCAAAAGAGAAAATTTGGCGCGAGCGCCTCACCTGTTCGACAGGAGTTATTCACTTATTTCTCGGGTTTGTTCACACAGCGACCTCGCAATCCACACAACCTGGAAGTGATGTTGAGCTTCTACTTTGGACAGCCCTTCTCACTGCGCCCCTTTGCCGGACGCTGGCTGAAACTTGAACCGGAGCAGTGCTCGCAACTGGGACGTGCCAATGCAACTCTCGGTGAAAGCGCGGTAGCTGGCAATCGCGTATGGGACTACCAATCCTGCGTGCGTATCGACATTGGTCCCTTGGACCTCGCTGAATATAAGCGTTTTCAACCAGGTAATGACGACTATAGAAAGCTGGTTGATGTGGTGCGTTTCTACCTCGGTCCCACCCTTGACTTTGAACTTGCTCCGCAGCTCAAGCCTGAGGCGATCCCTTTGGCGCGTCTAGGCCGCAACACAAACACAGCGCTGGGCTGGCTTGGCTGGCTGAAACGGCCTGGCGAGAAAGTAAATCCGTCACGTTGCGCTGTTTTCCGTATTCCTTTTGATGGGGTCGCCCTGTGAACCTTAAGTCACTCTTTGCCAAGCTCAATGACACTTGCCGCAACGCAACCGAAAGCGCTGCTGCGCTGTGCCTCGCGGAACGTCACTACGAAGTCGATATCGAGCATGTATTGCTGCAGCTTCTCGAAGGCGACGATAACGACCTGCTGCCGATCTTGCGTCATTACGATGTAGTGATGGAGCGTTTGCAGTCGCAGTTGGCGAGTGCAATGAGTGACTTCAAGACCGGAAACACACGCACCCCCGCCCTGTCCCCGCACATAACCCAACTGATCGAGCGAGCTTGGGTACTGGCTTCGATCGAATATGGCCAAAGCCTTATCCGAAGCGGCTTTTTGCTACAGGCCTTGCTCGACGACAAGGAACTGCGCCGGGTCATAGCCGCTTCAGCTCCAGAATTGGAAAAGATCAATGTCGACGATCTGAAAGCCAATCTCGAGGACTTCATTTCAGCCAGTAACGAGTCACAGCAAAGCGCTTCTTTGCCAGCGGGAAGTGATATTCCTCGACCGGCAAGCAAGGGCAACGGCAAGACTCCAGCTCTGGATCAATACACTGTGGACCTGACCCGCAGCGCGCGGGAAGGACGTATCGATCCGGTACTGGGACGCGAATTCGAAGTGCGCCAGATGGTTGATATCCTCACCCGTCGGCGGCAGAACAATCCGATTTTGACGGGAGAAGCCGGTGTCGGTAAAACCGCGGTAGTTGAGGGCCTGGCATTACGTATTGCTCTGGGCGATGTGCCGACGCCACTCAAGGATGTCGCTATTCACACGCTTGATCTGGGCCTGCTGCAGGCAGGAGCAGGGATCAAGGGCGAGTTTGAGAACCGTCTCAAATCAGTGATCGAAGAAACAAAGCGCAGCGTACATCCAATCATTCTTTTTATCGATGAAGCCCATACGCTGATTGGCTCAGGTGGCCAAGCAGGACAGAACGATGCGGCCAACCTCCTCAAACCAGCATTGGCACGCGGCGAACTGCGAACTATTGCCGCCACTACGTGGGCCGAGTACAAAAAATATTTCGAGAAGGATGCTGCCCTCGCCCGTCGCTTTCAAGTCGTAAAAGTAGAGGAGCCGGAAGAAGATCAGGCAATCTACATGTTGCGTGGCCTCTTGGAAAAAATGCAGGAGCACCATCGGGTAGCCGTGATGGACGAAGCGCTCGTCATGGCTGTCCGCCTGTCCAATCGTTACATCACGGGCAGGCAATTGCCGGACAAGGCTGTCAGCGTACTGGATACCGCCTGCGCGCGGGTCGCGCTGGGCCAGACCTCACAGCCCGGCATGCTCGAAGATTGCCGGCGCATGATTGACAACCTGCGCACTGAAATATCTCTGCTGGAAAAGGAACAGATCAAAGGCAGCGACCATCAGCGCCGACTTGCTCAACTCAGTGCAGAACTGACCGACGCAGAGAAACGCGAACAGGAACTGGTCACACAGTGGCAACGCGAATTGGAACTGGTCAAACAGTTGCACGAACTTAGCGACCAGACCACAGGGCAGGACAACCGCGCCGATCTGGCCGACCTCCGGGCCGAGCTTGCAAAAGTTCAGGGTGAGCAGCCTTTGGTGCATGCGCTGGTAGACGGGGCCACCATTGGTGAAGTGATCTCCGGCTGGACAGGTATACCACTTGGCAAAATGCTGCGCGACGAGATTGATACCGTCCAGCGCTTACCTGCACTGCTGGCCGAACGCGTTCTTGGTCAGGACCATGCTCTGCATGAAATAGGCAAACGCATCAAGATTTCCCGTGCGCGCATGGAAGACCCCAATAAGCCAATCGGCGTATTTCTATTGCTTGGCCCAAGCGGTGTTGGCAAAACGGAAACCGCACTGGCATTGGCCGATACGCTGTACGGCGGTGAACGCAATGTCATCACGATCAATATGTCCGAGTATCAGGAAGCACATACTGTCTCCAGTCTCAAGGGCTCACCACCGGGCTATGTCGGATACGGCGAAGGCGGCGTACTGACTGAAGCTGTGCGTCGCAAACCCTACAGCGTCGTATTACTGGATGAAGTCGAAAAGGCCCATCCGGACGTGCTTGAACTGTTTTTCCAGGTATTCGACAAAGGCGTACTGGATGACGGCGAAGGACGCGAAATCAACTTCCGTAACACGGTGATCATCCTCACATCCAATGTTGGCACCGAACACATCATGCAAACGTGTCTCGGGGTCAGCGAACTGCCCGCACCTGCCCAGATCGTCGAAGACCTGCGCGACCAGCTCAACAACGTGTTCAAACCTGCATTTCTCGGACGCTTGAGTATTGTTCCGTATTACCCGGTACAGGATGCCGTGCTCGAGCGCATTGTCGGTCTTAAGCTCGCGCGTATCCGTGAGCGTTTCGAGCGAAATCATCAAGCCTCTTTAGAGTTCAGCCCAGAGCTGGTGCCCACGATCGCCGCGCGCTGCACAGAAGTCGACAGTGGAGCCCGGAACATCGACAACATTCTGTCCGGCACATTGATGCCTGAATTGGCAGAGCATGTGCTGGCGCGGATGGCAGAAGATAAACCCGTCAATAGCATGAGCATCGGCCTTGATGAGGCCGGAGGCTTTTCGTACACCGTGGCGTAGACGACAACCGGAATCCGGATGAGATTCAGCGTCGTCCGAATTGCCGGGCGTCGATGGGAAGTGTTTCAGGAGCAGCAAAATGGGCAGGTATTTGGGTGTTTTAATCATGTTGCTAGGGCTGACCGCCTGCGGCATCACTGACCGTGTAGGCAAACGAGTCGATGACACATGGGCAGGCGACATGCTGTTCAGCAGCGATGAAAAGATCGTTCTGACCGTGGACGGCGGTAACCAGTTGAACCCCAATACCTCCGGCATGCCTTTGTCCGTCGTGACCAGGGTTTATCAGTTGACCTCGCTGGACAAGTTCAACAGTGCGGACTCAAACACGCTGCTGGACCACCCAGAAAAGGTGCTCGGGAACACCGTGCTCGATACCCGCGAACTCGTGGTTTTGCCCGGGATGGGTCAGGTCCAGACCTGGCCACTGGCCAAGGAAGCACGGTACATCGCAGTAGCGGCATTCTTTCGTGATGACAGCGGCGGCCGCTGGAAAATGGCATTCAATGCCGACGCGTTTCGCAAGGACGGAATTCTGTTTTCATCCAAGGGCGGTCGCGTGCTTCTGGACGTGAACCGCATCAGTGCCGAGCGAGGGCAAGATGTGCTGCAGATGCCTGAAGAACAAATCATCGCGCCATTACAGCCAGCCCAGCCAGAGCGTACGGAGCCTGGGGTTATGGAGCGCATGCAGTCAAAGGCAGCTGAATCTGCCGAAGACGCTGCCAACAATTCTATTAAGAAGTCGCTGAGCAATACATTTGATTCAGCTCTGGAAGGTGCTAAATGAGTAAAAAGAGCCGTGTAATGTGGTCAGAGGGCATGTTCCTTCTGCCACAGCACTTCCAGTATCAGGATGAGTTCCACCAGAACCAGCTGGCTCAGGCGACGCTGCGCTCGTCACCATTTCATTGGGGCGTGCAGCTTCTGGAGGTGGATGAGCAAGCCTTGGTCAACGGAGTGCTGCAACTCAAGCGGCTACAGATGGTTTTCCCGGACGGCTCGCTTTTTGACGCACCGCAACACGACCCCCTGCCTGCTGCGCGCGATTTGAAAGATGTGCAGCACGGTTCGGAGCTGAAGGTGTATGCGGCGTTGAAATTGGCCGAACCGTACAGCGCCAATTACCTCGACGAAGGCGAAGAGCGCAAAGGTGCGCGTCGATACCGTAAAGCCTTTGATATGTTGCCTGATATCAACGAAGGCGAGCTGGAAAACGAAATCACCAGCCTGCGACTCAATGTGGTGCTGCTGATCGATGGTGATTCACTCGATGGCTACAGCTATTGCCCTCTGACCTTGTTACAGCGCAATAACATTAATGGATTTAGCCTGGATACTCAGTTCATTCATCCTGCCCTGCACATCGGGTCGCATGAGACGTTGCTGAAAATTGCCCAGCGCTTGCTCGCACTTCTGCAGAGCAAGAGCGAAACACTGTCTGGTCGCCGCCGGGAAAGAGCTGACCAGATCGCTGAATTCGGGTCTAGCGATGTCAGCCTGTTCTGGCTGTTATATACCGTCAATCGCGCGTATCCGGGTCTTGCTCACCTGCTTCAGCACCCGAGGCTGCATCCGGAGCAACTGTATCGCTTTCTGGCTGAGCTTGCGGGCAGTCTGCTGACTTTTTCCCTGAGTGCGCAGCTCAATGACATCCCTGCCTACGATCATCATGATCCCGCCGCTTCGATGATAAAGCTCGACAGGCTGGTTCGCGAACTGCTCAACAGTGTTGTGCCCAACCAATATATTCCGATCAGCCTCGAACAGACTCGTACGTCCTATTTTGTGGGCCGCCTGAACGATCCACGCTTGAGTGAGGCTGACTTTTACATTGCGGTTCATGCAGACATGCCAGGTGCTCAGGTTCTTGAACTGGTACCACGTGCCTTCAAGGTCGGCTCGCCGGAAGACATTGAAGTAGTGGTCAACACGGCAATGCCGGGGGCGTCGCTCAGTCACTGCGTGCGAACCCCAAATGCCATTCCCGTTCGTCTGGACAATCAATACTTCTCGATCGAACCCCATGGCCGGGTCTACGAACGCATGATGAAAGCTAACGCCATCGCGTTCTATGTACCCAGCGCATTTAAAAATCTCAAGCTTGAACTGATGGCGGTGCTCAAATGAATGATGCCGTGATGCAAGGCGGCGTTACTGCCCCAGCGCAAACACTGACACTCAAGGATATGGTCAAGGACTTCATGACCATGGCGCTGATGATCCGTCGCGGAAGCAAGGTACGCGACGTCTCCAGGCTGCGTGCCAGCGTAGACGAATTCTTTCCCGCGCTTGAGCGGGATGCGCGTCGCGCCAACTACAGCGTCGAACAGGTCAGGGATGCGCAATACGCGCTATGTGCGTTTCTGGATGAAAGCGTCCTGAATGCCGGACAGAGTGAAATACGCAATCAGATTGAAGTTAATCCACTGCAATTTCAGTATTTTGGTGTGCATTTGGCTGGTCAGGGTTTCTTCGAGAAACTCGAGACACTACGTACCGACGTGAAGCGCAACCTTGATGTCCTAGAGGTTTATCACCTGTGCCTGGCACTGGGCTTTGAAGGCAAATACAGCCTCGAGAAAAAAGATCAACTTCGTTACGTCGCCAATACCCTGGGGCAGGACATCGCTCGTTACCGAACCCCACGCAAGGCGCTTTCCCCTGATTGGGCACTGCCCGACCAAGTGTCTCAGATGTTCCGTTATGAAGTCCCCTTATGGCTCTACCTGGTACTCATCGCACTGATATGCGGTGCCGTTTACCTGACCCTGGACTGGCTTCTGGGCAAAGAGGTGGCAGCACTGGCCGAACAGGTCCGTCAGCTGTTCGGCGTTTAATTCAGTTACGGATCCGGTCAGGAAGACATGAAAGCATTATTGCGTTGTTTGAAAAATTTCTGGTTTGCACTGGCACTCCTGTGGACCGTCGGTTTACTCGCCTGCTGGTTGGCACTCCCGCGCTGGAATTTCACGCGGGAAAACATTTACGTAGCGATGGCGCTGATCAGCGCCTTCTGCCTGCTGCTTATTGTGCTGCGTCAGTACCGCAGAATTCGCGCCGAACAGAACATCGAAAGCCTGGTGCAACTTGAAGTAGACAGGTCGCTAGGAGCCGAGGGCGAGTTTCGTGACCAACACGTACTGCGCGAGCGCCTCAAACACGCGATATCGATGCTGCGCTCATCGCGCTCTGCGGGTGGCGGAGGAGCATCTGCGCTTTCTGATCTGCCATGGTATCTGGTCGTCGGCATGTCAGCATCGGGCAAAACCTCGCTACTGACACGTTCAGGTCTGTCAGCGACCATTGCCGGTGCTCAGGCGAGCGGCATGGACAGCGGGACTCAGCACTGCGACTGGTATTTCAGTCCTGACGCAGTCTTGATTGATACTGCGGGCCGTTACTTGCGCGACGACCAGTCAGCCAGCGAATTCGCCTCGTTCCTCAAGCTACTGCGCAAACAACGCGCCAAACCCGCCGTTAACGGGTTGATTCTGGTGGTGAGCCTCCCAGAGATTGTCTCTGCCACGTTGGCCGAACGCGAAGCCCTGGCTGCCCGTCTGGTTTCTCGTATCGATGAATACAGCGAGTGCTTGGGCGTCAACCCTCCGCTTTATCTGATGCTCAGCAAGACAGATCTGCTACCAGGCTTCAACCAGGCTTTCGACGGTATGGACACTGCACAACGCCAGCAGCCTCTGGGCATGACGTTCGCCTTGTCGGATGTGCGCGCCAAAGGCCTGCGAGCAGTCATGGAAGCCAAGTTTGCCCATTTGCTGGAGAGCGTGCGACACCACGTGGATACTCAGCTCATTATCGGGAGCAAAACCGCCAGCGCCGAGCTGCTGCAATTTCCCAATTACTTTGCCGAGCTGTCGACCGTTATATCCGGTTTTCTTGACCAGTTTGAACGCTCAGCGCAAGGGCATACGCCTCCCATCGTGCGAGGGGTCTATTTCACCAGCGCCCTGCAGACAGATGAGCAGTTGCCACCTGTCTATGAGGATGCTCTTGGAGATTACTACGCGCTTGAGCCCAAAGAGCATCCAATACACAGCGATACACGTAGAAAGACAGGCGACAAGAGCTACTTCATTACTGAGACATTTCGTCAGGTGGTGTTCCCGGATCGCAACCTGAGCCTTTACTACTCACGCTTGGGTCGTACACGATCTTTGACCCCTGCATTGATCGCGATAGCGGCTTTGGCAGGTATAGGCTTGATAGCGTGGGAGGCGGTTTCTTATAACAAAAACCGTGAAATGCTGGCGGGCATCGCAAACGAATTGACACAGCTTGAGACTGCACCCGATCGGTCAAATCGGTTGCGCTCAGGGCAGGCGATGGAAACATTGCGTGTTTACCTTAGTGAGTTCGAAGGATACGGCAATCACGGCGTACCCTTCGCTTTAGGCGCAGGCCTTTACAGCGGCGATGATCTGCTGCTCCCGCTACGTGAGGCGTACCTACAGCAGCTACGCACCCAAGCGCTGGAGCCTATTGGCAAGTACTTGCAGGTGCAACTGCGCGAGCTTAACCAGTTTGCCCAGACAGTGGATCGGAGCCCACTGGCGCCGACCGACAAACGTCGCTCGACCAAGTCCCCGCTAAAAAAACCGGCAAAAACACCGAGCATCAGCGCGCTGACAGCGGCTGTCAGACTTCCGCGTAACAGCGCAGATCTGACCGGACAGCTACGCTCGGGAATCAACGAAGCAGGTGAAGCCGGACGTCGCAGAACGCTGGATGCTCTTCGCGATAACGCCAAATCCGAATCAACTACGGATCTTGCCGAAGACACCGCACTGACTGCCGGGTTGTCACTGTCGGAAGACAGTCTCAGCCGGCTGACAGAGCAACAAGTGTCTTCAGTGATCAAGGCTTACAGCGCACTTAAACTTTACTTGATTCTGTCGCGCCCGGATGAACACCGCGATGCCGAATTCGTTGCTGATGAACTTCCTCAAGCCTGGGCACTGGCGGCACAGGCAGAGGGCCAGGAGATCAGTCCAGCACTGATTGAAGCCAATACCGCCATGTACGTGCGCTACCTGCAACAAGGCACCGCGCCTGCTCTACGTCGTAACGAGCAGCTGGTGACTGAAACGCGCCAGAGCCTGCGTTCGTTTATGATCGCGAGCTCACTTGTGGACCGTGAGTATCTGCGCCTTCAGCTGGAGTCGAGCCGTCAGTTCCCGTCGCTTACGCTATCGGACATGGTGCCCGCAGCGGGACGCGATCAGTTGTTTTCGGCGGAGGCTGTGCCTGCCATCTACACCCGGCAGGGTTGGGAGGAGTTCATGCAACCCGAGTTGATCAAGTTGCTGTCAGGCAATCTGCGAAACGACAGCGACTGGGTACTGGATAGCGAAGGGAGTAATGGCATGGTTCAGAAAGCCAACTTCGTTCGTGAACTGATGGCTCGCTACAAGGCCGATTATGCAGAGGCTTGGTACCGGATGCTAAGAGGTGTGGGCGTACGTCATTTCAATGACATGGCTAATGCTACCGAGCGCCTATCAGTGCTCAGTGACGTACAGAACTCACCGGTAAAAAGCCTGCTACACACGGTGAATCAGAACACCATCTGGGACTTGCCCAAAGCCAACTCGACCGCTTCACAGAATAAAGCGGATGACGGACTCTGGAGTGGAATCAAAGGCACCTTCAGTACCCAGAGCGAGCAAGCCGAAAGCCTGGTAGTGACATTGCCCCGTGTCGACGACGGGAGTCTGGCAAAACGCTTCGAACCCGTCGCACGCCTGTTCGCCACGCAAAATGCTGAGGGCGCGGACAGCACGGTTATGGACCGGTATCTGGCAGCGTTGCGCAAGCTCAAAGTACGTCTGACCAATATTCAACGATCGCAAGACGTAGGCAAGAACAGCAAGCTGTTGATCAGTGAAACTCTGGAAGGTCAGCCGTCTGAAGTCACGCAGGTGCGCAATTACATTGAGACCAGCGTCGACACTAGTGAAGGCGGTCTGTCGAGTTCATTGCAACGTCTGTTCAACTCGCCACTGCAATATGCGTGGGAAACGCTGCGCGACCCAGCTGGACAACAGATTGCAAAGGCATGGTCGCAGGATGTCGCTCGTCCCTGGACACAAGTCATGGCCTACCGTTACCCCATCGTGGCTGGCAGTGAGAATGAGGCTTCAGTCAAGGATTTACAGCGATTCGTTGACCCCGAAACCGGTATTTTGCCAGCATTCAAGCGCAACGAAATCGGCAACCTGGCTGGAGGGGAAGGCTTGGGCATGGGCACAGGAACTAGCCCTGCTCCACTGGTCAATACGCGGATGATCGACAGCATCGACAAAGCCAGTTCCGTCGGACAGGTCATCGCAAGTCTGTCTGATCGTGAAAATGGCTTCGAAATCATGCTGGAGCCGTCAGCTCGTTACACCGACATCATTTTTACCCTTGATGGGCAAGAACAGCATTATCGAAACGGTCGCACCAGTTGGAACAGGTTTTCCTGGCCGGGCACAACCAATGCGCCTGGAGCACGGTTGGAAGTAGTAACTCTGGAAGGCCAGCGCATCACTGTTTTCGACTACCCAGGCCGGTGGGGCTTGTTGAAGATGAACGACAGTGCTCGCGTCACCGATCTGGACACGGTTCAGCAACGTTTCAACTGGCAGTCGGCCGCCGGGCCGGTAAGCCTGGTCGTTCGTAACTATGGGGGTGTGAAGATGACTGACCTGGCACAGGTCAAATCATTAAGCGTGCTTAACGACTCCGGACAGAAAAACTGACTATGGCAAGCCATCGCAGAGGGGGCACAGGCTGATGATCGGATGTTTTGGCAAAGTGCCCGCGAGTGCCGACTTCGTCAGTTTGAACGGAGCCATGCCTGAGGTATGTGAGTTCGATCTGTGGCTACAAAACAGTCTGGGACGCATGCAGACGCGTGAGGATTGGCGGGAATTGTTTGACGAGTTGCCCGTGTGTTTTTTCTCATACCGCAGTCGCAATGGACAGTGGCTGCTGGGTGGATTCATAAGCTCGCAGGACGCCAGCGGCAGACGTTATCCATTTATGGTGTTTCAAAGCATAAAGGTGGATTCGAGCGACCCGTTCATCAATCCGCACACATTGTGCGAATTGTTCGCCGGGCAGATCAAACCGCTTCTCATGCAGGGCGCGCAAGGAGCGGATATAGAACAGATTTTTGCTCGACTCAGAACCATGCGTCTGTGGACCGCCAACGATCTGGATCTCTATCGACGTGTGCATGACAAGTTTCTTATGGACTTTAACCTGCGTGATGTGTCGCGGCCACTGCGACATAGCTATCCGGAGTTCGGTACCCAGTCGGGGCTGGCCAGCCTTTACAAACTGCGCACGGCCATGAGGAACAATGAGCCGCCCGCAATAAGCCTGCCTCTGCCAGCAGAGAGCGGTCTGAAGCGCCCGATGGCTGACTTGTGGTGCACATTTCTATCACGTCTGCGCGGCAAAACGGGCATGCCGGATGTCAGCGTGCTGGTAGACAGCTTTATGCGTCCGGGACTGCTGTGCTTTCCGTCGCGGGGGAATAGTGAAATGTATCGGATGCTTACCGGTATTGCGGCACCCGAGGATCGCTACAACCTGCTGGACCCTCTACCGGAACCTGCATCTGCAACCGCCCTGTTGTTGCCTGCCGATCACCTCGCATTGAACGACTTTATTGAGCGCTTTATAGGCGCTCGGGATGAACAGTATTGATGAACAGGCTCAAATATTACTTTCTCAAGTACCAGCCATATGTTCTGGGGATTGCATTCTTCCTGGCCATCTTCCTGGTGTGGTCGATCGGTGTAGCGATGGGGTTTTCTTCCCTTCACAGCCTGTTGGCCGGGATAGGAGTGTTTCTGTTGCTATCGGCTGGTTATGTCCTTTTTATGGGACGAAGCCACGCACCTCGCCACGACCTTGAAGCGCTGCTACGTGATGACGCCGATCAGGCCGTGTTGAATTCCAGCCCGCAGGATCGCGAGGAAGTCAGCCTGCTACGCGAGCGCCTGCTGCAAAGCATCGAGCGCCTGCAGGGCAATTCAGGGAAGAACGCATCCAGTAAAGACGCACTCTATGCCCTGCCTTGGTACTTGGTAATCGGCCAGCCCGCGTCCGGCAAAAGCACCATGCTGTATCAGTCCGGATTGAATTTTCCCTATGCGGAGCGCGAAGGCGCACGCGTCGCAGGACTAGGCGGCACTCGCAACTGTGACTGGTTTTTCAGTTCTGAAGCAGTGTTACTGGACACTGCCGGCCGCTATATGGATAACCAGGAAGAGGCTGGCAAATGGCGTGCGTTTTTAAGTCTGCTTCGACAACACAGGCAACGGCGCCCGCTTAACGGCCTAATCGTCGCAGTGAGTGTAGAAGATGTTCTGAAGTCAACGCCCGACAGCCTCGATCGTCTTGCCAAGCGCCTGCGCGAACGCATTCAGGAAGCGCATGATCTGCTTGAGCTGCGCCTGCCTATCTATCTGGTGTTCACCAAATGCGACCTGATACCAGGCTTCACTCACTTCTATCGTCAGCTCGATAACCAGACTCGTGGCGAAGTAATGGGCAAGACGTTTGCTCACGAAGGTTTCAGGCAGTCCGATTGGGCCAAGCGCTTCACCGCGGCAATGGGCGAATTGGTAGACCATTGGCAGCAAATTGCCGATCAGCAATTGGTGCAACAGGACATTCAGCTGACCAGACAGGACCCGGCGGCGTATCGCTTCCCTCTGGAACTGACAGCGCTCAAACCATTGCTTGAGACTTTCGTTACCGACTTGCTCAGAGCGAACCCGTATCAGAGTGCAGAGCTGCTCCGCGGCTTCTATTTCACCAGCGCTCTCGACGCTGACAAGGCCACCCAAGGATTGTATGCACGGCATGTCACCGAGCGCTTCGCGCTGGAGGACTCGTCAGCCGAGCTGCCTGTATCTGCTCAGGCGCAACCTATTTTCATCAATAGCCTGTTCCAGAAAGTCATTATTCCTGATCAACATCTTGTGGCGCTGTACACCAGCAATCGCAGCGAAACACGGCGCAAAAGCATATGGGTCGGTGCAGCCACATTGGCAGGCCTGCTTCTCTGCGCAGGCTGGGGAGTTTCGTATAGCAACAACAAAACAGCTATCCAGACAATCTCCAGCGGTTTGGCCGCAGGGCAGCAAAAAGACGAACAAACCAATGGCCAATACACCCAGTGGCAGACGCTGGATCAACTGCGACAGACTGCGGCAGACCTCTATGCTCGCCATCATGGCGGCGGAGTGCCTTTGAGTATGCGTTTGGGGCTATACAAGGGTTATGACATAGAGCCATTTGTACGCCAGCGATATTTCGCACGTCTTGAAAGCGTAATGCTCAAGCCGACCGCTGATAACCTGACCCGCTCGCTCTACCTGTTGAGCAGTATCAAGATATATCAGCGCAATGCTCCGACACTGACAACAGTCACCGGAATCGACAGCGTCGAACCCCGCGCGCTGCCGGTGGATAACCGTGCCCAGTCTGTTGCTACTTTTGGCAAAACCACGCTCGACACTTATCTGATGCTGTCCAAGGCACAACGAGAGCAAGCCGATCCCGCAGTACTCAAAGCGCGTATTCCGGACTACTGGTATCCGGCGATCTACAAACAGGTACCCCGCGCCAACGGCATGTCCGCGCAAGCGGCCGGTGAGGTCGATGACTATCAGTTTGCCGGGCGTCAGATAGCGTTCTATAGCGATCAGATCCGTGAGCTTGACGTACCACGCATTCTCAACAATGCATTCTTGATCTCCAGCTCGCGCAATTACATAAATAGCCTGCTCTCACAGTCGTTGCGCGCTATCGAAACCATCACGCTGGAGTCCGACACCCTGTTCGCATTTGGCCGCGCGGACTTTCAAAGCCTTGAGCTTGCCGGGCAACGCCAGTTGAGCGCCATCGCAGGGAAACTGCTGAACACACCGAACGTGGGCAAGATCGTGATCACGGGTCACGCCGACCAGATTGGCGACGCGCAGAGCAACCTGCAGGTTTCCAAACAGCGTGCGCAAACCATCAAAACCTACCTGGTAGGCAAAGGCCTGCCAAGTGAGCTGGTCGAAGCGGTCGGCGAAGGTAGCAACAAGCCCTTGGTGCATTGCGACATGCAGATGCCGCGCGCCGAGCTGATTCACTGCCTTGAGCCCAACAGACGAGTGGAAATCGAGGTGCGCGCGCTTAACTGAGCCCCACTCGAGATAAAAACGATCGTCATGTGTGCGCCTGCTTCGGCATGCATGGCTTCAAAACGGCCCAGCCATCAAATGGCAGGGTCAAACACAGGGCGATCCAACACGTGGATCAACGAAAGCCCTTTTAAGGAGAAATGAAAAATGGCATTTGACGCTTTCCTCAAAATTGACGGTATCCCGGGTGAAAGTCTGGACGACAAGTTCAAGGACTGGATCGAAATCCTGAGCTACACGCACGGTGCTACACAGGCGACCTCGGCTACTGCCAGCTCGTCTGGGGGCGCATCTTCCGAGCGCGTTAACCTGAGCGATTTCACGGTGATCAAGTACGTTGACAAGGCTTCTCCAAAAGCCTTCGAGTCATGCTGCAAAGGCCAGCACATCAAGGAAGTTGTTCTTAACCTGAACCGTGCTGGCGGCGACAAGCTGACCTACATGACCATCACACTGGAAGAAGTAGTGATCTCTTCCGTCACCTTCCTGGGCAACATGCCTGTGGCTGGTGAAACCAAGGCTGAAAGTGATCTGCCGATGGAAGAGATCAAGTTCAACTTCTCCCGCATCAAGATCGCCTACACCCAGCAGAAGCGTTCCGATGGCGCAGGCGGCGGTAAAGTTGCTGGCGGCTGGGACCGCTCGCTGAACAAGGTCTACTCCTGAGTAAGGCCTCGGGCGACTGAAGTTGTTCGGCCGCCCAATCGAGGGTCCCGCGCTTGAAAAGGCGCGGCGGCCTTCTCTTTTCACCTTTGAATGCAGAGCCGTCCATGTCTGACATCCTTGACGACCTATCGCTGGACACATTACGCACCCCCATCCAGGGCGGTGCGGGCGAAGACCTGAGTTTTTCCAGCCTGTTCGATCAGATCAAGGAGGCACGCCGCGCCGATGTCGACTACCTGACTCAGGGCGACTGGCAGACCGATCTGAAACAGGCCGACTGGGAACAAGTTGTGCAACTGGCAGCTGCAGGTATCACAGAACAAAGCAAGGATCTGATGCTGGTAGCCTGGCTGGGTGAAGGGCTGGCGCACAAGTATCATTTTCGCGGTATCCGCTTTTCCCTGGCAGTGGCTCAAGCCCTGCTGGAAGATTTCTGGGATGGACTGTTTCCCTCTTTGGAGGATGGCACTGAAGAGCGCTCCGCTCGCTTGGGGTGGCTCAATACAACCCTCGCAGCAGTGGTTCGCACGCTGCCTATTACGCAAGGGCAAGGCTACAGTCTGTTCAAATATGATGAGTCACGACAGGTGGAAAACCTGGCTCGACAGAACTCATCGGCGATGAATCAGGCGCTCGAGGAAGGCAAGATCAACGCGGAATTGTTCCAGCGCTCGGTCGTGCTTACCGATACCGAGCACCTGAACCGCAAGTACGCCGAAATGAGTGAGTGCCTGGTTGCCTGCAAACAATTGCAGTCGACCATCGACAGCGTCTTCGCGCGCGACATACCCAGCTTTCTTGCGCTCAACGACGTACTTACCCACGCCCGACAACTGGTAGAACGATTGCTTAAGGATCGGGGTGTCGAGGTGGCAGCACCCGCTAATCAACAAAAAGATGAAGCTGAAGTCGAACCAGTCAGCGAGCGTCCCGTAACGCGAGTCGAAAACCCGGCAGCCAACGCCCCCATGCGCACCGTGCCACTAACCCGTGACGAAGCGTTTTCCTTGTTGCAAGGCGTCGCACAATTCTTCAAACAGACAGAACCACATAGCCCGGTGCCCTACTTGGTAGAGCGCGCCATCAAGTGGGGCAATATGCCGCTGGAAAGCTGGCTGAGCGACGTGATCAAGGACGGTAGCGTCGTCGATGGCATTCGCGATGTGCTGGGCACTCTGCCGCAGCGCGATTGAAAGTTCTGACAGCCAACCACAAGGAGTATCAACATGCGCCCGATCATTTTGCTGAACGATCCGACCGACAAGGCCGGCGTCGTCGTTGAAGGGTCACCCACTACTCTGGTCAATGGCCGACTTGTGGCCAGAGTTGGCGACAAGGTCATGTGCCCGCACGGGGTCTGTGCAATCGCCACTGGGGACGCCTCAACGCTGGTGGATGGCAGAGCAATTGCCCGCCATGGCGACAAAACTGCCTGTGGCTCAAGTCTGATCGCCACCAACAGCGACTGTGGAATATTTTAAGGACATCAGCATGTTGAAGCCCTATGGACAAGGCCATCGCTCTTTATGGGATGTCATTGGCGAACGACGCGAACAGGAACAACGTCTGGCACCTCCGGCGCGCCCACCAGCGGACTACGACCTGACACGCGTCAAAATAGACAACGCCTGGCTGTGGCTGCCGAACCTGGAGCCGGCTCAAGCGGCGTCAGGCACATGGCTGGGAGCCGTTAACGGAGATTTTGAACACGACCCCAGGCTGGTCAGCCAATCGGGCCACCGTTATAACCTGCGCCGCGTTCGTCTGCCCCAGCACAAGCCGGAAATAGATACGTTGCCCCGGGCATTGCAGCTACTTCAAGGCATGCTCGCACAATGGGACGATTTCACAGCCAACATCGACTGGGAAAACACAAAGGTCATCCTGTTTGCGCCGACGGACGTCTCCCCATCAGCCTGGGAGAACAAAGTCGTAGAAATCTGGCCGTTTGATTACCTGCCTGGAGAGGGTTTCGACAGTCCGTCGTTAGACTTCGATGAATGGTTGCCTTGGGCGCTTCAAAACAATACGGACGCGTCGGGCCTGCTATGCGTCAGCATAGACACCTGGGCGACAAAAACCCGGGCTGGCGCTTTGTCCAACGACACCATGGTCGGTGAAAGCATTGCAATAGTGCACCTGCAGCGCGTGGACCATGCCAACCCTGACGAAGAAAATACCTGGCAACTCTATCCGGCAATGACCCGCGAACACTCTCCACGTGCATTGCAGCCAAGGCAAAGTAGCGCTGATCTGCAACAGCTCGCAGAAGCCCTTTGCGAACAGGGTGGTGTTACATCGAACGACATCCAGGCACTCATCATCGACGGTCATCTTCACGACAGGCGTCTCGAGCAGCTTTCTCATTACGTCGGTACCCACCTGCCACACGTTGTAGTGTCGGAGCACGTTGCCGGCCAGGCGTCATTGGCAGGCGAGCGAGGAAAGAGTGCGCGTCAGCTCACTTCGCTTGCGCTTGCTTTTCACGCCGCCAAAGCACAAGACGGATCAGTTCTGGCGTTCGACAGGTACGCGTCCACTCAAACACAAGCCTGGTTAGTGAGTAGGGGCACGGCGACGGCGCAGGCCGACGATGAGACCGCCGACCCGCTTGGAATCGAACAAGATGGACAGAGTAAAGATTCATGAAAGAAGACTTTGGACTCAATTCAAAACCCTGCTCCGTCAATGACCTGAATCCAGGTTGTGTTGAAATGTGGACACTTGGCCAACAAGTGGCTGTCAGGCGCTTGTGCGTAAAGACCCGCGCTGAATACAAGCAACCAGCCAGGTACGAACTGCTCAAGGACTTCAGTACGCGGGCTGCGCGGATCGCAGGTAATTACGCACGTATTTACCTGGAGCAGGAGCGCAACGGTCAGCCTGATCAAAAGGGACGTTTTTACTGGACAGGGTTAGCGGCGTTTGCAAGCAAACAGGTCATGTGTGCGCTGGACTATTCCAGCACTTCCAAATGGCGTTATGCAAGCCCTGTTGCAATAGCCGCTTTTGAAATGACAAAGCAATACTTAGGAAAAGGAAATTTCTGGTTGTTCCAGGATATTTTTGTCTGGCACTGGTTTTATATCAATTACCCACAGCAATTCAATGAATGCATAACAAATCGAAATCTCGACGCCTGCTACCCGGCGTTCAAGCAAAACTTTGCCGAACTGCCGTGGTTTGATGATGCACTGCCAAGGATAAACAACTTGAAAGTGACTGATTATCTGCGAGAAGGCTTTGAACTGATATCGCTCATTGAAAAGACACCAGAAGGTGCAGGGCGTGAAACTTACAAGTTTCAGTCTCTGGTAAAAATTGCCAAACATGAACAACTGAAGATATTGCAGCCGCTAATATACGACAGTACGTTATTCAGAAAGCTATTAGATAGCCAAGCCCTACTCGAGGGCCATCTTGGCGTCCCGCGTCGACTTGCTGCATTCAGTACCCAGTGTGAGACGGGGGACCCGCAGACAGAGGCAGTGATGACAGAGGGTGATCTCTATGACCCGACTGACAGAATGAAATTCATAACTACAATCGCCGTTACCTACCATAAATTGATGATCAAACGCCCTGCTCAGATGGAGCAGATAATAAGTACTATTGCGACATGGAGTGAGCGTGTTGATTAGATTTGTAACGTTACTAATGGCATTTTTTTTAACAAGCTGCGGGAAGCCGGACATGGACAATAAATTAAAAATTGATTTGAAGCTTGACAGCAGCATCCAAGACTCTCTGTCATCGACGTCAATCAAATTGACGAAGGATTGTAACTCTTCTTTTTGTGCTTACAACTTCGATCTCCCTTCGGCTTCCGTCAACCTTCCCACCGCAAACATCATTTCGGGCAAAAAGAACTTGCATCTGGACAAGGTGTCGGGGTTGCAAATATTCACTACGACTTCAGGCGCTATCACCTCATTTGTCATTTATACAGCGGGTGTGCCCAGTAACGCACGGCATGAGGACGCAATGGCGTACTTTTATCAACAAGTACAGAATCTAGACGCTGCGGGATGGCAGCGTTACATTTTTCCTAATGAAGCGAGAATACCCGGTGCAGAAGCCAGCAAATTTACCAACTTAAATGAAGTGGTAGGTAAAAATGTCGGTACAGGCCCCTGGATGGACCCGAACCTCAAGCTTTCCAAGCAGATCTGGGTCTCGATGCGCATGTTCGATCCGTGGAGATTTTACAACGGCAATGAATACCTTGACTTGATGGTACAACGCGAGAACAGCGAAGACGACCCGCAGAACCGTGGCTCTTACTTATTCACATGGATGTTCAAATCAGAAAGTGAGTTCTACGCCGAATTCGTGAGAGCCGAAGACCGTGAACGCTGGAGAGAGCTCCTGCCTGCTGAATTAACCCGAATGGGGAAAGAGCGCCAAAAGACAGAGGCGCAGCTGAAAAAAATGGGCATCAAGATCGATGAAAACTATAAAGATGCCAAACCTCCCGTAGAGACTGATTGAATCAAATTCCGTCGCAAAACGACTCACGTAGCAAAAGGAGAAATGCACCATGGACCTTGCGTTCGCACCGCCCTCGGCCAGAGCGGACATCTGCTGCAAATCACCACGCCACTGGGTGAAAATCAGTTGAAGGTCTCGTGCGTGCGCGAATTGAGTGAACGGCTATGACCAGGTATCTGGCCATGGTCTTCATTTTACTGACCGGGTGTGGGGCCTCGGAGACGAATTCAAAAAGTCGTGAGATCGAACTTTCTCTTGGAGGGTCGATAGAGACTGTCCTGGCTTCAACATCAGTAAAACTGCGAAAAGACTGTGATGATACGATGTGCCTCTACCACTTCGTGGTGCCATCCAAATCCTCTGAACTGATCACTGTCAAGATGCACTCAGCATCCAGCACATTAGCGATAGACAATGTTAGCTCGACCACTATAGTTACCACTCCCTCAGGGCTCATTACAGAAATGGACGTGTATGTAGCAGGAGTGCCAACCAATGCGAAACATGAAGACGCAATAGCGTACTTTCATCAACAAGTACAGAATCTAAACGCTGCGGGATGGCAGCGTTATATTCTGCCTAATGAAGCGAGAATACCCGGTTCAGAGGCCAGCAAGTTTAACAGCTTGGATGAAGTACTAGGTAAATCTGTTGGCACAGGCCCCGGGATGGACCCAAACCTCAAACTTACCAAGGAGATGTGGGTCTCACTGCCCACGACCAATATTTGGATGTTTTACAACGGCCATGAATACCTTGACCTGATGGTACAACGGGAAAATAGCCAAGACGATCCACAGAACCGTGGATCTTACTTATTCTCATGGACGTTCAAATCAGAAGAAGAATTCTACGCCCTATTTGTGAAAGCCGACGACCGTAAACTCTGGAAAGAACTGCTACCCGCAACATTAACCCGAATGGCAAAAGAGCGTCAAAAGACAGAGGCACAACTGAAAAAAATGGGTATCGAGATTGATGAAAACTATATAGATGCCAAACCTCCCGTAGAAGCGGGTTAAACCGAAGATACGTCGCAAACCGATTCAAGCAGCAAAGGAGAAATGCACCATGGACCTGACCTTCGGCACCCCACTCAGCCAGAGCGGACGCCTGCTGCAACTCACCACGCCGCTGGGCGAGCATCAGCTCCAGGCGCTGCGCATGCATGGGGTCGAGGGCATCGGGCGTGTGCCCCGCTACACCCTCGACGTGGTGGTGCAGGACACCGAATATGATCCTGAAAAACTTATCGGCCAGCCCGTCAGCCTGGCGATTCTCTGTGATGACGGTTCTTCCGCGCAGCGTCATGGCCTGGTCGAGAGCGTGCGCTATCTGGGCAATGACGGCGGCCTGCATGACTGGCAACTGGTCTTCGCGCCCTGGTTCAGCCTGCTTGAATACCGCCTCGACTGCCGAATCTGGCAGGACAAGAATCTGCCGACCATTCTGGAAGCCGTTTTCTCACTGTACGAACAGGCCAAGGGCAACTACCGCCTGGACCTGCGACGTGAATACGCCCCGCTCTCCTACGTTACCCAGTTCAATGAAAGTGACGCCAACTTCGTGCAGCGCTGGTGTGAGCAGGAAGGTCTTTTCTGGTACGTCGAACATACGGCAGACAAGCATTGCATCGTCTTTACCGATACCGTCGATACCCTGCCCGCGCTGGCGCCGCAGAGTATTCGCTTTCACACGCAGAACGCCACCGAGAAACAGGACGGCATTACCCAGTGGAGCAGCGGCTCGCAGTTGCTCAGCGGCAAACTGCATTGGCGCAGTGTCGATTACCTGGCCCACGGCCAGCCCCGCGAAACCGTGATGCCTGCCTTGCAAGCCGCCTCAGCACCACAGGCGCTGGAGCGTTACGAGTATCAGGGTCAGTACGGCTGGCAGAAGCAGGACCGGGGCGAATGGCTGAGCCGCGTGCAGATCGAACAGCGCGAATCGCAGGCGCGTCGTGTGCAAGGTCAAAGCGGCGTGCGGCAGATGGAAGCCGGACGCTGGTTTGAGCTGACCCAGCATCCGCTTTACGAGCGCAAGGCGGCTGAAGAGCGCCAGTTTTTGCTGATCGAAGTCGAGATGTTCGCCGAGAGCAACCTGCCGCTGGCCAAGGAGAGACGCGAAGTGCCGGGCAGTCTGGCCGCGCTGTTCAGGTCGGTGCGCCCTGAGCCGTCGGGGTTGCCAGGTGTGGCAGCGGTGGCCGATGCAATGGGCGTCGGCAGCCATGGTTTCTTCCTCAACCGATTTGAAGGCCAGTTGCACAGCGTTCCATTTCGCAGCCCGTCGGAGCATTTCAAGCCTAAGAGCCTCGGCCAACAGACCGCCGTGGTCGTCACGCCCAGTGGCCATGAAGTGTTTACCGACACCTTGAACCGGATCTGCGTACGTTTTCACTGGGACCGCCTTTCCCAAGATGGCGAACTGGGTTCCTGCTGGCTGCGCATGATGCAACCGAGCAGCGGCCCGGACTGGGGCAGTGTGCATGTGCCGCGTGCCGGTGAAGAGGTGGTCATCACCTTCCTGGACAACGACATCGACCGGCCGCTGGTCATGGGCCAAGTCTACGGCGGCCACAAGCCCGCATGGCACTCCAGCGGTTTGATGGCGGGCTACAAGAGCAAGGAAGTCGGCGGCGGAGGCTTCAACCAATGGGTGATGGACGACTCCACCGGCCAGGTTCGTACCCAGATCCACAGCAGCCACGGGCATACCCAGCTTAACCTTGGCTATTTGATCGACCAGCGCGGTAATAACCGTGGCGGCCTGCGCGGCACGGGTTTCGAGTTACGCACCGATGCCTACGGCGCACTGCGCGCCCAGCAGGGTTTGTACCTCAGCACCTGGAAACGCAGCGGCGCGCAGGGCGCACAGATCGATGCCAGCGAAGCGCAGCAACAACTGAAGAACAGCGAACAGCGCGTCAAGACCTTGTCCGATACCGCCCAACAGCACAACGCCCTGCCCATGCAGGAAGGCCTGGACAGCCTGACCCAGCTCAACAGCGATGCCGACGTGACTTACGGCAGCGACGACGGCGCCCCGAGCAAAGGCCCAGGCGAACAACAACGCAACGGCGGCGACACCGCCTGGGCAATCCGCAGCGGCGGACGTGGCAAAACGCCGGGTTACCAGCAGCCGCTGTTAATCGCATCGTCCCCCGCCGACATCGCCACCGCGACCCCGAAAAGCACCCACCTGCACAGCGGCAAGCACCTGACCCTGAGCACCGGCGAAGACGTCAGCATCGCCAGCGGCAAATCCCTGCTCGCCAGCGTCGCGCAAAGCATCAGCCTGTTCGCGCAGAATGCGGGAGCGAAGCTGTTTGCAGCCAAGGGCAAGATCGAGTTGCAAGCGCAAAGTGATGCGATGGAACTGACCGCGCAACAGAAGGTGATGATTACCTCGACCGCCGCCGGAATAGAGATCGCCGCCCAGGACGGCATATTGCTTACCAGCGGTGGTGGCTACATCCGCATCAAGGACGGCAACATCGAGATTCACGCGCCGGGGACGATTGATGTCAAAGGGGCGAAGAAGACTTTTAGCGGGCCAGCCCAGCTTAATCGTGATAACCCTGGCTGGCCAGAATCCTCTGTAACCCAATCCCTTTCGTTTTACGCAGGGCAATCCAATGCAGGAGGCTCTAACGCGTGGGCGGGCATGCCTTATAAGCTTCTTGCCGGAGGGGCGGTGGTCAAACAGGGCGTGATGGACAAAACCGGAATAGTGGAGGTGGATCACCATCCCTCTACCAGTGATTACACTGTCGAGTTAGCGAATGGCCTTCGTTATGCAATACCTGTAGGCGGGCAGTACCAAGGTGAGGAGTCGAATGCTGAACTCGCCAATAGCGGGTTTCATCGCCACGAAAGTAATACACATCCTGACGTTACACAGCCCGGAAGTCGAAGTGATTTTCGGGCGAACTACGCACTTCTAAATAACTCAATGTCAGAGCCGGAGATTTAATAAATGACATCGTCTAATTCAATCACCACTCCGATAGCAATCTGTAAAAAGAACTCGGCCAATTTGAACCTACCTTGGTTTTTGCAACGTACTGAGTATCATCCAGTTCCTGCAACTTTTAGACCTCTAGTAAACGGAGAGCGAGCATTTGGCGCGCTCTACAAGTCAATAATGGCGGCGAAAGTGAGCATTGACTATGTTTGTTGGGGGTTTCAGCCGTCCATGTATTTTAAAAGAACCGGAAGCGCAGGTGAGCTTTGCATCGGTGACTTATTAATTAAAAAAGGACTGGAAGGTGTAAAGGTTCGAATCTTGTGCTGGTATGACAAAACGCATGTGGCGCAAACTCAAGAAAATCCGACACCCGGAAACAACACTATAAGTTACTTTGAAAAAGGCAAGCAAAACCGCAACGACGCTCAAGAGGATTACGATAAACAGTGGTACGGAAAAGTTAAGCAATTGAACAAGACGAACCAAGGTATGCTTGAGCGTGTCGCTCTGGAAAAAATGCGGATACCATCGAGAGACGAAAGTTCATATCTGAAAAATATTGAATTTGCAACGCGCGACTTTAATGCCAAAGATCGCGCAGAAATCATATGGCAGTTGGCAATTCACAGCACTGACAAGAAAAACACCACAAACAACAAACTGCAGAGCACGGCAGTGATGGCTGCTTGGCCAACCCATCATCAAAAAGTAGTATTGGTTGATTACGAAAAGCCAGAGAGAGCAGTAGGCTTTGTTATGGGTCATAACACGCTAGATGCTTACTGGGATAAGGACAGACACAGTTATGTTAGAATGCATGCCCGATTTGGCAGGAATGGTGCAACTCCGAGACAGGATATCTCGAGCATGGTAACCGGTCCAATACTGGAACACTTGAACCACAATTTTTGCGACGCATGGAAACGACAAACGAGTATCGACTTGCTTTTGTCACGAAAGGCATTAGCTGCCGAGTTAAGGCTTAACTCAGTGGCAGGAACACCAGTCATGGCGCAAATACTGAGGACTCAAAGCCAAGAAGGTGTTCATGACATTAAACAGCTTTATTTGAATGCTGTGAACAATGTCACTAGCTATATATATTTAGAAAATCAGTATTTTCGATGGGAACCTCTCGCCGCGGCTATCAAAAAGTCGGTGCAAGACCAAATCAAAGGAGGACGTGATCCTGACAAGCATGGGGCGGTTCATCTGTTCGTCGTCACGAACTCTAACGATGAAGGAATAGGACCAGGCACTATGAACACTTATAGAATGCTAGACAGTTTAGGAAAAAAAAATGTGCTGCCCAGTGTATCCAGAATAGAAAGAAACGAGGCGCTGGATCACGAGCTGGAAGCTGCGAAAATTGAAACAATCAATGCGCGACAATCCCTTGCTCGTCTGAGCGACCCTCGGATGCGCTTAAGCCCCACAGCGCTTGAGAAATTAAAGGCAGATCGACAGGCCAAATTGGATGAGGCGCAGGAACATCAAGAAAAACTAGAACATGCAATGCCCTCTGCAAAAGAAGAGAATATTGTACCGATCCCCATCCGAGGGCTAAAAATTCACATATGTACGCTGGTAGCTCCCGACTCCCCACCAGGAAACTGGATGCCGGTTTATATTCATAGCAAGCTAGCCATCATTGATGACGTCTTCACAACGCTTGGTTCTGCGAATATCAACATACGAAGCATGGAGGTTGACAGTGAGCTGAATATCTGTCACGAACATCCAGGTCTGTCCAAGAAGCTTCGCCAGGAGCTATGGAATATACATACGGATAATAAAGGTGGGCAGGACGATGTAGCGGTTGCTTTTAGCAAGTGGCTAGATATGCTCGAAGAGAACAATAACCGACGAGAAGGCAATAACGACCCAGAAGTAAAAGAAAAGTTATCGCCAATAGTTTCGCTTGTCGAGTTTTATCGAGACAGCGACGCGCGTACGAACATGGACTAGATCATGCACAACTTAATAGCTTACTCCCTGCCCATCCTACTTTATTTATTCGTGATACCTGAGATTAATGCCATGTCAAATAAAAATGAACAAGATATCATTCAGGAAAACCTCGCCTTTGAATGCCACCGACAGGCAGATGCACTCCCCCCCATTAGCCAAGAGGTGGATGTTATCTATAAATATGGTCTCTACCTTCAGCAAAAAGAGGGTCCCAAGGATTTCAACGAAGCCGCTCGATATTACCGAATAGCCGCTGCTAACGGACACTATAAGGCGGCTACCAATTTGCAAGCGCTGATTTCTGAAGGCCTCGCCCGCTCTCCAAATGCTCAAAAGGAAACTATTGATCTGGTTGAGCAGTATATGGCACTGGGCGTTCCCGGTGCCTACTACGATATGGCGCATTATCTTGAAGCAGGTTACGGCGTTGAGCAGGACAATGAAAAAGCTAATGCATATTTTCGAAAAGCAGCGGATATGGGAAGTCCTGATGCACAATTCTATATAGCAAAATTACTAGGTAGAATGACAGGTCCCAAGGATGTCATGGTCCAAATGCGACGCTGCGCGGCCTACCAAGGCCATACACAAGCGGCACGTGAATTGGCGGGTTTTTTGCGTGTAAGAAAAAAATATGAAGAAACCGTTAGTGCATATCATCAAGGCGCAAAATCGGGTGATGCTACCTCAGCTAGAAGACTTGCTGAGGCGTTTAAAGGTCCATCATCAACGGATGACCTTTACTACATGAAATTAACTGCTGACGAAGAGCGGACAAAAAGGTATGCTGCTATTAATAATTTCCTTGAGCAAAACGAACAACTGAGTCCCAAAGTCCCAGATATTGACTCTATAGTTCCGCTCCCCCCTGCCAAACTTCCCGCTTGGGATGGAACCTTTCAATGGCAAAAAGAACGTACCGCAAAAGCAGTTCCTAACAATCCTGACGACGCATTGATTCAACGGCTGAGCAAAGAAAAAAACCTGGACCCCGCGACGGGCCTACCCTTGCCGAAAAATTGAAAAACCATCATGCGATTTCTAATGGGTGCTAACAGACGTAAGCGACGTGGCGCGTACGACCAAGAAAAAATATATACGTGAGGTGAATACCATGTTTCCATTATTTCTGTTCGCTAGTGTTTCTTTTGGATTGCTGTACATCGGCTACGTCATTTTCTGGGTCATCAGGTCAAACAAAAAAGGGGGCATTTTAAACGTATTGACTGCCGGTACACTATTAAAAATGGCCTGCGCGTTCCTCACCCTGTGTATTGCTTCAGGGGCTGTCTTTATGGGAGGCACTGCTGGCGCAATCAGCGGTTCCGGAGGTAGTGCCGAGGGTCGGGAAATGCTAGAGACGATGCTGAGCATAAGTGAGTCTTGCGTATATGCGACGTTAGCTTTAGCAGCGGCAGCCTTGATCAGGCGTTTTTTGAAATGAATGTCTATCATGATATGTGTGGACGCTGATCTTGGACTGCCCCAGTTGCTGACGTAAGATTGCCTCATTCCTTAACCTAGAAAAGTCCATGCGGCTATAACTGGTTAAAAAGCAACGAAGACTCCGCAAAGAATCTTGAGAGTTATATAAATTTCGTATTGAACGACTGCAAGACTCGTCTTAAATATACATGTGAAAAAGTAATCATAGTAACTCATTCAATGGGTGGGTTAGTAGCAAGAATGTGTGCAAAGAAAACCCACATAATATTATGGGTATTGTACATGGTGTTCAACCTGCTATCGGCGCAGGAACGGCTTATTACAGGGTGCGTGCGGGATGGGAAGATATCGCAGGCCGCTTGGCGATCGGTGCAAACGCTGTAGAAGTGACCCCAATATTTGCGTCTCCAGGACCGCTACAGCTTTTGACTAATCATTTATATGGTAACAATTGGCTATCAGCACGGTGGGAAAATAATACTGGTGGCTTACTAATGCAATCACTAAAAACAACGATCCTTATAACGAGATTTATGCTATCCCTAACAAGTGGTAGCGCCTAATGAATCCTTATCTTATAGACCCTGGAAACAATATATTACGGATCTTATGACAGCAAAAGAGTTCCATGCGGAACTCGAAAACTACTACTTTAACCCAACTTATGTGCATTTTGGAGCAGATAGAAAACAACCAGCCTGGAATAAAATAACCTGGATAATTACTCCATTAAAAAATAACGCCATGATTTGGGCATCAAAACTGAATCAACAGCAGACTCCAAGTCTAGAATTAAATTCTGATACTGGCAGTAATAGCTTAGTCGTGAGAAATCTTGAAACTGCAGGGAACATAGCCTATAGCACGTTTAATGGGCAAGGCGTAATCGGCGCAGATTATGCTGGGGATGCTTACCGTGCCCACATGGGCAAGCAAGATGAGGGCGGCGATGGAACGGTGTCAACACTGTCCGGACAAGCGCCTACTGCTCACGTAAAATTTTCTGCAATGCTTAAAGGTTTCGCCCACGGCACATCATATGATAACCAAACAGTCAGAGCAGTAACCGTACACTCTATAATAAATATAGCTAAAAGAGCAAAAAGCTATGTTGACCGCGCAACCTAAAAAGAACTATGTAATCATAGCACTCGGCTTTGCCATCAGCCTATCAATTATTTTTATGCTATTTTACAAAGAGGAACTCGCAAAAATGCGAACCGCCAAAAATACCAAAACATATTCCGCGGCCATCGCTCGCTACAGTGTTGAGATACCAGAGAGCATGAAGCTCGCTGATGTTGCACTCAACAAGAATGGCATTCCTATAAAGGTATACTTTGATTATATAAAACCGCGTACAGAACGATTAGTCGACAGTTCATTGGCGGCGATAAAGAATAATGAGACAGGCCGTAAAACTATAGAAAAGCCAGCGGAGATATCACGCCCATCGGACACTGCGTGGATGATTGCATATAATCACAAACGCGTGACAGGTGTTGATGTCTATGGTAAACCGATGAACGAGATTTCAAACAGCTCTCTAGGATTTGTGTGGAAAAAAAATATACTGCTGGAGGTAGGCGGAGAGCGCACTTTAGAAGATCCATCTCGCATTGCTTTCTTAATGTCACGCTTTGATGTATCAGATGATAGGAATAGCGGGTTTTGTTTTGTCAAAGGCTGTATTGAAGGTAACGAAAATGAACGTGAGTCCGTAAGTGTTTCTTTTGAAGACACTAACATCAAGGGATTTAATATCGGATTCAACATTGACACCTACCAAGGCGAACCTAACCTTCCACTTTCTGATCGGACGCCAAGCGTCCCTGACTTGGAATTACCTGGCGCGTTAAAATGGCTCAGTGACTCAGACAATAGAATCAAAAAATTTAAAAACTCCAGTAGAGTGATACGCGATTTTAATGGAGAAGAGATTATTGAAGGCACAACTCAAAAGCTGAATGGCACGTACCTAACTGAAATCACCGGTATGTGGTACTACCCCGGCATGCCGGAAGACGTTCAGAAACCAGAAATCAGGATAACCGCGACTTACTCGTTCACCTCCGATCATTTACCTGACATCGCCCCTAGTTTCCCAAGCCGATCACAAAAAGTTTTGACTGAAGAAGAATTTCTCTCATCTTGGAACAATTTGCTTGAGTCTTTCCATCCGAATAAACTCTAAAAATCCGCTAAGACTTAGAATACCGATAACACATGAAAAGCCTATTCAAATTCATAAAATTGTGCGTATTTTCGGCAATATTAATTACTATTCATAGCGAGCCAACCTTAGCTCAAGAGTGCGGAAAAAACTACATAACTACCGAAAAATGGGATGCGCATTACTTTGGAAGATTCAAACTAGAGCTTCCTGCAAGTTCTAAAGTTATAACCGACTACAAGATATACAACGAAGACATTTAACTAATCGGAAAAAACGGGAAATCCCAGATAAAATCGCTAAAGAAGCTCAAAATTTATGTTAAAGCTCAATACGGAAAGAAGCAAAAAAAACATACTAATCCTATTTTCAATGTTTTTACTAGCGCTATTATTTACGACATTAAACACATGTAAGGAGCAGCAGGAAATGATTTCCGACAGAAAGACGGACATGAAAAAATTTTTAACTGGACGTTACGTAATTAGCTTGCCGGCTAGTGCCAAAATGGTGGAGGCAAACTTAGTGGTTAGTGGTGTACCCATAAAAATCCAGCCTGACTATTTAAAGGCTCGAGCTATACACGCTGCCGAAAAGGAATGGACATCAATATATGAAAAAAATATCACTAACAAAATACAATCTGCGGAACGAGAAATCCTACCTAACAATACACAACTTTTAAAGTATAACCACATTCGCATACAGGGCGAAGGGCTTGACGGCTCAGCGATAGATAAAATCGCCTTTTCGACACTTGCCTACATCTGGAGGGACAATACGTTCTTCACCTTAGGTGGAGATGGCGCGCTAAATAAAGACAACGAAATTAAAGCATTGATCAACAAGCTTGAAGCAGAGTCAAAAGACCTTAAAGAATCATCTCTTTGCTACGTGACAGGTTGCATAAGCCAAAAAACTGGAGATGAGGCCATAGACATAAATTTTGAGCTTTCAGATATAGCAAATCTTAAAGCGAAATTTCAATCAGATCAGTATGGCGGTGAAGCTAATTCAGCCTTGTCTGAAAGGAAGCTAAGCTCTACCCTAATTGATTTAGGTGATGAAGCTGACTGGATTATGAAATCGGACTATCAGCACCACACTTATCGAAATGCGAAACGCATTTTGCACGACTTATCTGGTGAAGAGGTTATCGAGGCAAGCGTTCAAAAATCAGCGGGGAATTATCTGATTGAAGTCAACGCAAAATGGTATTACCCAGGCATTCCAGGCGTTGCTGAAAAACCAGAAATTACGATACAGCTAGATTACAGTTATACCGTAGATAAAAAACCTTCAAGCCCTGCAGGTTTTTTTGACAAGACCGCAGGTAGTGACATAACCGAAGCTGACTTTATGCATATCTGGGACACAGCTCTTGATTCTTTTAGCTTTCGATAGTATGGCTGCCAGAAGCAGGACTAGGGTGAATGACTGACCCGCGTACATAATCAATGCAGCACATCATGTGCTACCACTGAGAACAGTATTTGACAATTAATTTATAGAGAACACAATGATAATGCTCGTTTTTTTTGCCATTGCGTTGTTTGGAATAGCTTATGTGGTAACCGTGATCTTTCGTGTTGTCAATGCGGATGCTAGAGGGGGCATTTCAAACATCCTAACCTGTATTACTTTATTTAAAATGTCACTCTCATTTTTGGCCGTATGTATAACATCGGGAGCTATTTTTTTAGGCGGATCTGCCAGTGGCATCAGCGGATCAGGCGGCAGCACAGAAAACCAACAACTCCTTGATACAGCATCACATATTAGTGAATTCTGTCTCTACGCAAGTTTAGCTTTAGCTATAGCGGCGCTGATCAGTTATGCCCATAAGAAAAATATTCTATAGATGAGTCAATCAGGATAGTGGGGTTACTCGCTTAATACACGGCCATTACCCATTATCTTGCCATTGACATTGCCTTTTTATCGAGGCTATTCGGCCACTAAGGCAGGCTCCCGCTTAAAGAAAACACTTGAGCGATTGTCCTGACCGCGCCAGAGTTACGCGGATATCCAGAGTAAGGGAGCTACACCATGGATCTGACATTCGGTACCGCCCTCAGCCAGAGCGGACGCCTGCTACAACTCACCACGCCGCTGGGCGAGCATCAGCTTCAGGCCCTGCGCGTGCACGGGGTCGAGCGCATCGGGCGCGTGCCTCGCTACACCCTCGACGTGGTGGTGCAGGACACCGAATACGATCCTGAAAAACTCATCGGCCAGCCCGTCAGCCTCGCGATTCTCTGTGATGACGGTTCTCCCGCGCAGCGTCATGGCCTGGTCGAGAGCGTGCGCTATCTGGGCAATGACGGAGGTCTGCACGACTGGCAACTGGTCTTCGCCCCTTGGTTCAGCCTGCTCGAATACCGCCTCGACTGCCGCATCTGGCAGGACAAAAACCTGCCGACGATTCTGGAAGCGGTTTTCTCGCTGTACGAACAGGCCAAGGGCAATTACCGCCTGGACCTGCGGCGCGAATACGCCCCGCTGTCCTACGTCACCCAGTTCAATGAAAGTGATGCCAACTTCGTGCAGCGCTGGTGCGAGCAGGAAGGTCTTTTCTGGTACGTCGAGCATACGGCTGACAAACATTGCATCGTCTTTACCGACACCGTCGATACCCTCCCCGCGCTGGCACCGCAGAGCATTCGCTTCCACACCCAGAACGCCACTGAAAAACAGGACGGCATTACTCAATGGAGCAGTGGCTCGCAGTTGCTCAGCGGCAAGCTGCACTGGCGCAGTGTCGATTACCTGGCCCACGGCCAGCCACGTGAAACCGTGATGCCGGCCTTGCAGGCCGCTTCGGCCCCGCAGGCGCTGGAGCGGTACGAGTATCAAGGCCAATACGGCTGGCAGAAGCAGGATCGCGGCGAATGGCTGAGCCGGGTACAGATCGAGCAGCGTGAGTCGCAGGCTCGTCGCGTGCAGGGCCAAAGCGGCGTGCGGCAAATGGAAGCCGGACGCTGGTTTGACCTGACCCAGCATCCGCTGTACGAACGCAAGGCGGCTGAAGAGCGCCAGTTCCTGCTGATCGAAGTCGAGATCTTCGCCGAGAGCAACCTGCCGCTGGCCAAGGAACGTCGCGAAGTGCCGGGCAGTCTGGCGGCGCTGTTCAGAACTGTTCGTCCTGAGCCTTCAGGAATTGGGGTCGTGAACAAGGTAGCGGACACCTTGGGCGTGGGCAGTCATGGTTTCTTCCTCAACCGCTTCGAAGGCCAGTTGCACAGCGTGCCGTTTCGCAGCCCCGCTGAGCATTTCAAGCCGAATAATCCCGGCCCGCAGACCGCCGTGGTAGTCACACCCAACGGTCATGAGGTGTTTACAGACACTCTGAACCGGGTCTGCGTACGCTTCCACTGGGACCGCCTGTCTCAGGATGGCGAGTTGGGCTCATGCTGGCTGCGCATGATGCAACCGAGCAGCGGCCCGGACTGGGGCAGTGTGCATGTGCCGCGTGCCGGTGAAGAGGTGGTCATCACCTTCCTGGATAACGACATTGATCGGCCACTGGTCATGGGCCAGGTCTACGGCGGTCATAAGCCGGCCTGGCACTCCAGCGGGCTGATGGCCGGTTACAAGAGCAAGGAAGTCGGCGGCGGTGGCTTCAACCAGTGGGTGATGGACGACTCAACCGGACAGGTCCGTACCCAGATCCACAGCAGCCACGGGCATACGCAGCTTAACCTTGGTTACCTGATCGACCAGCGAGGTAACAACCGGGGTGGCTTGCGCGGCACGGGTTTCGAGTTACGCACCGATGCCTACGGCGCACTGCGCGCTCAGCAAGGTCTTTACCTCAGCACCTGGAAACGCAGCGGAGCCCAGGGCGCACAGATCGATGCCAGCGAAGCGCAGCAACAACTGAAAAACAGCGAGCAGCGCGTCAAGACCTTGTCCGACACCGCGCAACAGCACAATGCCCTACCCATGCAGGAAGGCCTGGACAGCCTGACCCAGCTCAACAGCGACGCCGATGTGACCTACGGCAGCGACGACGGCACCCCGAGCCAGGGCCCCGGCGAACAACAACGCAACGGCGGCGACACCGCCTGGGCAATACGCAGCGGCGGACGCGGCAAGACACCGGGTTACCAGCAACCTCTGCTGATTGCCTCCTCCCCTGCCGATATCGCCACCGCCACGCCGAAAAGCACCCACCTGCACAGCGGCAAACACCTGACCCTGAGCACCGGCGAAGACGTAAGCATCGCCAGCGGTAAATCCTTGCTGGCCAGCGTGGCGCAAAGCATCAGCCTGTTTGCACAGAACGCGGGGGCCAAACTGTTTGCGGCAAAGGGCAAGATCGAGTTGCAGGCGCAAAGTGATGCAATGGAGCTGACGGCGCAGCAGGGGGTGAAAATCACCTCGACCGCAGCCGGAATAGAAATTGCTGCACAGGAAGGTATTTTGCTGACCAGCGGTGGCGGCTATATTCGCATCAAGGACGGCAACATCGAGATCCATGCGCCAGGGACAATTGATGTCAAAGGGGCTAAGAAGACGTTTAGCGGGCCGACCAGTCTGTCGCACAGTTACAACGAAATGCCCAAGACCGACTTTGCGGACCCTTATGTGGTTCGCAAACAGAGCACTGGAGAACCTGCTGCTGGTATGAAAGTCGAAGTGACCCGCGCAGATGGGAGTGTCATGCAGTACGTTTCTGATGCCGCTGGCAAGATACCGCTTCAGCAAAGTCAGATTGCAGAATTCGTAAAAATCAAAGTGCTGGGAGAGGCGTAATGCTTGACTCCTCTTTCTTCGTAACCCAGACAGACCAACGCATGGAGGCTAACCATGGGAAATAACAGTTCACCCCCAACTGATAATACGCTCCATCTGCCTCAGGAACATGATGCAGATGGCGAGCTAATGGCAACGACGACCATGTCACGGTCAAACGATCCGGTTGAGAAATCTATTCCGTGTAAAAGCGGGAAGGTTGTGCCCATTATCTTCATACCTGGAGTGATGGGTACTAATTTGATGAATATGAAGACCAGAAAGCCAGTGTGGGTGGCACCGAATGTTGACGGTATTTTTCCTGTTATCAAAACGTTAGGCTTGTTACTTGGAAGCGTGTTCAAGTCAGCAAAGCAACGCCAAGCCGAGTTAGACTCTACGCCGGGCGCGGTTGGCGTTTATGAAGATGGTGAAGTTGATGGCGGCGAAAGTGGCTTAACTGAAGATGAATTACGTACCCGTAAGTGGGGTTCAATCATGCGAACCTCATATCATCCGATCATTAATGAAATGCAACGTCAGATGAACAACATCATGATAGAGCGAGTACTTCAGGGTGAATGGAAGGCTCGTGTTGAGCAAGCACCGTCGGAATGGGGAGACTGGGAAGAAAACCCAAGTCTCTCCCAATTGGGAGACGCAAGCGGTTTAAAGGCTGCTGCAGATGTGCAATATGAAGTTTGGCCAGCAGGTTACAACTGGCTACAATCCAACGAACTCTCGGCAGGAGATATAATCAAGTATATAGAAAATACTGTTATACCTCACTACTCTGGAAAAGCAGAAAAGGTGTTGATTGTCACCCACTCCATGGGTGGACTTGTTGCAAGAGCGATGGTCGCCTGCCATGGCTACAGTAATATATATGGTATTGTACATGGGGCAATGCCTGCCACAGGTGCGCCAGCTAGTTATAAGCGTGTACGGGCCGGCTTTGAGGCGCTCGCAGAGAAAAAAATACTAGGCCGTGATGCCGCCGATGCCGTAGCAGTTATGGCATTTGCTCAGGGGCTTATGGAACTACTACCGTCTAGAGATTATAACGATGCGCAACCGTGGTTGTTTGTACGAGAACAATCAACTGGAAAAAAAGAGTTAAACCTACCTAAAAAATGCCCCTACGAAGAAATTTACAAGTCTACACAATGGTGGGCATTGATCCCAGAGAGCAATGATAATTTATTCGACCCAGCGGGCCTTGTTGAAACTAGCGGAGAAGATGACGGCGACTTACACAGCAAAGGTAACTCCTTACGCGATAAGTTTTATGACATAATAAATTCAGTAAAAGACGTTCACAAACTGCTTGAATCAAAGTACCATGAAAAAACTTACGTTCATTATTGCGCCGAGGCTAAGTCAGAAGACTTTTTTACTTGGGGCGGCATAGAATGGACCACTAAGAACCTAAATGACGTAGACCTTGAGTCTGCTAAACTAACTAGCGATAATCTTGATGCTCACATTCAACTAAATGGGAAACTTCAGCTTATCGTCGGTGAAAAAACTCATGCTGGGGACGGCACTGTGCCGGTGTACTCTGCTTCGGCTCCTAGAGGAAAGCCAGGAGTACTTGGCGCATTCGCTCACGGCAAGAATGCCAGCCTTCTAAATAGTTATTGCAAAGAAGGAAAATTTAATAATACAACCGGCTATGTTCACCAAGGTGCCTATACTGACAAAGCAGGAAGAACCCTCTATTCTACTCTGTACAGCTTAGTCAGGTTATCTGAAAAAATATATTGAGATGATCAACATGAAAAAAAAATCCTTTCAAATACTAAACTTATTTTGTATTTTAGCTTTTGCCCTAACTCAAAATCAAGCTGCTTTGGCCAATCCAGTAGAAGGTGACTTTATGACTCCATGGACCACAAATTATTTTGGCAGATTCAAAATAGATTTACCCAGCAACTCCGACATCTTGACAGACTATAAAATCTTTAATGAAAAAATTAAGTTGATCAGCAAAAACGGAAAAAAGGATATCAACTACAACATAGAAAAAAACATAATCGACTTAAAAGATGATTTAGTCCGCGGCAAATCCACTGTATACGAGAAAACTATCCCTCTTAGCAATGGCAGCGCTCTTGTTCTGTCTAAGCGCCAAGAGTACTACACACTAAACGTTTATTTGCTGACTACTAAAAACACTCTTTATAACATGACCGCAACTGCCATATCTGCAGAAAATCTCGAGAGTGCTATCGAAAAAATTCGAAAACTCAGTGATGCTATTTTTTTTAGAAGACCTCAAGATGCACCAGCGCCTGGTGCGTTCGCATTGGAGGCGGGTTACACTACTTTACCAAACACCTATGCAAAAGAAACAATTTATATGGGAGCACAGATAGCAGGACATCCCGGCACATATGTAAGCTTATTAACACAGCGCATAGCCAAAAAAGAAGACGGATTGATACAGCGTTTTGAAAACCCGCAAAATAGCGCACTCTCCAAAGAACTGAAAGCATTGGCGAGCATAACTAAAACACTCAGAAAAAAGGAAAGAATGATAGGCAATATCAAAGCCGAGGAAGTTGCAGTTAAGGCGTTAACCGATGGAAAAACGTTTTACAATTTCCAAGTTGAATACCAGGGAACTTTGAAATCTAATACTGAACCCTATATAGCTTTAGAATTAGGTACTCACGAAAAGGGCAGTGATTTCAAGTCAGACGATGAAGCGTTGGCTTTTTGGGATAAGTTAGTAGACAGTTTGAAACCACTGCCCTGATCCAGTTATCTCGACCTTAAGCCATTGTAAGTGTAGATAGCAGCTTATGCGAAGCAATCAAATGCCTGACGTTGTAGCTTACCTACTTATCGACCCGATTAATCGATACAGCTTTTCACGATCGATACCAATAAAAATATTAGACAATTAATTTACGGAGAAAAACAATGATAACAGTCGCTCTTTTCGCAGCTGCGTTGTTTGGAATAGCTTATGTGGCAACCGTAATTTTTCGTATTGTCAATGCGGATGCCAAAGGAGGCATTTCAAACATTCTCACCTGCACTACTTTATTTAAAATGTCACTCTCATTTTTGGCGGTAGGTATAACATCGGGAGCTATTTTTTTAGGCGGATCTGCCAGCGGCATTAGCGGATCAGGAGGCAGCACAGAAAACCAACAACTCCTTGATACAGCATCACATATTAGTGAATTCTGTCTATACGCAAGTTTAGCTTTAGCCATAGCGGCGCTGATCAGTTATGCCCATAAGAAAAATTTTCTATAGATGAGTCAATCAGGATAGTGGGCTTACTCGCCTAATACACGGCCATTACCCATTATCTTGCCATTGACATTGCCTTTTTATCCAGACCATTTGGCCACTAAGGCAGATTCGCGCGTAAAAAAACTTGAGCGGTTGCCTCGGCCGCGTCAAAGTTACGCGGATATATCCAGAGTAAAGGAGCTACATCATGGATCTGACCTTCGGCACCGCCCTCAGCCAGAGCGGACGCTTGCTGCAACTCACCACGCCGCTGGGCGAGCATCAGCTCCAGGCCCTGCGCGTGCACGGGGTCGAGCGCATCGGGCGCGTGCCTCGCTACACCCTCGACGTGGTGGTGCAGGACACCGAATACGATCCTGAAAAACTCATCGGCCAGCCCGTCAGCCTGGCCATTCTCTGCGATGACGGTTCTCCCGCGCAGCGCCATGGCCTGGTCGAGAGCGTGCGTTATCTGGGTAATGACGGCGGCCTGCACGACTGGCAACTGGTCTTCGCCCCCTGGTTCAGCCTGCTTGAATACCGCCTCGACTGCCGCATCTGGCAGGACAAGAACCTGCCGACGATTCTGGAAGCCGTTTTCTCACTGTATGAACAGGCCAAGGGCAACTACCGCCTGGACCTGCGTCGTGAATACGCCCCGCTTTCCTACGTCACCCAGTTCAATGAGAGCGATGCCAACTTCGTGCAGCGCTGGTGCGAACAGGAAGGCATTTTCTGGTACATCGAACACACCGCGGACAAGCATTGCATTGTCTTCACTGACACCGTCGATACCCTGCCCGCGCTGGCGCCGCAGAGCATTCGCTTTCATACCCAGAACGTCACCGAAAAACAGGACGGCATTACCCAATGGAGCAGCGGCTCACAACTGTTGAGTGGCAAGCTGCACTGGCGCAGTGTCGATTACCTGGCCCACGGCCAGCCGCGGGAGACCGTGATGCCTGCCTTGCAGGCCGCTTCGGCACCGCAGGCGCTGGAGCGTTACGAGTATCAGGGCCAGTACGGCTGGCAGAAACAGGATCGCGGCGAATGGCTGAGCCGGGTACAGATCGAGCAGCGTGAGTCGCAGGCTCGTCGCGTGCAAGGTCAAAGCGGCGTGCGGCAGATGGAAGCCGGACGCTGGTTTGAGCTGACCCAGCATCCGCTGTACGAACGCAAGGCGGCTGAAGAGCGTCAGTTCCTGCTGATCGAAGTCGAGATCTTCGCCGAGAGCAACCTGCCGCTGGCCAAGGAGAGACGCGAAGTGCCGGGCAGTCTGGCGGCGCTGTTCAGAACTGTTCGTCCTGAGCCTTCAGGAATTGGGGTCGTGAACAAGGTAGCGGACACCTTGGGCGTGGGCAGTCATGGTTTCTTCCTCAACCGCTTCGAAGGCCAGTTGCACAGCGTGCCGTTTCGCAGCCCCGCTGAGCATTTCAAGCCGAATAATCCCGGCCCGCAGACCGCCGTGGTAGTCACACCCAACGGTCATGAGGTGTTTACAGACACTCTGAACCGGGTCTGCGTACGCTTCCACTGGGACCGCCTGTCTCAGGATGGCGAGTTGGGCTCATGCTGGCTGCGCATGATGCAACCGAGCAGCGGCCCGGACTGGGGCAGTGTGCATGTGCCGCGTGCCGGTGAAGAGGTGGTCATCACCTTCCTGGATAACGACATTGATCGGCCACTGGTCATGGGCCAGGTCTACGGCGGTCATAAGCCGGCCTGGCACTCCAGCGGGCTGATGGCCGGTTACAAGAGCAAGGAAGTCGGCGGCGGTGGCTTCAACCAGTGGGTGATGGACGACTCAACCGGACAGGTCCGTACCCAGATCCACAGCAGCCACGGGCATACGCAGCTTAACCTTGGTTACCTGATCGACCAGCGAGGTAACAACCGGGGTGGCTTGCGCGGCACGGGTTTCGAGTTACGCACCGATGCCTACGGCGCACTGCGCGCTCAGCAAGGTCTTTACCTCAGCACCTGGAAACGCAGCGGAGCCCAGGGCGCACAGATCGATGCCAGCGAAGCGCAGCAACAACTGAAAAACAGCGAGCAGCGCGTCAAGACCTTGTCCGACACCGCGCAACAGCACAATGCCCTACCCATGCAGGAAGGCCTGGACAGCCTGACCCAGCTCAACAGCGACGCCGATGTGACCTACGGCAGCGACGACGGCACCCCGAGCCAGGGCCCCGGCGAACAACAACGCAACGGCGGCGACACCGCCTGGGCAATACGCAGCGGCGGACGCGGCAAGACACCGGGTTACCAGCAACCTCTGCTGATCGCCTCCTCCCCTGCCGATATCGCCACCGCCACGCCGAAAAGCACCCACCTGCACAGCGGCAAACACCTGACCCTGAGCACCGGCGAAGACGTAAGCATCGCCAGCGGTAAATCCTTGCTGGCCAGCGTGGCGCAAAGCATCAGCCTGTTTGCACAGAACGCGGGGGCCAAACTGTTTGCGGCAAAGGGCAAGATCGAGTTGCAGGCGCAGAGTGATGCGATGGAGCTGACCGCGCAGCAGGGCATGAAAATCACCTCCCTTGCACAGTTAGTAGAAATGTCTGCACAGAAGGAAATTTTGCTGACCAGTGGCGGCGCTTATATCAGGATCATACGCGGCAATATCGAGGTGCATGCGCCAGGCACAATAGACATCAAAGGTGCCAAAAAGACCCTCAGCGGTCCCGCAAGCATGGACTACGCAAATAAGGAGCTTCCCATCGCAGTGCCCGCAGGGCTGTATGACGAGCAAAATCGCCTCATGACCACCCACGGTGTACCGCTTGAGGATGTCGCGGTCGAGGTTGATATTCCTGACGAAGGCAAGAAAATATTTTTTACCGACCAAGACGGTAATATTCCACGGATTTTTAGCGACAAGCCTGGTAATGGCAAGGTTACGCTTGTGCCTGACGAGTTGGTCGTGCCCGCGGGATCGGACGAATATTCTCCGAGTAAAAAACCATGAAGAATGACTTTAAATTTAACACTCAGGCTTGCTCGATCAACGATCTGAACCCGAAGTGTAGACAGTTGTGGTCCATCGGTCAGCAAGTCGCCGTAAGGCGGTTGAGCGTACAGACACGCGCACCTTATCAGCAACCACCCCGATACCAGTTGATAAGCGACTTCAGCACGCGCGCTGCGCGTATCGCAGGTAATTACGCCCGAATCTATCTTGAGCTTGAGCACAAAGGAAAACCTGAGTTAAAAGGGCGATTCTACTGGACCGGGTTGGCAGCATTCGCCAGCAAGCAGGTCATGTGTGCGCTGGACTATACGACCCACACTAAGATGAGGGCGGTTCCGTTAATGGACTTATCGATGGACTTGTCAAAATAGTTTTTAGGCATGGGGAATTTTGGCTTTTTCAAGATATTTTTGTTTGGTATTGGTTCTATATAAACCACCCCGAGCAGCTCTTTGAATGCATAGACAGTCGAAGCATTGGAGACTGTGAAGATAACTTTCAAGCAAGCTTTAAAAAACTCCCCTGGTTTAGTGCGGCCGTACCAAAAATCAATAATCTCAAAGTCATGACCAAGGGGGAACTTTATGACAAAATTGACCGAATGGTCTTTATTACTGAAATTGCGAACAGCTATCACGAGAAAATGTTTTCTTCAGCGTCCTATATGAACTCGGCAATCAGTACTATTTCCACCTGGAACGAGCGAACATGAGATTTGTTTTATGCCTAACCTTTCTTTTGCTCTCTGGATGCTGGGATAACGTGCCAAAAAACAGCGCTGTGCAATTCTGGCTTGGAGATACTATCGAGACCACCAAGAAAAATCTAGGATCAGATCTTTCCAGTGACTGTGACTCTGAGCTGTGCTGGTATCGGCATCGACAACCCGTACGTAGCGGAAAATTTCTGACCATGATGTTAGGTGGAGAAAAATCCAGATTTGAAATCCAGCGAGTCTTTGCTTTTTCAGTACCGATCTACACTCAGGACGGCAACAAAATCGAGCTGATCAGTCTGAACCCCCTCGAAGTACCCGAAGATTCATTACACACCGAAGCGGAATCAAAATTTTATGAGCTGTTGACGTCACTCCAAAATGCGGGTTGGAAACGGTATATACGTCTCGGTGAACCACGAATTTCCGGAACGGAAATAAACAAGCTTGACACGGTGAATGAAGTGCTCGGTAAGCCTGTCATGACAGGACCTTGGAGTGACCCGTCAATACGCCTACCCGAAGAGCTATGGCGGTCAATGCCCATCTTTAGTGATTGGTCATTTTACCGTGGTAATGAATACCTTACAGTGAGTGTTCAACGGGAAGACAGTGAAAAAGAACCCTCTAAAACCGGGACCTATCTTTTTACGCTCACCTTCAAATCCGAAAAAAGATTTTTTTCAGAATATTTTGATTCATCTGATCGCAATCGCATGAAAGAGCTGTTACCCGACCTACTGAAAAAGCTGGCATCGCAACGTGCGACCGCGGAAAGCCAATTGAAGAAACTGGGAGTCGCCATTGACGAGCGTTACCAGAATCCAACGATCAGCATCCTGGAAGCACAGCATTGAACCTGATGCGCTTGGCAAGATGATTGATGCACGTCCGGTCATGGGGACGGGTCAGCCACGACAGCCGATAAGCTGGCAGCAACCTGCCCAGAAAAAACGAGCGGCTTTAGGCAATGGCCGCCTATCAGGAGCTGACCAGATGAAGAATTGTGGCGATTTAGCGCCCAGGCTACGCGGTTGCGTAGTACACAACCCAAAAACTCCATACACTCAGCACCCTGATCAGAAAAACGCCAGAACACAGGATTTCCTGGAAGAAAACGTCACCCTATGGAACATCAGGAGCAGCACCATGAGCACAGCAGATCAGACGCGCAGCATTGGCACGTATAGCGCCAAGTGGCAGGAGCGCTTCAATTTCTTCGAGACGTATGGTGCGCCGAACGATCCACGCTTCAAGGCCGGCCTCAAATCACTTCCCGGCTTCAGGAAGAAAATGCTCATCAACCTCAACGTCATCGCGTATTTCTTTGGTCCCGTTTATTTCTTCGTGCTGGGCCTGTGGAAAAAAGGCATTGCGTTGATTGGCATAATGCTCGCGACCAACGCCTTGATCCTTCTTGTATGCACGCTTTTGGGAACCGAGGTTCCTTACGCGTTGGGGGGAGGTCTGAATGTGGCCTACGCCCTGATGTATGCCCTGACCGTCAACTACTCCTATTACCTAAAAGAAGTAAAAGGCGAGCAAGGCTGGAATCCGTTCAAAGGCATGCGTCTCTAATCCGAAAAGGTAACCGATGGCACCGCCCCCTGCCGAGCATAAAGGTTCGCAGTCCATCGACCAATACCCTATTCAACCAGCGTCATATTTGAATCAGTCATTCAGGTAATTGCCACATGGATGCGAAGCCAGGACTCCAATGACAGCGCCCTCTTCCCACGCAGCCTTGCTGCCACTGAAAATTATTGCGACGGGCGTAGCGGTGCCCGCAAATCGAGTTGACTCGTCTGCGCTGGACACGTTATTGAACAAGCCTGCGGGTTATGTCGAAAAGCGCTCGGGCGTATATTGCCGTTTTCACGCAACACTCGATGCCAGCCAGGCCGAACTTGCAGCACAAGCACTTCAGGATGCCTTGAGAAGAGAGCAGATCCCGGCGGATTCGATTGATCTGTTGATCTCGGCTTCGGCAGTACCCATGCAGGCCCTACCCTGCACGGCAGCATTGATTCTCAAAGCGGCACACCTGCCGTCGGGTACCCCCGGCTTTGATATCAACAGCAGTTGCGTCGGCTTCATTACAGCGCTACAGGTCGCCGCAGGCTTGCTCAATGCCGGAATCTACAAGCGCATCGCGATCGTGTCGGCAGATCTCGTTTCGCGCGGTATCGACTGGGATGACGAAGAAAGCTCGCTGATCCTTGGCGACGGAGCAGCCTGTGCCATTGTCGAACGCGGTGACGGGAGCAGCGGCATTCTGAGCAGCCTATCCGAGACTTATCCGCAGGGCAGCGACCTGTGCGAGATTCAAGCAGGCGGCACACGTCGCAATCCACGTACAGGCATGACTGACAGAAACTTTCTGTTCCATATGAAGGGCAAGCAGCTGTTTCGTCAGGCTGCCGCGTTGATTGAGGGCTACCTCGCACGCCTTCTGGAAAGGAGCGGATTGACGCTTGCCGAGATCGCCACCGTGGTCCCCCATCAGGCCAGCCATCTGTCGCTTGAGCACATGCGGAAAAGGCTTGGAGTACGACCTGAGGTACTGGTGGATATTTATCGCTATCACGGTAACCAGGTCTCGGCATCGATTCCGACGGCGCTGCACGCTGCTTTTACCACCGGTCGTTTTACAAGCGGCAAACCAGTAATGCTGATCGGTACCGCTGCCGGTTTGACATTGGCGGGCATGGTGCTGCTGCCATGAAGGTTCTGCTGACCGGCGCCACCAGCGGCCTCGGACGTAATGCAGCAGAGTGGCTGTTGAGCGCAGGCCATAAGGTACATGCCACCGGACGGGACTCGGCAGTGGGGAATCTGCTGCGAGAAAAAGGAGCGGAGTTCACCGTCCTGGATCTGACCCGGGCTACAGCACAGCAATGTGAGCAATTGATGCTCGGCAGTGACGTGGTCTGGCACTGCGCAGCAAAGTCTTCTCCCTGGGGTAGCGAGGCCGAGTTTCATGAGGCCAATGTAGTCGTCACAGAAAATCTGGCCGAGGCAGCTGGCCGCTGCGGCGTTTCGCGCTTCGTGCACATATCCACCCCTGCGATCTATTTCAACTTTCAAGACCATGAGTGTATTGACGAGCAATACCGTGCCCGACGATTCGCCAATCACTACGCCAACAGCAAGTACCAGGCAGAGCAATCCATACAGGCGCTGGTACCGCTTTATCCACAGACCACGTTTATTATCCTGCGGCCTCGTGGCTTGTTCGGCCCCTATGACCGGGTAATTCTGCCCCGGATCCTGAGCCAGATAGAACGCGATCATGGCGTTTTGCGTTTGCCGGGTGGTGGTCAGGCGGTGCTGGACCTGACGTTCGTACTGAACGTTGTGCACGCCATGGACCTGGCGAGCCATAACAATTCGTTGTCTTCCGGCGCTGCCTACAACGTTACCAATCATCAGCCCATGCGACTGGTGGATAGCTTGCAGTTGTTACTGCACGAACAACTCGGCATTCGTTATCGTGTGCAGCGCGTGCCTTACCGATTGCTGCACTCGCTGGCGACGGCACTCGAGCTTCTGGCCTGTATAACGCGCAAGGAGCCCGTGCTGACTCGATACAGTGTGGCGGCGGTGAACTTCGATATGACCCTAAGCCAGACGCGATCCATTGAAGAACTGGGCTACCGGCCTCGGTACTCGATGGAAGAAGGCGTTCAGCTCACGGGAGAGTGGCTTAAGTCTCACGCGGTGAAACCCTATGGCTAGCATTACCACCTTTGAAGTGGGTTACTGCACGCATATCGGTTGTATGGCGTTGCAAGGCGCCGGCCTGCGGGTCTGCAAATTTCCGTCCAGGGCATATCTGCTGGAGGTTGGCGATCGCCGCTGGTTATGGGATACCGGCTACGCCAACCATTTTCAGGAGCATACCCGGTCGGGGGTTTTCCGCATCTACAGCCAGGTTACCCCGGTATATCTGGATGCGGGTGAAACGCTACTGGATCAACTGCGTAATGCGGGTTACGCAGCCAACGATATTCAGGCGCTGATCATTTCCCACTTCCATGCCGATCACATCGCCGGCCTGCGGGACTTCAGTCATCTCAACTTTATCTGCTCGGGCGAAGGCTGGCAGAAAACCCGCTCATTACGTGGCATCGCCGCGCTCAAGCGCGCCTTCGTACCGGGACTGATTCCCGAAGGTTTCGAGGCAGCGTTGCAGTTCGTCGAGGGCTTTGAGCAGGTGAGCCTGGCCGGGCAACTGGCACCGTTTACACATGGCTACGAACTACCGGGCAGTGACGGGCAGATTTTTCTGGTGCCACTACCAGGTCATGCGGCCGGACACATAGGTGCATTTATTCTTACAGAAGATGGCTGGACACTGCTGGCCAGTGATTCCGCATGGTCGCCGCTGAGCTATCAAGAATTGCGCGGGCCTTCTGTGCTTGCCAACGTGCTGATGGATGACAGCAAGGCCTACTACCAGACGCTGAATCGTCTGAACCTGTTGTGGGCAGCAGGTCATGTGGATATCCGATTGTGCCACGAGGGCGATTTATGATCCCGGTGATGACGCTCTGGCACTACTGGCGAGCGCGCCGCCGGCGCTTTTCCAGTCGTCAGGCACTAGAGCATTTTCAGAACAGGCAACTGAAGCGCTTTGCCCATAGGTTGCTGGCCAAAAGTCCTTATTTTCGGGCTTACAGCGCTCTGCCATTCAACGAATGGCCGCTGATGGACAAAGCGCTGATGATGACGCAGTTCGACCAGATGAACACCGCAGGTCTGCAACGTGATCAGTTGCTGGCCTGCGCAAGGCGCGGCGAAGCCGAACGCGACTTCACGCCACGCATCGGCCGCTTTAGCGTCGGGCTGTCCTCGGGCACGTCAGGGCAGCGCGGCGTTTTTGTTGTGAGCCCGCAGGAACAGCAGATCTGGGCGGGCGGGATGCTTGCCAAGATGCTGCCAGACGGTATTTTCGCGGGTGAGCGAGTGGCGCTGTTTTTACGTGCGGACAATAACCTGTACCACAGCGTCGACAATCGCTGGCTGAGCCTGGCCTTTTATGACCTGTTCACGCCGTTCATTGAGCAGTTGCCTCGCTTACAGGCGCAGGCGCCTACCATTATCGTTGCGCCAGCACAGGTGCTGCGCGCTTTGGCCCTGGCCGCTCTGGGCGGGCAGATCCAACTCGACGTGAAGAAAGTGATCTCCGTCGCCGAAGTCCTGGATGCGCAGGATCGCCAGTTGCTGAACACGGTGTTCCGCGAGGTCGGCGAGGTCTATCAGGCAACCGAAGGTTTTCTGGCGGCCACATGTTCTCATGGCACGCTGCATTTGAACGAAGAGTTCGTGCATATTGAGCCCCAGTGGCTTGATGAGCATCGCTTCACGCCGTTGATCACGGACTTCACTCGCAGTACCCAACCTATCGTACGCTACCGACTGGATGATGTACTGGTCAGGCAATCCGCGCCCTGCCCGTGCGGTCAGCATTCGATGGCAATTTCCCGAATCGAAGGTCGCCGCGACGATCAGCTTTCGCTGCCTGACCAGCACGGTGAGATGCAGATTATCTTTGCCGACCTGTGCAGTCGGGCAATTGCCAATGCACTGCCTCTGACCAGTGACTACCGCTTGATTCAGCTCTCGAAAACCCGGTTGCAGTTGATTGCAGACTGTACGCAAACCGAACTGGAGCACGGCCGCAGACAACTTGTCGCACTGTTCACACAACAGGGTATCGCCACTGACAAACTGGAATGGCAACTGACGGTGCAGAACGTGATGCCGAACTTCGATCGCAAACGACGCCGTATTGTCCGGCAGGCAGAAGCATGAGCAACCCCGTGATGTTCCGGTTGTGGCACATGCTGCTTGGCTGGGGTTCAGTCGGTCTGATCTATACGCTGACCGACCATTTGCAGAGGACCGGCCAAGTCATGACACCCTCACCGCTCGACCGGATGATCGCATTCACGCCGCACGCAATCTGGCTTTACCTGTCGTTCTTCGTGGTTGTTCCACTGGGCTATCTGATGACCCCACTCGATCGAGTACGCTGGCTGTCTCGCGCCATGCGCCTTACCGCACTGAGTGCCGGAACGGTCTACCTGCTGTGGCCAACAACGATGGTGTATCCGGTCGATGAGGGCACAACATTAAGCTCTACCCTGCTGGCAACGCTGACTTATGTGGACTCGACCCAGAATTGCCTGCCATCCCTGCACATGGCCCTGATGGTGCTGGCAGTCTGGGGGATCAGTGCCGCAAAGCGTAGCGTACGTACTGCAGTGTTTATCTTATGGGTGGCCGCCATTGCCTATTCGATCCTGCAATTGCGCCGCCATCTGTTCATCGACGTGGTCAGTGGCGCCATGCTCGCAATGGTGTCGGGCTTGCTGGTCGATGCGCTCGGCCGAAGCAGGCAAGTCGCACTCAAAGGGAATATGCAATGAGTGATCTGGCCATTCCGATCATAATCATGCTGCTGGCCGTAACAGGCGAAGCCGTCATTCTGCAGTGGATGCAGCGCAAGCCGGTTGACTGGCATGACGTGGTGTTCAATCTGAATTCCGGCCACCTCATGCTGTGGCTGTTCCGTGGCATGGAAGTAACCTGTTACGGACTTGCTGTGACTTACTTGAGCCTTGGCCTGCTGGATACATGGCCGCCACTATTGGTCTGGGCGTTCGCGTTGCTGGCATGGGATTTCTGTTTCTACTGGTTGCACCGCCTTCACCACCACGTTGGCCTGCTCTGGGCCGTGCATGTGGTGCATCACCAGGGTGAGCACTTTAACATGTCCTTGGGTGTGCGTAATTCGTGGTATTCATCGCTCACCTCGATTCCGTTCTTCATTCCGCTGGCCGTGCTGGGGGTGCCACTGCATGTGTTTGTCGCAGTGTCGATCCTGCATTACTCGATGCAGTTTTTTAACCATAATGCGCTGATACCCAAGCTGGGCGTGCTGGAGAAGATTTTCGTCACCCCAACCCATCATCGTGTGCATCACGTCAAAGACAGGGCCTATTCCGATAAGAACTTCGGTGGCACTTTCATTTTCTGGGACAAGCTGTTCGGTACATTTTCCAGCCTGCCCGATACCCCTTACACATTCGGAATCGGTGGACCTCGCTCTTCCGCTAACCCGTTCTGGGCCAGCAACGTGCCCTTCCTGCGTTACCTGCGACTGTCGATAACATCGGACGAGCCGACCCGCTCGCGCGTCTCGGGCTTGAGCATTTTCAGCGGCGCGTTGCTGCTTTTCGCGCTGGTGGTGGGTTACATCTATCAGTACGGCTATGGCTACAGCGACATCACCTGGCCGCAGGTCGTCCTGTTCGTCTTTCTCGTGATGGGCTCGGTGGCGCTGGGGGGAATGACCGAAGCGAGGACCTGGAGTGTTCCTGTCTGGCTGGTAGTATGCCTGGGGCTGGCGTTGCTGTTTCTGGGTTATTACGGCTGGTCGCAGGTGTACTGGCAATTGCCGATGGTCGCCCTGGCCTTGCACGGGGCATGGGTGGCCCTTTCTTCTCGCGGCTACAACCTTTCAACCGCAAATCCGGTGGAAAAACATCATGGCTGAGTCACTTGCCCCCTTGTCATTCCCTGCCGATGGCGAACAGGCATTTCACCACGCCCTCAAACGAGCGGCCCATGCCTATCTGGCAGACGATCATCGCTACGCAAGCATTCGGCAAAAGGTGACGGCATTGCTTCTTATACTGCTGTGCGGTGGTTTTTATGCCTCGAGCCTTATGCAACACAATGCGTGGGCATTCGTGGGCTGCTATTTCATGTTTGTCCTGACAGGCATGCTACTCAACGTGATGGTGTTTCACGACGCCACCCACAATGCCTTTTTCCGGGAAGCCTGGGCAAACCGACTGGTGGGGAGGTTGATGACGTTGCCGCTCGGGATTGATCCAGATTATTGGCGAGTCAGGCATGTGCAGTTTCATCATGCCTATGCCAACGTTGAACATTACGATCTGGACACCGAGGAAAATGGCGTCCTGCGACAGTCGCCCTTCCAGGGCTGGCGTAAACACATGCGCTATCAACATATTTACTGGCCCATGGTCGCAGCGCTGTCGCTGCCCTACATCTCATGGATATTCGACTGGTCGGACCGCCTTGGGAAGACGCCGCTAAAAGTCAAAAGAACTCTTCCGGGAAACAAAGGCTGGGCAGTATTTCTGGCCAGTAAGGCATGCCATTTGCTGCTGGTACTGATAGTGCCGCTGTTGATATTCGAGGGTAGCTGGGCGACGGTACTGATCGCCTACTTTGTGAGCCAGATGCTCGCCTCTCTATGGGTGGTATTTCTGCTGCTCGGTACGCACTGGGCAGAAGCAGAGTTCTATCAGCCATCAGGCAGTCCGTTGATGCCACACGGCTGGTATCGACATAACTTCGCGACAACCTGTGACTGGCAAACCAATCCACGCTGGCTGCACCATGTCGTGGGCGGGCTGAATTTTCATCTGACTCACCACCTGTTCCCTGGCTGGAGTCATCGACACTACCCGGCGCTGGCAAACATCATCGCCGATCTGGCCCCCCGCCACGGCATGCACTATCGCTGTATTGACTACCGTGAGTTGCTCAGGCAGCAGCGAAAGTTCCTGCGCAGCATGGGGCAGAGCACGCAGGTGACGAATATCACCTGAAGAACTCAGACCCAGAAGCTTTGTGACTTCTGGCACCACCGCATTAATATTGTTTGTCTACTTTTCCCGTTGTGGGGCATTTTGTCGCTCAACAGCCGGCGCAGTCGCGAATTGAGTGTGCAGTGGGCGCTCATTCGGTCCTAGCGCAAGGAGATCTGTCTGGAGATTTGTCGCCGTAAATATCTCGAGAAACATCGTCAGAGCCTGCGCAAGTGGAAGGTAACGCGCACATGATCCGGGATGACCGAGGACTTTCCCGCCCCCAACAAAAAACCCGCCGAAGCGGGTTTTTCCAAGACCATCCCGACTCCCTGTCGGCTGCCTCCGAGGCGATGGTCGATCGTCCTTGATCCTGGTGAACTCCTGCTCACCACTTGATGGATCCAATGCTACGGGGGACGGACCAGGTCGGAAATGGCCAAATCCCTCCACCGCGTGATCGCGGTAGGGATGGCAGTTACCCGCCCCCCCCGCACAGATCCGTACGTGCGGAACTACCGCATACGGCTCCTGCCTCGGGTACGTGACGCGAAGCGATCCTCAGGATATGGGTGTGCATTCTTTAGGCTGGATATGTAGTGATTTGTGAGCAACCCGAAGCGAGACCATTGCAGCCGATTCCGCTGGCTATGTCGCATGAGCGCCTGGCGCCAATATCGACAAACGGCTTTCCTGAAGCCACTCAGCCGCTTTGAGTTTCCCGGTACCGCGTGGTAATTGAAGTACCCACGTACCCCCGGGTAAGCCATTGCCTTTGAACCTGGATGGGTTCATGACGCCGGTATTTCAACTCACCCCGGATAGCCAGCAACGTCGCACGCATACGCTTTTTGACAGTCAGTCGCAGTACTTGGAAGTCACCGCGTCGGCTGACACTACAACAGTGGGTGAAACCCAGGAAATCAAAAGTCTCCGGTTTTCTCAAACCTCGTTTCCTGCGATTCATCACGGCAAAACGACCAAACTCAATCAGTCGTGTTTTCGAGGTGTTGAGCGATAGACCGAACCTGGCCAACCGTTCCTGCAACTGCACCAGAAACTGCTGAGCCTGCATTTTCGTCCTGAACCCCACCACACTGTCATCCGCATAGCGCGCGACAATCACATCGCCACGGGCGTGGCGCTCGCGCCACTGCCTTGCCCATAGATCCAGCGCGTAGTGAAGATAGATATTTGCCAGCAGCGGCGATATCACTGCCCCTTGGGGCGTCCCCTTGGTCGCAGCCACCCTACGGCCATCCTCCATAACACCCGCTTGAAGCCATTTGCAGCTAAGCCCGAGCAAGCGCCGGTCTGCAATCCGGTGCCCCAGAAACATCAGCATCCATTCATGGCCGATCTCATCAAAGAACGATGTGATATCCGCATCAAGTATCCAGTTCACCTTTTGACTTTTCAGCGCGACCGTTAACGCATCTAGCGCATCGTGCTGACTGCGGCCCGGTCGAAACCCATACGAGAACCCAAGAAAGTCTTCCTCATAGATCGCATTCAGAACGGTGACAACCGCCTGCTGTACGATCTTGTCCTCCAAAGAAGCAATACCCAACGGGCGCTGCCTGCCATCGGCTTTGGGAATGTAGACCCGCCGCGATGGCGTTGCTCGAAAAGCTCCTTTGTGAAGCCTTCCGTACAACTCCGTCACACGCTGGAGAAGACCTTCCTCATAGTCTCGCCACGACATACCGTCCACGCCTACCGCAGCATCGCGACGCAGCGCATAAAAGCTCTGCGCCAATAACTGTGGTGTGATGTGGTGTAGCAATGCCGTGAACTGCATGCCCTTGTTCCTGCGGACTGCTTCACGTACACCTTCAAGCCCCATCGACGCGCAACTGATCCGGCTCTGTGTCCGGGGCACGGGAGGCCTGTCGGTGTTTCCCTTGGCTACGTCCCTTTCCTCCACCATCTCCGCAGGGCCAAGCCCTTTGTTCGATGGCTTCTCAGGTACTACGGACGTATCCGACTTCTCAGCGGCGTAAGCAGCAGGGTTACGGCTTTTGGCCTTTCCTGCTCCGCCCGGTGCTTGCGCACCGGGCGCCGCTGAGATCTCCCAGTTTCTGTGCAAAGGACTTCCCGACGTGCACAGGGTCTCCGACCGCGCGGGATCAGAGAATGACTGGCGTATAGCGCCATGCTCCGTATTGCCTTCTGCTTCGCTTAACAGCATCGGCATCCCGGATTCCTGATTACGCGGCTCAATGGCTGGCCCATCGGTTTCCCCTGTCAACGCTTCACCCTGCACCTCGCGATTTGATGCTCGTCGCCTGGCTCAGCGAAGCCCTGGCGCACAAATACCACTTTCTCGGCATCACCTTCGGCCTGACCCTGGCCGAGCGGATTCTTGAACGCTTCTGGGATGACCTGTTCCCGGCGCTGGACGAAGGCCTGGAAGAACGCGCCGCGCGCCTGGCCTGGCTGAAGACCACCCTGGCCGACGTGGTGGGCGGGCTGCCGATCACCCAGGGCGACTCGTTCGGCCTGCTGCGCTACGACGAGTCCCGGCACATCGAGAACCTGGCGCTGCAAAACCCCCAGGCCATGCGCATCGCGCTGGACGAAGGCAAGATCAACGCGGAAATCTTCCAGCGTTCGGTGGTGCTGACCGACACCGAACACTTCCTGCGCAAGGCCTCGGAAATCACCGACAGCCTGCAGGCCTGCCGGGCGTTGCAAGCCACGGCGGATCGTCTGTTTGGTGTTGAGGCGCCAAGCTTCGCCGGCCTGAGCGAGATCCTTTCCCGCGCCGCGCAACTGGCGGAAAAACTGCTCAAGGACCGTGGCGTGGAGGTCAATCCGGCGCCCGCGCAACCGACCGTCGAGCCTGTCGCCGAAACAGCCGATCAACCCGCTGCGGGGCCTGCCATGACCATCACCGTGAAAGACACCGCGTCAGTGCCCCTGCGCACCACCCCGCTGACCCGCGACGAAGCCTTCACCATGCTCGCCGGCGTCGCCCAGTTCTTCAAACAGACCGAGCCACAAAGCCCGGTGCCGTACCTGATCGAACGCGCGATCAAATGGGGCAACATGCCGCTGGAAGGCTGGCTGAACGACGTCATCAAGGACAGCAACGTGGTGGACAGCATTCGCGACGTGCTGGGGACCAAAGAGCCGAAGGGCTGATACGGCACGCAAGTGCGGTTGCCGGGGACAGATTGATTTAGGGTGAAGCCCTGTAAATCAATCTGTCCCCATAAACAGCTCTGACTGCAGGACCGGCTTAAGCCGGGAAGAGGCTGGTGTCACCACCATTTCCACTGAATGCACGCGCACTCACTGTAGGAGCCGGCTTGCTGGCGAACGTGGTGGCGCTGGACTGGAGATGCCGACTGACCCACTGCGTTCGCCAGCGAGCCGGCTCCTACAAACCGAATAAATCGGATCAATGGCTTCCAGGCGGAAGCAGGTCCTGGTGACCGCACGCAGTCTTTCTAGTGGAACCGGGTTTAGCCGGGAAGAGGCCGGTGTGGCCAGTCGCGATGTCGCGGCCTTACAAGGTACCTCAGGTCTGATTGCCACCCCGGCTCAATGCACCCAGGCGACCGGAGATCGACTGCATGCCTTTGCCCAGTTCGCGCAAGGTGCCGGCATCCCGCGCGCCTTGTTCGCTGGAGGCGTGAATGCGCACCGCCAGCTCATTGATTTCGTGGGTGACATGGCTCTGTTCCTGGGCGGCCACCGCGATCTGATGGGCGCGTTGCACGATGTCGTCGAAGCTGAAGACGGTGGTGCCCAGTGTGGCGGCGACGTTGACGGCCTGTTGCACCGACTCACGGGTGCGCGTGGCGCCGTTCTGCATCGTCGAGACCGCCGCAGTGGAGGCCTGACGCAGTTGCGAGATCATCTCCTGAATCTCGTTCGCCGAGGCCTGGGTGCGCCCTGCAAGGGTGCGGACCTCATCGGCCACCACCGCAAAGCCACGCCCCTGTTCGCCTGCGCGCGCTGCTTCGATGGCGGCGTTGAGGGCCAGCAGGTTGGTCTGTTGCGAGATCGATTTGATCACCTCCAGCACGCTGCCCACGCGCTCGATGTCATCGCCCAATTGGGTGATGGCGCCCGCCGCCCCGGCAATGTCCGTTGCCAGTACTTCGATGGACTGGCTGTTGCTGTTGACCTGATCCTGGCTTTTCTGCGCATCGCCCAGCGAACGGCGGGCGGTGTCGGAGCAGTCCGTGGTGTTCTGGGCGACTTCGTTGGCACTGGCCGACATCTCGGTGATCGCGGTCGCCAGCAAGGTGTTGTCCTGGCGCTGGGATTCGGCCCGCTCGGCGACGCCTTGGGACAGCTGCGCCAGGTCGTTGGCCTGGCGTTCCAGGGACACCGATTCCTCGGCGATGCGGTGCAGCATGTTGCGCAGGGAACCTGCGTATCGGTTGACCGACTCACGCAGCGCGCCGATCTCGTCAGCCCGCAAAATCGCCAGTTGAGTGTCGGTACGCCCGCCCTGCCCCAGGCTGTCGATTTGCGCGGTGGTTTCCTCCAGTTGCGCCAGCAGCCGCTTGCCTGCCAGCCAGGCCAGACCCAGCAGCACGCCCAACAGCGGCAACAGGAATAACAGAATTTGTCCGGTGAGGCGGTTGGCCAGGCCGACGACGCGGGCTTCCGGGGTCACCAGGCCAATGCGCCAGCCCGTGCCGGCCATGGTCGCCAAGGTGACGTAGGCCGGGCCGTTGAGCCGGCCATCCTGCTCAATCCTCAGAGTTGAGAGGGCCGAGGTGTTGCTCGCGAGCTGATCAGCCACCGGCTTCAACCAAGGTTGCTCCTGGCTCAATCCGGTAATGGTCAGCAGGCCCTTGGTGCCTTTCGCATCGGGGAAATACAGCACGTTGCCTGAAGGATCCACCGCGAATGCGTAGCCGTCGGTGACGCCGCCTTTCTCTTTGAGGAAAGCCGCCAGACCGTCAAGTTTCAGGTCGATGGTCGCGACCCCGGCAAACGCGCCCTGCGCCCGATAAGGGACGCTGCAGGTGGTCATGGCCACGCCGCTGACCGGGTCCTGGTACGCATCGGACCAGACGCAACGGCCTGCCGGTGAAGATTTGGCCCCGGTGTACCAGGTTTCAGCCTGATAGGGCGGCGTTTTGGCCTGGTTGTATTCGTCCGAAAAGTCCAGCCGATTGCCCGCGTCCCGTGCCCAGAAAAAACTGCGACGCTCGGTGCCTGCAGCAAATGCGTTGGGCTCCGGCCACACGCCGCCACCGGCGATGGCGGAATCCCCCTGGCTGTCGATCAGCGCGGGGAAATTGCTCATGTACAGGGTTTCTTCGCGGGGCAGCGTCTCTGCCAGCAGCGCCATGGCAGCAGCGGTCCCTTCGATGCGGCTCAAGGGCAACGCCAGCTGACGGGTGATGGCGCTGGCTGACTGCTCCGCCGACTCAGTGCCGGCGGCCACCAGTTGGGGTTTGCCCCCCAGGGTCATGACCGCAAAAATCGCCACCGCCGTGAGCACCAGCAATGCCAGGATCCCCAGAGTCATTCGTCCAGCAATACGGCGGGGAATCAAAGACATGGTCAAACTCCGAAGGAAATGTAGGGCTACATTTGCAACGGCCGTGACAGGAAAAAGTTGAAGCCGGAACGATGTTTAAGCGACATCGGCGACAGGTGGTTATAGGACGACTCGCCAAGCGTCTCCCCGCCCCCCGGTCAGACCTCCATTGCGTCCCGCGCCACCTGAATGTGGTCGGGCAGTTCCGCGGCATGTTCCAAAAACCACGCATCCAGCGTATGCCCGACATGGGTCAGCACGGCTCGCGTAGGCTTGAGCGCTTCAATGATCTGCAGCGCCAGATTCACATCATTGTGGTTACGCGGCGTCTGCGGTTGCGGCGGCATGGAGCAGTCGAGGACCAGCACGTCGAGCGCCTCGCGCTGCAAAAAAGCCCGGGTGTCGTGGGGCAAGCCGACGGTGTCGGTGAGATAGGCGATGCGCCGGCCGCCGCCTTCGAGCAAATAACCCAGCGTCGGTTTGGAGTGCAGCAGCGGCAGTGCGGTGAGTTGCAGTTCGCCCAGCGCGCGGCTTTCGAAGGGCATGAACGGCTGGCTGAAATCGAGAATGCCGGGGTGTTTGTACAGGTCCGACAGCCCTTCGGCGTCCACCGGGCCGTGGACCGGGATGACCAGCCCCTGCCCCCAGCGCAGGTGCAGCAGACCTTGAGCATGGTCGGCGTGGTAGTGGGTTTGCAGGATTCCACTGAGGCTGCGCGGCGGGAAGCGTTCGGTCAGGTCGGGCAAGCCGCTGTCGATCAGCCAGCGCTGTTCGCCCAGTTCCACCAGCGCGCAACACGGGCGTCGACGCAGGCGTTGGTCGGCGTGGGCGGCGTGACAGGCTGCGCATTCACAGCCGTAGACCGGCACTTGCCGCGCATCCCCTGTGCCCAAAAGGGTCAGGCGCATGCGGGGGCGCGCTCCAGTCGCTGCATCAATCGGGCGACGGTTTGCTCCAGCGCGCCGGAGTTGTCCAGCACGATCAACGACGGGTCGCTCACCTGCACGTCGTCAGCAAACTGTGCATTGCGCGCCAGTCGGGTTTCGATGTCTTCGGCCGATTCCCGCGCGCGACTGAGCAATCGATGCCGCAATACCGATTGATCCACGGTCAGCAGCACCACACACAGCGACGGATAACGCGACCGCGCTTGAGGCAGATGGCCGCGCGAGCCGTTGACCAGCACGTCGTGACCGCCGGCCAGCCATTGATCGATCTCTATAGGGATGCCGTAATGCAAGCCGTTGGCCGACCAGCTCAAGGCAAACGCGCCCTGGCCCTGCAGTTCGTCGAAGCGCTCAATGCTGACGGCCTGGGCCGCTTCGCCCTTGGCTTCCGCCGATCGGGTGATGACCCGCCGCACGATGCGGCAGTCCCGCGCGGCCAATGCCTCGCGGGCCGCGTCCAGCAGGCTGTCCTTGCCCGAACCCGAGGGCCCGATGAGATAGATCAACCTGCCTGCCATCAAAACACCCTCTTCGCTTGTCGCCAGACTTGTTGAATGATCGGCAGTGTGCCCAGAGCCCGTGCCTGGATCAGGTCGGCGCGCAGGCCGACACGAATTTCGCCGCGATCGTGCAAGCCCGCTGAGCGGGCCGGCGCCAGGCTGACCGTGGTCACCGCGCGGGCCAGTCCGGCGCCTGTCGACGCATCCGCTGACACCTGCGACTCATCCAACTGGGCGCCCAGGGTGAACGCCGCCTGCAGCAGGCTGGCCGGATAGTAATCGCTGGAGAGAATATCCAGTAGCCCTTCTTTGGCCAATGTCGCCGCCGCGATGTTGCCCGAGTGCGAGCCACCGCGAACGATGTTCGGCGCACCCATCAACACGCTCATGCCCAGACGCCGGCAGCCCTGCGCCGCCTCAAGGGTGGTCGGGAACTCGGCGATGCTCATGCCGTAGGCCGCCGACTCTTCTACATGAGCCAGGGTGGCGTCGTCATGACTGGCCACCGACAGCCCGCGCGCCAGGCAGATGTCAACGATGGCCCGGCGATAACGGTCGCTGTAGGTCTTGGAATTGGCCACCTGCTCGACGATGAAGGCGTCCATCTGCTCGCTGCTCAGGTGGTACTTGCCCATGTAGTACTCACGGTACTTGGATTTCAGGGCGAACTGGCGCTGCCCCGGCGAATGGTCCATCACCGACACCAGTTGAACCAGCGGCTGCTCGACCAGGTCGCGGAACACGCTGAGGGTGTCCGGGTGGCAGACCTCGCAGCGCAGGTGCAGGCGGTGCTCGGCGCGGGTCAGGTCGGCAGCGTTTGCCGAAGCGATCGCCTCGATCATGCCCGGCAGTTGCTGCATGCGCTTGCCCTTGGGATTGACGTCGCCGATGGACAGCGCGTCGAACACCGTGGTGATGCCCGCCGCGATGATTTGCGCATCGTGGCTCATCACCGCCGAGGCCGAGGGCCAGTCCACACCGGGGCGCGGGCTGAGGTGTTTTTCGAGGTTGTCGGTGTGCAGCTCGACCAACCCCGGCAGCAGGTAATCGCCGTTGAGGTTTTGCGCCTGGGACAGCTGGCTGATGCTGTCATCGACTTCGCTGATCAAACCGTCGCGCAGCACCACGGTGCCGATAAAGACGTGCTTGGCAGTGACGATCTTGGCGTTGGTCAGGATTTGTTCGTTCAGCATTGTTCGGTCTCCTTCAGGCTCGACGCCATCGACGCCATCGACGCCTGCGGGTCAAGGTCGGGTGGGGTCATGTCCAGATTACGGTCGGACACCGCTTCCCGGGCCAGTCGGTCGTGGAAGATGCCGATCACTGCGGCGCCGGCGCACTTCGCTTCATTGATCAATTCGAGGACCACCTGGCGATTGCCGTCGTCCAGCGAGGCAGTCGGCTCGTCCAGCAGCATCACCGGCCACGGCACCATGAAGCCGCGGGCGATGTTGACGCGTTGCTGTTCGCCACCGGAAAACGTCCCCGGCGCCAGCTGCCAGAGGCGCTGGGGAATGTTCAGCCGAGCGAGCAGATGCTCGGCGCGGGCCTGGGCGTCTTCGCGCTTCCAGCCACGGGCCAGGGCCGGTTCCATGACCACATCGACGGTGGCGACGCGCGGGATGACGCGCAGAAACTGGCTGACGTAGCCGAGGGTGTGCTGGCGCACTTGCAGCACGTCCCGGGGCGCAGCACCGACCAGTTCCAGCCACTCGCCCTGATGCTGCACGCGAATGCTGCCGCCGGCCGGCAGGTAGTTGCCGTACAGGGTGCGCAGCAGCGTGCTTTTGCCCGCGCCCGAATGGCCATGGAGCACCAGGCATTCGCCGCCGCTGACGGAGAAATTCAGGCCGCGCAGCACGTTGAGCACGACGCCGTTTTGCTGGTGCAGGGTGAAGGTTTTCGAGAGGTCACGGACCTCGATCAGAGCGTTCATTGGAGGCATCCTGAAAGTCGGATCATGGCTGCAGCACCGAAGACACCAGCAGCTGCGAATACGGATGTTGCGGGTCGTCGAGGATCTGGTCGGTCAGGCCGGTTTCCACGACGTGGGAACGGCGCATGACCATCAGCCGATCGGCGAGCAAGCGGGCCACGGCCAGGTCGTGGGTGACGATGACCACCGCCAGGTCCAGCTCACGCACCAGCCCGCGCATCAGGTCGAGCAAACGCGCCTGCACCGACACGTCGAGGCCGCCGGTGGGCTCATCCATGAACACCAGCCGTGGGCCGGACACCAGATTTCGGGCGATTTGCAGGCGCTGCTGCATGCCGCCGGAAAAGGTCCGCGGCAAGTCGTCGATGCGCGCCGGGTCGATCTCCACCTGATTGAGCCAGTCCAGCCCCGCCGCCCGCAGCGCCTGATAATTGCGCACGCCCTGGGCCATCAGCCGCTCGCCGATATTGGCCCCGGCCGACACCGCCATGCGCAGGCCGTCGCGGGGGTTCTGCTCGACGAAGCCCCACTCGGTGCGCAGCAAGGTGCGGCGCTCGGCCTCGCTGGCGCTGTACAGGTCCAGCCATTCACCGGCATTTTTATGGGTGTCGGCGAGGCGGTAATCGATGACGCCGCGGTCGGGCGGGCAACGGCCGCTGAGCAGTGAGAGCATGGTCGATTTGCCCGAGCCGGATTCGCCGACGATGCCCAGCACCTCCCCCGGGTACAGCTCGAAGCTGACGTCCTGGCAGCCTTTCTCCGGGCCGTACAACTTGGTCAGTCCGCGCACTTTCAGCAGCGGCTGGGTGCGATCGCTGGCGGCATCCCGGTCAATCGGTTGAGCAGCATTCATTGCGCGGCCCTCCCCTGACTGACCCGTTGCGCGCAGTAATCGGTGTCCGAGCAGACGAAGCTCTGGGTGCCCTGATCGTCGAGGATCAGCTCGTCGAGGAACGAGTCATGGCTGCCGCAGATCGCACAGTTGTGTTCCCACTTCTGCACTTCAAAAGGGTGATCCTCGAAGTCCAGGCTGGTGACGCGGGTGAACGGCGGCACCGCGTACAGGCGCTTCTCGCGACCGGCGCCGAACAGCATCAGCGCCGGGCTCATGTCGAGTTTCGGGTTGTCGAATTTGGGGATCGGCGACGGGTCCATGACGTAGCGCCCGTCGACGGTCACCGGGTAGGCGTAGGCCGTGGCGATGTGGCCGAAGGTGGCGATGTCTTCGTAGAGCTTGACGTGCATGACGCCGTAATCATTCAGGGCGTGCATGGTGCGGGTCTCGGTTTCCGAGGGCTCGATGAAGCGCAGCGGCTCGGGGATCGGCACCTGATAGACCATGATCTGATCGGCGTGCAGCGGCGTTTCCGGGATGCGGTGACGGGTCTGGATGATCGTCGCTTCGGGGGTGCGCTCGGTGGTGGCGACACCGGCAGTGCGGGCAAAGAAACGGCGGATCGACACGGCGTTGGTGGTGTCGTCGGCGCCCTGATCGATGACTTTGAGCACGTCTTCGGCGCCGAGGATCGCGGCGGTCAGTTGCATGCCGCCGGTGCCCCAGCCATAGGGCAACGGCATTTCACGGCCACCGAAGGGCACTTGATAACCGGGAATGGCCACGGCCTTGAGCAGGCCGCGACGGATCATGCGTTTGGTCTGTTCATCCAGATACGCGAAGTTGTAGGCCTCGTCTCGCGGGGCTTGTGGTTGTGGCTGCGGACGTGGCTGCGTGGCGGCGTTCATTGAGCCTGCTCCTTGGAGGGCTTGCGCAGTTTGCGGATCAGTTCCAGTTCGGACTGGAAGTCCACGTAGTGCGGCAGTTTCAAGTGCGAGACGAAACCGGCGGCCTCGACGTTGTCGCAGTGGGCGAGCACGAACTCTTCCTGCTGGGCCGGCGAGACAATTTCCTCGCTGTATTCACCGGCGCGCAGCGAGCGGTCCACCAGCGCCATGCCCATGGCTTTGCGTTCGGCGTGCCCGAAGGCCAGGCCATAGCCGCGGGTGAACTGCGGCAGCTCGGTGGCGGACCCGACGAACTGGTTGACCATTTCGCACTCGGTCACCTCGATGGCGCCGATGGCGATCGGAAAGCCCAGCTCTTCCGGCTCGATCCACACTTCCACGTCACCCACCCTAATTTCGCCGGCAAACGGGTGGTTGCGGCCGTAGCCGCGCTGGGTCGAATAGCCCAGCGCCAGGAGAAAGCCTTCATCGCCCCGGGCCAGTGCTTGCAGGCGCTCGGCGCGGCTGGCCGGGTACTCCAGCGGCTCGCGGGTGATGTCGGCGACCGGCGCGCCGGTGTCCTGTTCTTCCTTGATCAGGCCTTCTTTGGCCAGCAGCCCCAGCACCCGCGGGCAGTCCTGAACGGCGGCATCGGCCTGGACTTCAGGCCCGGGAAACTCCCCTTCCGCCAGCAAGGTGAAGTCCAGCAAACGGTGGGTGTAGTCGAAGGTCGGCCCCAGCAACTGACCGCCGGGCACGTCCTTGAACGTGGCCGACAGACGCCGGTTGAGCTGCATGGCGGAGGTGTTGATCGGCAGGCTGGCGCTGAAGCGGGTCAGTGTGGTGCGGTAGGCGCGCAGCAGGAAGATCGCTTCAACCAGATCGCCGGCCGACTGCTTGATCGCCAGCGCCGCCAGTTCGGCGTCGTACAGCGAGCCCTCGGTCATCACCCGGGCGACGGCGAGCGGCAGTTGCTGGCGGATCTGTTCAACGCCCAGCTCGGCAACGGAGGTGTCGCCCCGGCGCTGTTTCGCCAGCAGTTTGTGGGCATTGTCGATGGCCTGTTCGCCACCCTTGACGGCGACGTACATCAGGCGGCTCCTCTCGTGGGTTGAGGACTCGACGGCTGCGGCTTGGGCGGCAACGGTTTGAACGCCACCTGAGTGCTGCGCGGCAGGCCGAGCAATTCGCTGCCGGCGACGAAGAACACGTCGATGCCGCGGGGGAAGTCATTGCGCGCTTCGCGCTCGTGCCAGAACGCTTCCTGCAACGGCAGGCTGACGTGGTTTTTGCTTTCGATGCCCGGTCCATGCCACGCCAGTTGCGTGCCGCCCTGCAGGCTCGGCAACTGAACCAGCAGCGTGCAGGACTGATCGGGATAGCGATCGTTGCCCAGGTCGAAACCGCTGAGGTCGTGCAGCTGGCTGTCGTCGAGCAGCGCGAAGCGGGCGTTCTGCCGGTCGCTGACGATCGGGCAGCCGCAATGAAAGGTCAGGTTGGCGCGAATGGCCTGGGTGTCGAACTTGGGGGCGAGCCACAGCGGCGTGTCGATATCCAACAGCGCCAGGCACAGGGCGTGACTGGCCGCGGCGAGGCCTTCGAGGTGCGGCGGGGTTTGCGTGGCGAGCAGGCTCTGGGCGACACCGGGCCCGGCCAGCGCCTTGAGGGCGGCGCGAAAACTGCGCTGGGCATCCAGCACCGGATCGGCGAATGCCGGCTGCAACAGCGAGGCGGGCAAGGATTGAGTTGCGAGAGACGTGCTCATCAGTTTTCTCCTCTGACCAGGGTGAAGAAGTCCACTTTGGTCGCGGCGGTTTCGGCTTGTTGTTGGGCCCGGCGCAGGTCTTGCGCGCGGGCCAGCGGGTCGATCAGGTCGCTGATCCAGTGCGCCTGTTGGGCGCCCTGCAGATGCGCGTCGGCCAGGGCGGCGAGTTCGGCGTGGGTCTTGTCGCGCCCGGCCAGGTAGCTGAAGCCGGTGCGGCCGTCGGCCAGACGCACCACGCAACGGGTCACGGTCATCTCGCCGACGTTGAACGGCGCGCCGCTGCCGCCCATGCGGCCCCGCACCAGGGTCATGCCGATTTCCGGGGCGCGGATCAGTTGGTAGTCGGCGTCACGCAACGCGGCTTCGTGGGCCAGCAGTTCGGCGCGGCGGCTGCGCGAGAGCACGCCAATCCAGTGCTGGCGGGCAGACTGTTCGGGGGCTGAAGCGTCGGGCGCGCTGGAGGAAACGGATGTGGCAGTCATCGAGGGCATCTCCGTCAGGTGACGATCTGATACTGGAAGCGGTCGGAGCGGCTGGTGGAATGGGCAATCTCCACCGGGTTTCCGTGCGCATCGTGGGAAAGGGTGAGCACCGTCAGCGCTGGCAAATGACGGGGCATCAGCAGCACGCTGGCCTCTTCGCGACTGGGCAGGCGCGCGCCGATCAGGCTGAAGGTGCGGGTCAACGGCAACTGGCGTTCGGCAAGGAACTGGCGCACCGAGCCGCTGATGTAGTCAGCGATCAACGCCGCGCGGGTGGCGCAGTAACGGTGGCGAATCAGGCAGACCGGCTGGCCGTCGAGGCGGCGCAGGGTTTGCAGTTCGATCAGCGGCGCGTGGGGTTCAAGGCCCAGGTGCCCGGCCTCCTCCGCCGTCGCCGTGCAGAGCCTGCGTTGCAGCAGCACCGCTTCAACGCCGTGGCCCAGCGCGGCGAGGGATTCGCTGTACGCGCTGCCGGCGGCAACCGGGTACACCAGCGGACGCCCCAGTACCTGGGTGCCTTTGCCCTGGCGGCGCAGCAAACTGCCTTCGCGCACCAGTTCGTCGATGGCCCTGCGCACGGTGTGCCGGTTGACCTCGAAGCGCGCGGCCAGCTGGACTTCCGCGGGCAGGTATTCGCCGGCGATGTAGCGGTCAAGTTCACTGCGCAGGGTCTGCGCCAGTTCGCGGTACCTGGGTTCCCGGTGAATGGGTTCTCGATGAAGCGGTTCGGATTGTCTAGACAACTGCATGGCTAAAAAAAGGGTTCGCACCCTCTCCTGTCGTGGTCATTAGATGAACTGCTTGCGCAGGCGCTGGGAGAAGATGTCGATGACGCTCACCACCACGATGATCACCAGCAGCACCGAACAGGTCTGGGTGAACTGGAAGGCGCGGATGTTTTCCCAGAGGATCACGCCGATGCCGCCGGCACCGACCATCCCCACCACCGTCGCCGAGCGCACGTTGGATTCGAAGCGGTACAGCGCGTAGGAAATCCACAGCGGCATGACCTGCGGGATGACCCCGAAGATCACTTCCTGCAAGGCACTGGCGCCGGTGGCACGCACGCCCTCGACCGGGCCCGGATCAATCGCTTCCACCGCTTCGGCGAACAGTTTGGCGAGCACGCCGGTGGTGCTGATCCACAACGCCAGGACCCCGGCAAACGGGCCCAGGCCGACAGCCACCACGAAGAGCATCGCGAAGACCATTTCGTTGATCGAGCGGAAGGCATCCATGACCCGGCGCAGCGGCTGGTGAATCCACCACGGGGTGATGTTGTCGGCGCAAAGAATGCCCAGCGGTACCGAGCAGACGATCGCCAGCAGCGTGCCCCAGAGGGCGATCTGCACGGTGACGATCATTTCCTTGAGGTAGGCGCGCCATTCGTGGAAGTCAGGCGGGAAGAAGTCGGCGGCGAAGGTCGCCATGTTGCCGGAGTCGCGGTACAACGCCAGCGGGTTCATTTCCGCGCCGTGCCAGGCCCAGGCCATCATCGCCAGGAACAGGCCCCAGCCCAGGTATTGCGGCCAGCTGCGCTTGCCAGCGGCCTGGATGTAAGCAGCGTGAGTGGTCATAAAAAGTCCGGTTGCGAACGGGTAAAGCGTCATGACTGGCGCGCTGTGCCTGCACGTGGTTTACCCACACAGGCAAGCGCGCCCCGTGCATCAACCCGCCTTGGCGGTGCCTTGTTTTTCCAGCTCGGAAATACGGTCCTGCAGCTTGGTCAGCCCGGCGTCGATGTCTTTCAGGCGGGTGGCCTTCTCGTCGGCGCTGAGGGTGTTGCTGGCCGTGGTTTCGGTCTTCTGCTTGAACAGCTCGAGCTGGCGGATGGTCAGCAACTGGTCGTCCGAGGACTTGAGGAACTTGCCCATCTGCATGTTCTTCAGCACGGCCTTTTCTTCGTCGGTGTCACCGTAGTTGGCGAAGAAATCGCGGATCTTGTTCTTGTCCGCGTCCGACAGGCCCTTGCGCCAGACCATCGGGTCGGCCGGGATCAGCGGCGATTTCCAGATCACCTTGAGCATCGCGGCCTTGTCCGGCTGGGTGACTTCCAGACGGTCCCAGCTTTCGGTGTTGAAGGTGGCGACGTCCAGTTGCCCTTTGGCCACGCTGAGGGCGTTGACTTCATGGCTGGAGTTCAGCGTGCGTTTGAAGGCGGTGGCGGCGTCGACGTGGTTCTGCGCGAACACGTAATAGCCCGGCACCAGATAGCCCGAGGTGGAGTTCGGGTCGCCGTTGCCGAAGGTCAGTTCCTTGGCGTGCTTGAGCATGTCCTCGACCGAATTGATCGGGCTGTCCTTGCGCGCAATGATCACGCTCCAGTAGCCGGGCGCACCGTTGGCGGCAGCGGTCTGGGCGAAGATCTCCCCGCCGGACCGGTCAACCGCTTCCATGGCCGCCTTGTTGCCGAGCCAGGCCACATCCACCTTGTTGAAACGCATGCCCTGGATCAGGCCGGCGTAGTCGGAGGCGAATGTGGCGTTGACTTTCAGCCCGGTCTTTTTCGTCATGTCGTCGAGGAACGGCTGCCAGACGCTCTTCAGGTTTTGCGAGGACTCAGTGGACATGATGCCGAAGTTGATGACGTTGTCGTCGGCCTGCGCAGTGCCCATCAGGCAACCGGCGACGACAGCGGCAGACGCGAATACGCGCCCGATACGGTTCAACATGGGGAACTCCCGGAGCTGGGTTGGTTGTTGGGGTGTTGTCTGGTTTATGTGGTTTGTCAGTGCTGCAGCTGAATCAGGCGCGGGCCATCATCAGTTGCGGGGGTCGTTCAGAGTCCCGTGCGCTGCCGTCGAACATCAGGCTGGTGTCAGCGTCGGCGCCGTACAGGTCGTTGAGGAACTGGCTGTTGAGCTCGCAGCCGTTGCCGTCGAAGTGAATGCGCCCGCCCTTGAGTGCCACGGCACGCGCGCAATACCGCACGGCGTAATCCACCTGATGCAGGGTGACGACGACGGTCTTGCCGTCCTTGCGATTGATGTCGGCGAGGATTTCCATCACCTTGCGGGCGGACTCGGGGTCGAGGGATGCAATGGGTTCGTCGGCGAGAATGACTTCGGCCTGCTGGGTCAGCGCGCGGGCAATGGCCACTCGCTGCTGCTGGCCGCCGGACAGGGTCGAAGCCCGCTGCGGTGCCAGATCGGCGAGGCCGACGCGGTCGAGGTTGGCCATGGCGCGGGCTTTCTCCTCAGCGTTGAACAGGCCCAGGCTGCCACGCCAGCGCGGCATACGGCCGAGGCAGCCGAGCAGGACGTTGTCGAGCACGCTGAGGCGGTTGACCAGGTTGAATTGCTGGAAGATGTAGCCGATGTCGGCGCGCAGGCGCCGCACTTTGCCGTTGAGGCGGCCCGAAGCCTGCACTTCGCGGCCCAGCACCTGGACGCTGCCACCGTTGCTGCGATCGCAGCAGGCCAGCCCGGCCAGATGGCGCAACAGCGTGGACTTGCCGGAACCGGAAGCGCCGATCAGCGCCACCATTTCCCCGTGTTGTATAGACAATGCGAGGTCAACCAAGGCGGACTTTCCAGCAAATGTCTTGTTCAAGCGGTCGACGTGGATGGCTGCGTTCATGGGCTTCTCTGGTCTTGTGATTCCAGCGTCCTGCCGGGGTGAGTGATCAGCCGCACGACCGTCCATGGCCGCGTTCGGTGCGAGTGACATTAGGGGTAGGCTGTGGCAGTTCCATGAATCGAAGATGACCGCGGGGTGGCAGTTCGGAGACGCTTTGCTACGGGATTTTTCGGGGGTTTTGTGGACATCAGGACGTCGAAGGGCGGTTTAGCCGCTGTGCGGGCTAGACAAGTTGCGCGGATGTTGAAGGCTGGATGGCGGGGTTAAGGATGGGCCTGAAACAAATAATTCGTGCCGTTGGTCTGTTGCCCTAGCAGGATTGGCTTTATCCGGGAAAGCGACGGGTGTTACGCCGCCGTACTGATGCCTGGCAGCGGTTCTGTAGGAGCCGGCTTGCTGGCGAACGCGGTGGGTCAGAACCGAAAGTGTTGGCTGACGAAACCGGTTCGCCAGCAAGCCGGCTCCTACAGTTTCGCGTCGTGCCTGCGTTGGTGGGACTGGCTTTAGCCGGGAAAGCGTCAGGCGTCACGCCGCAGAATTGAGGGTGTACACACTGGCCTCTTCCCGGCTGAAGCCGGTCCCACTATGGAAATGCATTTCGACCGTAGGACCGGCTTTAGCCGGGAAGGCGTCGGATGGCGCGCTGCAGAATTGAGGTCGGGCGGCATTCTGTGGGAGCCGGCTTGCTGGCGAACGCGGTGGGCCAGAACCGAAAGTGTCGGATGACGAAACCGGTTCGCCAGCAAGCCGGCTCAGTTTCGCGTCGTGCCTGCGTTGGTGGGATTGGCTTTAGCCGGGAAAGCGTCAGGCGTCACGCCGCAGAATTGAGGGTGTACACACTGGCCTCTTCCCGGCTGAAGCCGGTCCCACTATGGAAATGCATTTCGACCGTAGGACCGGCTTTAGCCGGGAAGGCGTCGGATGGCGCGCTGCAGAATTGAGGTCGGGCGGCATTCTGTGGGAGCCGGCTTGCTGGCGAACGCGGTGGGCCAGAACCGAAAGTGTCGGATGACGAAACCGGTTCGCCAGCAAGCCGGCTCAGTTTCGCGTCGTGCCTGCGTTGGTGGGATTGGCTTTAGCCGGGAAAGCGTCAGGTGGCGCGCTGCGGGATTGAGGGTGTGGAGACTGGCCCTTTCCCGGCTGAAGCCGGTCCCACAAGATCACCGCATCCCGTCAGTGAGACCTGTGACGCGGAGCGTCAGGGGATGCATTCCCACGCGGAGCGTAGGGAACGATCACCTCGTACCTAGTGGGACCGGCTTTAGCCGGGAAGCCTTTGATGTGCTTTTGATCTTGATCTTCAAACACAAATAGTTCAGACGACGCCCATCGCGACTTGGGTGCAGGCTGAACGCAGGTCTCGCGGAGTGGGCCGAGCGGCATGGATGCCGCGAGAGCCGCCCCCCGCCATGGATGGCGGATGGCGGCGGGCCCACGGAGCGGGACCGGAGTGAAGGAACCCCGAGGAACGAGGGGCCCAACCAGGAGCAGGCACTTTTGCTTACTTTTGGATGGTGCGACTTTCGACTTTTCAAAAGTAAGTCGCCGAAGGCGAAACGGTCTGCCCCCAGGCAGACGCCTTTGATCTAGATCCTGAAGGTCCCCACCAAATGCTGCAACCGCGCCGTCTGATGCTCCAGGTGCGTACAAGCGTCGAGCGTAGACTTCAGGTTATCGACGCCTTCCTGGTTCAGCGTATTGATCTCAGTGATATCGACATTAATCGACTCGACCACCGCCGTCTGCTCCTCGGTCGCAGTCGCCACCGACTGGTTCATGCCATCGATTTCGCCGATCCGGCGGGTCACGCTGTTGAGGCGTTCACCGGCCTGATTGGCAATGATCACGCTGTTCTCGCTCTGGCGCTGGCTCTCGGTCATGTTGATCACCGCGTCGCGCGCACCGACCTGCAATTCCTCGATCATGCCCTGCACCTGCTGCGCCGAATCCTGGGTACGGTGAGCCAGGTTCCTCACCTCGTCCGCCACCACCGCAAAACCACGGCCCGCTTCCCCTGCCCGCGCCGCTTCGATGGCGGCATTGAGCGCCAGCAAGTTGGTCTGCTGGGAAATACCGGTAATCACTTCCAGAATCTGCCCGATGTTCGCCGTCTTGTTGTTCAAGGTTTCAATGTTGGCGCACGACTCGCTGATCTTCTCGGACAGCTGGTTCATCGCCTTGATGGTCTGGCTGACAACGCTCTGACCTTCACTGGCCAGTTGCGTGGCTTCGCTGGAATGCTGGGACGCCAGCGCGGCGTTCTGGGCGATTTCCTGGGCGGCGGCGCCGAGCTGGTTGATCGCGGCGGCCACACTGCTGGTGCGGCTGGTCTGCTGATCGGAATTGCCCATCGACGAGTTGGAAGCCCCAACCACGCGCGCCGCGACTTCACCCAGTTGCCCAGCGGTCGAGGCCACTTCGCGGATCGAGCCGTGGATACGTTCCACGAAACGGTTGAACGACTGCGCGAGCGCGCCAAATTCATCCTGGGAGACGATGGCCAGACGCTTGGTCAGGTCGCCCTCGCCGTCGGCCATGTCCTGCATTGCCCGGCCCATCTGGTGCAACGGCTGCATCAGGGTACGGATCAGCAGGCCCAGCAGGAGCATGATGATCGCCACCGCGATGACCATTGCCAAGATCGCCGAAGAGCGGAATTCGCTGAGCATCGAGTAGGCCGCGTCGCGGTCGAGCACCAGTGCCACGTACCAGTTCGCCGAGGACAGCCCTTCCACCTTGGTGAACGAGATGATCTGCGCCTTGCCGCCGGATTCGATTTCCGCCACGCCCGGCGCGATGGTCGGCGCGCCGCTCGGGTAAGCCTCGCTGACGTTCTTGAGGATCAGCTTGCTGTCCGGGTGGATGAGAATCTTGCCGTCGGCGCTGACGATGTACGCATAGCCATGGCCGCCGAAGTTCAGCGAGTTAATGGTCTTGCTGATCGCGTCCAGGGAGATGTCCGCGCCCGCGACGCCGATCATCTGCCCTTGCTGTCGCACCGGCGTGGCCAGTGTCACCACCAGCTTGCCCGACGACGCGGCGATGTACGGTTCAGTCACGATAATGCCCTGCGCCGCGTCGGCGGCCTTGTACCAGCCACGGGCCCGCGGGTCATAGTCGGCCGGGCGATTGCCCGTCGGCACGGAGAACATCACGCCGTCCTTGCTGCCGAAATAACTGAGCTGGAAATTGTCCGGGTACACCGGCAAACCGATCACCCGCTGCAGGCTGCCTGCCGCCGGACCGTCAACCGCGATCTGCTGGGCCATGGAGTTGAGCAACTGCGTGCGGCTGTCGAGCCAGGTTTGAATGTTTTGAGTGGTCAGGCTTCCCATCTGTTGAAGTTCGGAGGCGACGCTGTTCTTCAGGGTTTCGCGCTGGCGATAATCGTTCACCAGAATGAAACACGAGAAAGCAACTACCACGATGAGTGCAGCGGCCAGCAGGATCTTTTTGCTGAAACCCAGACGTTTGATCATATGCGTGTGTCCATAACCAGAGATGACAGCGACGAGAGTGCGATGCCGATAGGTGCGCTGCGCTTTGCACGGGTGCTGCAGGGAAAGAGAAGGCACGGCCTGAAAGATGTTTCGGCAGCGGACGCAGGGAGTTTAGGGCCGGGTACTAATGAAGATTCAGGGTGGTTATTTGAGGGGTTAAGCGGTTGAGTCTCTATCCAAATGAGGGGCGTTTACGTGGTGGCTGGATCCAAAGATTGAGGGTGTGCAGACTGGCCCCTTCCCGGCTGAAGCCGGTCCTACAAAAGCACCGCATCCCGTCAGTGAGACCTGCGACGCGGAGCGCCAGGGGATGCATTCCCACGCGGGGCGGGGGAACGATCAGGCGATCAAGGTTCATACCGCAGAATTGGCAGCGCTCAAACCGGCCTCTTCCCGGCTAAAGCCGGTCCCACTAACAGCAGCGCGTGCATTCATTGCGACCGACTCCGACTGTAGGACCGGCTTCAGCCGGGAAGCTCTTGATCTGCTTTTGATCTTCGTATCCCGGGGATCACACCCGATCGGTCATCGCCGCCATGGCCACGGAGGTGGCGGCGGTGCGGGTTTCGACGCCGAGTTTGATGTAGATGTGTTCCAGGTGTTTGTTCACCGTGCGCGGGCTCAGTTGCAGGATGTCGGCGATGTCTTTGTTGGTTTTGCCGCAGGACACCCAGCGCAGCACTTCGATTTCCCGGTCGGTGAGCTGGAAGCGCCGGGACAGTTTGCCGTAGGCGGATTTGTCTTCAAACGTCACCGGCTGCGACGCCGTGCGGGCGGATTGCAGGATGCGCGCGGTGCGCAAGTGCGAAGCGACCCGGGCCAGCACTTCGGCGCACTCGATCGGCTTGGTGACGTAGTCGATAGCGCCGGCCTCGAAACCCTGCACCACGTGCTCGCTGTCGGTCAGCGCGGTCATGAACAGCACAGGAATGTTGGCGGTGTCCGGCTGCGCCTTGATCAGGCGGCAGGTGTCGAAGCCGTTCAGGCCGGGCATCATCGCGTCCAGCAGAATCAGGTCCGGACGCCGACGCTGGATGCGGGTCAACGCGCTGTGCCCGTCCAGCGCCACCAGCACCATGTACCCCGCCTCGTCGAGCGCATCGGACAGCAGCGCCAGGTTATCGGGTACGTCATCGACGATCAGGATGACGCCGTTTTCAGCGGCTCGGGTCATGGCGTCCATTAAGGGCCTCCTTCAATTGAAGACTGAGTTCATCCAGGCGAAAACCTGACGCCAGGGTTCGCAGGCGGGTGACAAAACCGGCGCTGTAAATGTTCTCGCGCTCGATGGCGTCGAGTTTTTGTTGAATGCCACGGATATAGCCCAGGCCGCACAGCTCATACAGCTCTTCCAGATCTTCGCGCGACGGCAACACCCCCGGCGTTTGCACCAGCAACGGGGCACTGCGCAAACGCCGCTGCCAGGTCAGTTGCAGATGGTGCTGAATCCGGTCCAGCAGTTGCGGCAAATGCAGGGGTTTGGCCAGGTAGTCATTGCAGACCTGCAAGCTGCGTTCCTTGTCATCGGCGAAGGCATTGGCGTTGGCCGACAGCACGATGATCGGCGCCAGGGACAGCGCGTTGCGGCGGATCATCCGACTGGTCGCCCAACCGTCCATGTCCGGCATGGACAGGTCCATCAGGATCAGGTCCGGGTGCAGCAGCGACACCTGCCTGACCGCTTCTTGCCCGTTGGCCGCCTGCGCCACGTCAAAACCCAGCGGCATGAGCATGCCGCTGATGACCTTGCGGTGCTCGATGTGATCGTCCACCACCAGAATCAGCCGCCGCTGACCGTCGTAACCGATGACGTCGTGGTTGACGTCGATGATCGCCTTGGGCACCCGCACTTCGGACAGGAACAGCCGCACCTGAAACCGCGTGCCTTCATCAGGCTGGCTGCTGACGGACAGGGCGCCGCCCATCAACGCCGTGAGCATCCGCGTGATGGTCAGCCCCAGACCCACACCGTTGTCTTGCCGTACCAGCCCGCCGCGTTCGAACGGCTGAAAAATCCGCTCGATCTGTTCCGGCGCGATGCCGATACCGGTGTCGATGATGTCGAAGGTCGCTGTTTCGCGGCGGTAACTGACCCGCAGGCAGACTTCCCCGCTGTCAGTGAAGTTGATCGCGTTGCCCAGCAGGTTGATCAGGATCTGCCGCACCCGCTTCTCGTCGCCGCGCACCACTTCCGGCATGCGCCCGATCAGCTCCAGGCGAAAGTGCAGGCCTTTCTCCCGGGCCGTGCTGGCGAACATTTTCTCCAGGTCGTCGAGAAACTCCTGGAACAGGATTTCGGTCGGCTCCAGCCGCAGTTTGCCGGCTTCGATCTTGGCCACGTCCAGCAGGCCGTCGATCAGCGACAACAAATGCGAACTGCTGCGCATGATGGTCGCCAGGGAATCCAGATGTTTGCTAGGGGTGGCGCTGTCCCGTTGCAGGATCTGGGTGAAACCAAGAATGCTGTTGAGCGGCGTGCGCAGCTCGTGGGACAGCCCGGTGACATAGCGGCTCTTGGCGGCGTTGGCGGCCTCCGAGGCTTCCTTGGCTTCCTGCAGCGCCTGATCGGTTTTGTGGTGCGCCTCGATTTCCTGTATCAACAACGCCGTCTGCCGCTCGGATTCTTCCAGGGCCACGCGCCGGCTCTCCCGGGTCAGCACCACCCACCAGGCCAGTACGCCGGCGAACACGCAAAAGGTCAGGAACGCCTTGAGAAACGCCAGCATCAGGGTGTGATGCACCTGAGGCGACTGATCGATCAGCCCGTGTGAGACCTGGCTGTAAATCATCGTCAGCGCCCCGGTCAGGGTCAGCACCAGCACGGTGAGCAGGCCCAGGTATTGCGCCAGCCGGGTGTGCAGGTATTGGCGTGGCAAGCGGGGCAGCAGGCGGCCGATCAGGTCCTCGAACTGCATCGACAGCCGCGAGCGGGTTTTGCATTGATCGCCGCAGCGGGCGTCCAGCGAACAGCACAACGAGCAGATGGGCGAACCGTACGCCGGGCACCAGGCCATGTCCGGGGTTTCGAAACTATTGCTGCACACGCCACAGCGCAGGCTGGTCTGGCGCCCGAGGGGGAACAGCAGGCCGGGGTCGCTTTCCCGGGCGATGTAGTAACGGCCTTTGGTCAGCCAGGCGATCAACGGCGCCGCTATCAGCGCCGTGGTCAGGGAAATCAGCGGTGGCGCGGCGCGGGCCACCTCCCCCAACGCACCGAAATGGGCACACATGGACAGCAGTGACGCAATAAACATCGCGCCGACGCCCACCGGGTTGATGTCGTACAGGTGCGCGCGCTTGAACTCAATGTACGTGGGCGAGAGACCGAGGGGCTTGTTGATCACCAGATCGGCCACGAGCGCGCCGATCCAGGCGATGGCGACATTGGCATAGAGGCCAAGCACTTCCTCAATGGCGTCGAACACGCCGAGTTCCATGAGAATCAGCGCGATAGCGACGTTGAACACCAGCCAGACCACCCGGCCCGGATGGCTGTGGGTGACCCGGGCGAAGAAGTTCGACCAGGCCAGGGACCCGGCGTAGGCGTTGGTCATGTTGATCTTGATCTGGGAAATGATCACGAACAGCACCATGGCCGCCAGCGCCCACTCCGGGGAGGCAAACACGTAATTGAACGCCACCAGGTACATCTGCGTCGGCTCAGCCGCGCGTTCGATGGGCACTTGATGTTGCAGGGCGAGGAAAGCAAGAAAGGCCCCGGCCATGATTTTCAGGCCGCCGGGGATGACCCAGCCGGGCCCGGCCATCAGCAGCGCGGCCCACCAGCGCTTGCGGTTGCGGCGGGTTTTTTCCGGCAGAAAGCGCAGGTAGTCCACCTGCTCGCCGATCTGCGTCACCAGGGACAACGCCACGCTGAACGCGGCGCCGAACAGCAGCAGATTGAAGGTGCCGCCCTCACCTTCGCGCCCGGCAAAGCTGGTGAGGTCGGACAGCGCGTCAGGGTTTTTCCAGATCACGAACACGTACGGCACGATCAACAACGTCAGCCACAACGGTTGCGACCACATTTGCAGGCGACTGATCAGGGTGATGCCGTAGGCCACCAGCGGGATGACGATGATCGAGCAGATCACGTACGCCAGCGCCAACGGAATGTGGGTGTACAGCTCCAGCGCCAGGGCCATGATCGCCGCCTCGAGGGCGAAGAACAGAAAGGTGAAACTGGCGTAGATCAACGAGGTGATGGTCGAGCCGATGTAGCCGAAGCCGGCGCCACGGGTCAGCAGGTCCATGTCCACGCCATAACGCGCGGCGTAGTAGCTGATGGGCAGCCCGGTGAGAAAGATCACCACCGTCATGGCGATGATGGCCCATAAGGTGTTGGTGAAGCCGTAGCTCATCACCAGCGCGCCGCCGATGGCTTCCAGTGCCAGGAATGACACGGCACCGACTGCGGTGTTGGCGATGCGGAACTCCGACCATTTGCGAAAGGACTTGGGCGTGAAACGCAACGCGTAGTCTTCCATGGTCTCGTCGGCGACCAGACGATTGTAATCGCGGCGCACCTTGATGATGCGTTGAGAGCCGGAGGGTCGCACTGAGGGGTTCCTGATGAGAGGGAGCGAATTGAGACCGCTAAAATTCAAAGAGCAACTTCTGTGCCGCGGGCGCAATCATGCCTTTGTCCGGCGTTACCGGCCCTACGTCAAATGACGTACGCGCATACGTCACGCTGCGTATACCCCGATTCCCGCGCCCGCCTCATGCTTGCTCGCAGCTCGCGACGGACCCTCACCCGGCCGCCGCGAATCACCAGCACAGGAGCGGGAACATGGATTCACGACTGACAGGCCCCACGCGCTTTTTCCCCCGACGGCTGGCATTGGGGGCGGCAGCCCTTTCGCTGATCGCCGCCAGCGTGTTCAGCCAGATGACCCTGGCCGATGACGCCAACACCACCGGCCTGGCCGTCACGCCGACCGAAGTGACCGTCGGCCAGCTGCACTCGGCCACCGGCACCATGGCGATCTCCGAAACCGGTTCGATCCAGGCCGAACGCCTGGCCATCGACCAGATCAATGCGTCGGGCGGCATCCTCGGGCGCCAGATCAAGATCATTCAGGAAGACGGCGCGTCCGACTGGCCGACCTTCGCCGAGAAAGCCCGCAAGCTGCTGGTCAACGACAAGGTGGCCACGGTGTTCGGCTGCTGGACCTCGGCGTCGCGTAAAGCGGTGTTGCCGGTGTTCGAAAAAGAAAACGGCCTGTTGTATTACCCGACCTTCTACGAAGGGCTGGAACAGTCGAAAAACGTGATCTACACAGGCCAGGAAGCCACCCAGCAGATCCTTGCCAGCCTGGACTGGATCGCCAAGACCAAGGGCGCCAAGACCTTTTACCTGATCGGTTCGGATTACATCTGGCCGCGCACCTCGATGAAGATCGCCCGCAAGCACATCGAAAACGTGCTCCACGGCACCGTGGTCGGCGAAGACTACTACCCGCTGGGCAACACCCAGTTCGGCTCGCTGATCAACAAAGTCAAATTGAAGAAACCTGACGTGGTGTTCGCTGCGGTCGTGGGCGGTTCCAACGTGGCGTTCTACAAGCAGCTCAAAGCCGCGGGCGTCGATTCCACCAAGCAGACGCTGTTGACCCTGTCGGTCACCGAAGACGAACTGCTGGGCATTGGCGGCGAAAACATGAAGGGCTTCTACGCCTCCATGAAGTACTTCCAGAGCCTGGATAACCCCAACAACAAAGCGTTCGTTGAGGCGTTCAAGGCCAAGTACGGCAAGGATTCGGTGATGGGCGACGTGACCCAGGCCGCCTACCTCGGTCCGTGGTTGTGGAAAGCGGCGGTCGAGAAAGCCGGCAGCTTCGATGTCGACAAAGTGGTCGCGGCGTCCCCGGGCATCGAGCTGAAAACCGCACCTGAAGGCTACGTGAAGATTCACGAAAACCATCACCTGTGGAGCAAGACCCGCATCGGTGAAGTCCAGGCCGACGGCCAGTTCAAAGTGGTTTACGAGTCGGATCTGATCGAGCCGAATCCGTTTCCAAAAGGTTATCAATAACAGTTGATGGAACCGCGCGCTCCACTGTAGGAGCGCGCTTGCCCGCGAAGACGTCAGTACATCCGCTGCATTTCTAGCGCCTGACACATGGCATTCGCGGGCAAGCGCGCTCCTACACGTGCGGCGCTCATATACCTCACCTCGGAGACCATCATCATGGAATGGCTATCGGAATTTGGTGCCATCGCGGCCATGCAGGGGTTCAACGGGCTTTCCGTGTTCTGCGTGCTGTTGTTGATGGCCCTGGGGCTGGCGATCATCTTTGGTCAGATGGGCGTGATCAACATGGCCCACGGTGAATTCCTCACCATCGGCGCCTACACCACCTACATGCTGTCGACCCTGGTGCAGAGCTATTGCCCGTGGATGCAGCCGTACTATTTCTTCTTCGCCATCGCGTTGTCGTTCGTGGTGGCCGGTGCAGTGGGCTGGGTGGTGGAGTGGGTGATGATCAGTCGCCTCTACCACCGACCGCTCGACACCCTGCTGGCGACATGGGGCCTGTCCCTGGTCATGCAGCAAGCCTTCCGTTCCATCTTCGGCGCCCGCGAAGTCAGCGCCAACCCGCCGGAATGGCTGATGGGCGCGGTCAACCTCACCGACGCCATCGAAATCCCGCGCAACGGCCTGTTCGTCATGGGCCTGACCGTGCTGATGACCGGCGGCATTTTCCTGATGCTGTACCGCACCCGCTGGGGCCTGCATGTCCGCGCCACGGTGCAGAACCGCATCATGAGCCGGGCGGTGGGCATCAACACCCGCAAGGTCGACCGCATGACCTTCGCCCTGGGCTGCGGCGTTGCCGGGGTCGCGGGCGCGGCGTTCACCACCATCGGTTCCACCGGCCCCACCGCTGGCTCCCTGTACATCGTCGACACCTTTCTGGTGGTGGTTTTCGGCGGCGCAGCCAGCCTGTTCGGCACCATTGCCTCGGCGTTTGCCATTGCCCAGACCCAATCGCTGTCGGAATTTTTCATGAGTGGCTCGATGGCCAAGGTCCTGACCCTGTCCATCGTGATTCTGATCCTGTTGATGCGCCCCCAAGGGTTGTTTGCCAGCAAGGTTCGTAAATAAGTGTGCGCCAGAGAGGTAGCCCCATGAACGCGCTAAACAAAATGCTCGGCGGACGCCAGGGCGTGGTCGGCCTGCTGATCCTTGCGACCCTGATTCTGGTGGTCTTCCCCCTGACCCTGGACGCCTTTCGCCTGAACATGGTCGGCAAATACCTGACCTACGCGTTCGTCGCCGTGGGTCTGGTGTTGTGCTGGGGGTACGGCGGCATTCTCAGCCTGGGGCAAGGCGTGTTTTTCGGCCTGGGCGGGTACTGCATGGCGATGTTTCTCAAGCTGGAAGCGTCTGATCCGGAGAGCACCAAGATCCAGTCGACCCCGGGCATTCCGGACTTCATGGACTGGAACCAGATCACCGAACTGCCTTGGTTGTGGGTGCCGTTTCACAGCTTCACGTTCACGGTGATGGCGGTCATCGTGCTGCCGGTCCTGCTGGCGTTGATCATTGGCGTCGCGCTGTTCAGACGCCGGGTGGGCGATGTGTATTTTTCCATCGTCACCCAGGCCATCGCCTTGATCCTCACGGTGCTGATCATCGGCCAGCAAGGGCTGACCGGCGGGATCAACGGCATCACCGATTTGAAGACGCTGCTGGGATGGGACATCCGCAGCGACAGCGCCAAGCTGGTGTTGTACTTCATCAACGCAGGCCTGCTGTTCGGCTGCATCCTGTTTGGCAAATTCATCCTCAACTCCAAGCTGGGCCGGCTGCTGATGGCCATGCGCGACAAGGAAGAGCGGGTGCGCTTTTCCGGTTACGACGTGGCGGCGTTCAAGGTCTTCGTGTACTGCGTCGCGGCCTGTTTCTCGGCCATCGGCGGGGCCATGTTCGCCTTGCAGGTGGGGTTCATGTCGCCCTCGTTCGTGGGCATCGTGCCGTCCATCGAGATGGTGATTTTCGCCGCCGTCGGCGGGCGCATGTCGCTGCTGGGTGCGGTGTACGGCTCGCTGCTGGTGAACTACGGCAAGACCTACTTTTCCGAGTCGTTCCCCGAATTGTGGCTGTACCTCATGGGCGGGCTGTTCATCGCCGTGGTCATGTATTTCCCCAACGGCCTGGCCGGTTTATGGGAAAGCCACGGGCGCAAATGGTTGTCGGGCCTCAAGCGCAAACCTGCCCCGGTACTGGCCTCCCCTGCCCCGACCATCACGCCAACGCCCGCCCCCGCTGACAAGAAAGCCGCCAGCCCGATGGAGATTCAGCCATGACCAGCCCCACAGGCTTTCAGATGAACAAACCGGTCCTGGCCATCGAAGGGCTGACCGTTTCGTTCGACGGCTTCAAGGCGGTGGACGACCTCAACCTGTACATCGACCGCAACGAAGTGCGCGTGGTCATCGGCCCCAACGGCGCGGGCAAGACCACGGTGCTGGATTTGATCTGCGGCAAGACCCGGGCCACGGGCGGCAGCATCCAGTTCAAGGACCGCGAGCTGACCAAAATGAACGAGTACGACATCGTCCGTGCAGGGGTCGGGCGCAAGTTTCAGACGCCGTCGATCTACGACAACCTGAGCGTGTTCGAGAACCTGGAGATGTCGTTTCCGGCGGGCCGGTCGGTGTTCGGCGCGCTGTTTTTCAAGCGCACCCAGGCGGTGCTGGACCGGGTCAATCAGGTGGCCGCCGACATCTTTCTCGGTGACTTGCTGCAGCAACAGGCGGGCCTGTTATCCCACGGCCAGAAGCAGTGGCTGGAGATCGGCATGTTGCTGATGCAGGACCCGGAACTGCTGATGCTCGACGAGCCGGTGGCGGGCATGAGTGTCAGCGAGCGTGCGCAAACCGCCGACCTGCTGAATCGCATCAGCCAGGGCCGCTCGGTGCTGGTGATCGAGCACGACATGGAGTTCGTCAAGAGCATCGCGCACAAGGTCACGGTGCTGCATCAGGGCAAGGTGTTGGCCGAAGGCAGCATGGAGTCGGTGCAGAGCAACCCGAAAGTCATCGAAGTCTATCTGGGCCATTAAGGAGCGCAGCATGTTCAACATTCAGCAGCTGGCGTGTGGTTATGGCCAGAGTCAGGTCCTCCACGACCTGAACCTCTCGGTGCAGAAACAGGAAATCGTCGCGGTCATGGGCCGCAACGGCATGGGCAAGACCACGCTGTTCAAAAGCCTGATGGGCATCCTGCCGCAATGGGGCGGCCAGGTTCAGTTGGACGGCGTAGACGTGTCCGGCCTGGAAACCCACAACCGGGTCGCCCAGGGCATGGCCTACGTGCCTCAGGGCCGGATGATTTTTCCGTCGATGAGCGTGCTGGAAAACATCCAGACCGGCCTCCCCGCCTCAGCCGGCGGCAAGGTCCCGGAAGACCTGTACGCGCTGTTCCCGGTGCTGTTCGACATGCGCGGCCGACGCGGCGGCAACCTGTCCGGCGGCCAGCAACAGCAGCTGGCCATCGCCCGGGCCCTGGCGACCAATCCCAAGGTGTTGTTGCTCGACGAGCCCACCGAAGGCATCCAGCCGTCGATCATCAAGGACATCGCCCGCACCCTCAAAGAGATCCGCACCCTGCGCAACCTGACGATCATCGTCTCGGAGCAGGTGCTGTCCTTCACCCTGGAAATCGCCGACCGGTTGCTGGTGATCGAGAAAGGCCGCTTCGTCATCGAAGAAACCCGGGCCAATGTCGATGAAGCGACGATCAGTCGGTATTTGTCGGTTTAGTAATGCCCGGAGATATGCAGCGTTAGATCGGACGCCATCGCGAGCAAGGTGGGCCGCCACCCCGGTCGCTCCTACAGAGGAATGCGGCCAACTGTAGGAGCGCGCTTGCCCGCGAAGACGTCACCCGGACCAACACATTTCTATCGGATTGACCCGAAACCCAAGGAGAACCCCCCATGACCGATACCTTGATCAAAGTCGACCTCAACCAGCCTGTCACCGAAAACGAGCAGATCCACAACCGCTGGCACCCGGACATCCCGATGGCCTGCTGGGTCAAGCCGGGGGATGATTTCATCCTCGAAACCTACGACTGGACCGCTGGCGCGATCAAGAACAACGACGATGCCAGCGACGTGCGCGACGTCGACCTGACCACCGTGCATTACCTGTCCGGGCCGGTGGGTGTGCATGGCGCTCAGCCAGGCGACCTGCTGGTGGTGGAGCTGCTGGACATCGGCGCCCGAGCCGATTCGCAATGGGGCTTCAACGGCTTCTTTTCCAAGCAGAACGGCGGCGGCTTCCTCACCGAGCATTTCCCGCTGGCACAGAAATCCATCTGGGATTTCAAAGGCATGATGACCAGCTCCCGGCACATTCCCGGCGTCGAGTTTGCAGGCTTGATTCACCCCGGCCTGATCGGCTGTCTGCCGGACCACAAGATGCTCGCCGAGTGGAACCGCCGCGAACAGGAACTGATCGACACCGACCCGGACCGCGTCCCGGCACTGGCCTGTCCGCCCTGCGCCAGCACGGCGCACCTGGGCAAACTCAAAGGCCCGGCCCGCGACCTGGCCGCCGCCACGGGCGCACGCACGGTGCCGCCCCGTGAGCACGGCGGCAACTGCGACATCAAGGACCTGTCCCGGGGCTCGAAAGTGTTCTTCCCGGTCTACGTCGACGGCGCGGGTCTGTCCGTGGGCGACTTGCACTTCAGCCAGGGCGACGGCGAAATCACCTTCTGCGGCGCCATCGAAATGGCCGGCTGGGTGCACATGCGCGTCGAGTTGATCAAGGACGGCATGGCCAAGTACGGGATCAAAAACCCGGTCTTCAAGCCAAGCCCTATCGTGCCGAACTACAACAACTATCTGATCTTCGAAGGCATCTCGGTCGATGAAGCCGGCCAGCAGCACTACCTGGACGTCAACGTCGCCTACCGCCAGGCGTGCCTGAACGCGATCAACTACATGACCAAGTTCGGTTACTCCCCGGCCCAGGGTTATTCGCTGTTGGGCTCGGCACCGGTGCAGGGTCACATCAGCGGCGTGGTCGACATCCCCAACGCGTGCGCGACGTTGTGGCTGCCGACCGAGATATTCAAATTCGACATCAACCCCAACGCCAACGGCCCGACGAAATTCATCGACGGCACCGTGGACTTGCCGATCGCGCAGGATAAGTAACGCCGGGCTGAGTCCCCCCTGCAGGCGCGAATGAATTCGCGCCTGCAGAACGCACGCCGACTAAAGGATTTTAGCCATGCCCATGTACGAATACGACTGCCCCGACTGTGGGGATTTCACTTCGCTGCGGCCCATGGCCGAGAGCGCGCTGCCGTGCGAGTGCCCGGCATGCGGCGCTTCGAGCCTGCGGGTGATTCTGTCCGCGCCGGGGCTGAGCACGATGGCCGGCAACACCCGCAGCGCCATCGCCCGCAACGAGCAAAGCGCCCACGCGCCAAAAACCCTGGACCAGTACAAGGAAAGCCGGGGCCACCCCAGCGGTTGCAGTTGCTGCGGCCCGACGAAAAGACTCGAACCCACCAAAGCCAATCCACACGCCCTGAAAGGCAAGCCAGCGGGCCGACCGTGGATGATCAGCCATTGATCGACTCATGGGGGTCAACCGGCCCCTTCACGTCAGGTGAAGGGGGCAGTAAAGGGGCCGTGGCCGCGCATCAGTGGTGGGAGGCCAGATGACAGCGCACGGATGTCCCAACGTCTTTGGCCGGTACTAACGCTTGCGGCTTTTCGCAGCCGTGGGTGGCTTTCGGGCAGCGGTCACGAAAGTAACACCCCGTCGGCAGCGTCCGATTGCCCGGCAGCTCAGTCGGCGCCGACACCTGCCCCTCGTCCACCGACACCCCCAGACGCGGCACGGCCTCCAGCAACAGCTGCGTATACGGATGACGCGGCCGCTCCAGCACTTCCGCCGCCGTACCCAACTCAACAATCTGCCCCAGGTACATCACCGCCACCCGGTCGGCCATGTGCCGCACCACCGAGACGTTGTGGGAGATCAGGATGTACGTCAGGTCGCGGCTACGCTGCAGCTCTGCCAACAGATTGAGGATCTGCGCCTGCACCGAGATGTCCAGCGCCGAGGTCGGTTCGTCGAGGACGATGATGTCCGGGTTGGAGGACAGCGCCCGGGCAATCGCGATGCGCTGACGCTGACCGCCGGAAAACTGGTGGGGAAAACGGTCCAGGTACTCCGTGCGAATGCCCACCTGAGCCGCCACCTTCGCCGCAATGGCACGCATCTCGTGGCGCGGCGCCGAACGCTGCACGAACAGCGGCTCGGTGATGATTTTCCACACCGGCAGCCTGGGGTCGAGGGACGACTGCGGGTCCTGAAAGACGATCTGCACGTTGCTGCTGCGTTCCTTGTCGCTGTTGTAGATCCAGTCGAGTCGCCCGGATGTTGGCTTGATCAAGCCCATCAGCAACTGCGCCAGGGTGCTTTTACCGCAGCCGGACTCCCCGACCACGCCGAGGGTTTCACCGGCGCAGACCTGCAGATCGATGCCGTTCAGGGCATGGGCCAAGGCCTTCGGGCGCCCGAGCCAGTCCTTGCCCATCGGGTAATGCACGCGCACGTCTTGCAGGCCGAGGATGGTCGGGCTTTCACCGGGTAAGGTCTGCAGGGCTGAACGGTTCATGGCCGCGACTCCTGTACGGTGGCGTGTGAGGGCGCGCTCAACCAGCAAGCGCTTTTGCGGTCGGCGGCTTCGTCGATGATCTGCATCGGCGGGCGTTGCAGGCATTGGGCCGTGCCGAAGGCGCAGCGATCCAGGAACGTGCAGCCCTCCGGCAACGCCGAAAGGTTGGGCACCTGCCCGGGAATGGTCATCAGGTCCTGGCCCGGTTCGACCTGCTCCGGCAAGCCACTCAGCAAGCCTTGGGTGTACGGATGCTGCGGGTCGGCCATCACCTGCGCAGTGACGCCCTGCTCCACCACCGCACCGGTGTACATCACGTACACCCGGTCGCAGAACTGCGACACCAGCGCCATGTCGTGGGTGATCAGCAAAATCGCCGTGCCCCGCGCGCGCGCCTTTTCCCGCAGCAGCAACAGCACCTGCCGCTGCACCGTGACGTCCAGCGCGGTGGTCGGTTCGTCGGCGATGAGCAATTGCGGATCGCAGGAAAAAGCCAGAGCGATCATCACCCGCTGACGCATGCCGCCGGAGAGCTCGAAGGGGTAGCTGTTCATCACCTGCTCGGGGTCGGCGATGTGCATGTCCCGCAGCAACGCGATGGCCTTGGCCTTGGCGTCGGCCTTGCCCAGGCGCTGGTGATGAATGATCACGTCGAGCATCTGCCGACCGATGCGGCGGGTCGGATTGAGCGCGGTCATGGGTTCCTGAAAGATCATCGCGGCGTCACGGCCACGCACACTGAGCAGGTCCTTCTCTTTGGCGGTGAGCATGTCGCGGCCCAGAATGCTCAGGCTGCCACTTTTCACGTCGTAGGAACGCTCCGGCAGCAGGCGCAGGCTGAGCATCGCGGTGACCGACTTGCCCGAGCCGGACTCGCCGATGACCCCGACGATCTCGCCGGGATTGACGTGCAGCGAGACACCGTTGAGCGCCTTGACCGTGCTTTTGTAAGCCGGGAATTCGATGCGCAGGTCGTCGATGACCAGCACCGGGGCTTGCTCGGCAAGGGGTGTTTGAACGGAAGCCTGCATGGTCATTTCCCCTGCTGCCGTGGGTCGAGCAAGTCACGCACGCCGTCGCCCAAAAGGTTGAAACCGGTGGCCGTGATCAAAATCGCCACGCCGGGAAAGGTCGAGTACCACCATTGATCGAGGATGTAGTTGCGCCCGGTCGCGACCATCGCCCCCCACTCCGCCGTCGGCTGTTGCGCGCCCAGGCCAATGAAGCCCAGCGCCGAGGCCATGAGGATGGCGCTGCCGATGTCCAGGCTCAGCTGCACCAGCAACGGCGGCATGGCGTTGCGCGCCACGTGCCAGATGACCATGTGCCAACGACCGGCGCCGAAGGTTTCGGCGGCCTTGACGTAACCCATCTGGCGAATGCTCAAAGCCTGACCCCGGGCCAGGCGCACGTAGAACGGAATCCGCACCAGCGTGATCGCCAGCATGGCGTTGAACAGGCTCGGGCCCAGCGCGGCGGCCAGGGCCATGATCAGTACCAGCGACGGCACCGAGAGCATGATGTCCATCAGGCGCATGATCAGCCCGTCGAAGCGTCCGCCAATGATCCCGGACAGGCAGCCCAGCAAGCCGCCGGCAAAGCACGAAGCGAAGGCCACGAACAGCCCGACGCCGACGGATTGCCGGCTGCCGTACAGCACGCGGCTGAACAGATCCCGGCCCACTTCGTCGGTGCCGAACCAATGGGTGGCGGACGGCGCGGCGAGGCGCTGGGTCAGGTTCAGCGCATTGGGATCATGGGACGCGAGCCAGGGTGCGAAAGCCATGACCAACAGCACCATCACGGTGATCAGCAGCCCGGCCATGGTCAGCGGGCTGCGGCGGATCTGATGGGCCAGGTAGGCCCATTTGTCTTGCCAGCGCGAGGCGGCCGGCAGTGGCGCCACGGTGGGCGCGGTGATCGGGGTAGTCATGTCAGTTGACCTCGCCAATGCGCGGATCGATCAGGCGGTACAGCAGATCGATCGCCATGTTCAGCAGCACATAAATGAAGGAAACCATGATCGCGAAGCCCATCACCGCCGGGAAATCCAGCGACTGGATCGACTTGACCACGTAGGCGCCCATGCCCGGCCAGGCGAACACGGTTTCCGTGAGCACCGCGCCGTAGAGCAGATCCCCCAGGGTCAGGCCCAGTACGGTCACCGAGGGAATCAGCGCGTTGGGCAAGGCGTGGCGCAGAATCACCGCCCATTTCGACAGGCCGTAGGCGCGCGCAGTGCGGATGTAGTCTTCGCCGAGCTGGTCGAGCATCGCCGAGCGGATCTGCCGAGCGACCACGCCGAGGTTGACGAAGCCCAGGGTGATGGTCGGCAGAATCAGGTGCTGCAGCGCATTGGCGAACAGTGCGGTGTCGCCGGCCAGCAGCGTGTCGATGAGGTAAAAGCCGGTGATGGTGCGGGGTGGGTCCAGCCCTTCGTCAAGACGCCCGCTACCGGGCAGCCAGTTCAGGTGGCCGTAGAACAACACGATCAGGCCCAGCCCGAGCCAGAACGCCGGGGTCGAAATCCCCGTCACTGCCAGGGTGCGCGCGACCTGGTCGATGAAGCGGTTGTGGTACACCGCCGAGAGCACGCCCAACGGCACGCCCACCAGAATCGACAAGGTCAGCGCCGCCAGCGCCAGTTCCAGCGTTGCCGGGAAGAACGCCTGCAAATCTTCGAGCACCGGACGATGGGTGCGAATCGACGTGCCCAGGTCGCCGTGCAGCAGGTCGAGCATGTAGCGGCCGTATTGTTGATACAGCGGTAGATCCAGCCCCAACTGGTGGCGGATGTTGTCGACGATGGCGTCGGTGGCGCGGTCCCCGGCGATCAGTCGCGCGGGGTCGCCCGGAATCAGGTGCGAGATGGAAAAGGTAATCAGGGAAACGCCGAACACCACCAGCAGCAGGCCGCCCAGGCGTTTGCGCAGCATATTCAGGAAGGCCATGGGGCACCTCGGTCACGCAGTCGATCAATAACGCGAAACAGCTCGCGGACACAGCGCTGCGTCACAGGACCCCGCCTCCCTTGCAGGGTCCTGTGAGTCACAGCGATATACGGGATGCAGCGCTTACTTGGTGATCGTGCCGACGTTGAACACTTGTTCCAGCATCGGGTTGAACACGTAACCCTTGACCTTGTCGCTCATCGGCAAGGTGTAGGCCTTTTGGTAGAGGTAGGCGTAGACGCTGTCGTTGAGCACGATCTTCTGCGCCTGCTGGTACAGCTCGGTGCGCTTGGCCATGTCGTTGGTGGTCGCCGATTCACGAATCAGTTTGTCCACAGCCGGGTTGTCATAGAACGAACGGTTGCCGGCCAATCCTTTCAGCTTCGAGTCGAAGAAGAAGTTCATGAACATGTAGGGGTCGGCGAAGTCCGGGCTCCACGAACCAATGGCGATGTCGAAGTCCCCGGTGCCCAGGCGCTCACGCATGCTGGCGTTGGCGAGCTTCTCCAGCTTGAGGTTCACGCCCAGGGGTTGCAGACCGGCTTGCAGCGTCAGGCCGATGGGTTCCCAGTTCGGGTCTTTGTCGGAGTACATGAACGTGAGGTTGCTGACCTTGGGCGAGACTTTCGCAAGATCGGCCTTGGCCTTGTCCATGTCCTGCTTGAACGCCGGCAGCTTCTCGTCATACGCCCACATGCCTTGGGGGATCGGGCCATTGAGGGGTTTGGCCTTGCCTTTCAGGATGCCGTTGATGATGCCGTCGTAGTCCAGGGATTCGACAATGGCACGCCGCGCATCCGGGTTGTTCATCGGCGCTTTCTGGGTGTTGAGGTACAGCAGCGTCACCCGCAGCGATGGGTAGTCACCCACGACGATGCCGGACTTCTTCGCCAGCGCTTCGAGCTGGTCTTCGGGCATGTCTTCGATGATGTCCAGGTCGCCGTGTTCCAGCTGGAGACGGCGCACGGAGGCCTCGCTGATGATCTTCACCACGACTTTCTTCAGGGTCGGTTTGGGGCCGGCGTAGTAGCTGTTCTGCTCCATGGTCAGGGCCTGGCCTTTCTGCCAGTTGACCAGCTTGAACGCGCCCGAACCTGCGGTGTGGTTCGACAGGTACGCGTCGGCGCCTTCGGCCTTCTTCGCCACGTCCGGGTTGATGATCGCCGCGCCGTTATGGGCCAGGGTCGAGAGGAACGGCGCGTACGGCGCTTTCAGGGTGAAGCGCACGGTCAGCGGATCGACCACCGACACCGCCATGTCATCGGGGAACGCACCGGACGGCCCTTGCTTGAGCTTCATCACCCGGTCGAAGGAGAACTTCACCGCCTCGGCATTGACCTCGGCGCCGTCATCGAATTTGTTGCCGGGCTTGAGCTTGAATTCCCAGGTCAGGTTGTCTGCCGAGGTGGTCCAGCCGCTGGCCAGCTCCCCCGCCACTTCGGTGCTGCCCTTGCCGTTTTCGACCTTGTAGGTGACCAGCCGCTGGTACGCCGGGTAGGTCACGGTCCAGTCATTGTTGTCGATGGTCACGGCCGGGTCGAGGGTCTGCGGGTCGGACGGTTTGCCGATCATCAGGGTGTCCTGGGGCACGGCTGCGCTGGCCGATTGCCAGGCGCCGAGGCCCATGGCGGTGCAGAGGACTGCCATCGCCAGCGTGCGTGGGGTAAGGATTGATTTCATGCCGGTTCCTTGATCGTTCGATGTCTGAAAGTTCGTCAGGTTTGTTATTGAAGCTATACCGGGCAGTTAAAGCTCACAGGCCTAAGGCCTGCGAAATGGCGTGCCCTGCTCTTGCGAGGTCGGGTGGCGCCAGATTCAGCCGGGATTCGTGGTCGTCCCGATCGTGTGTTCGTGTGTTTTGTTTTGTGTTGAGTACTGCGTGTTGGGCGTTCAGTCAGCGGGCTGGATCGAGCCGTCGTCGATCAGCGGATAGTCCTCGGCGTCGGGCAGTTCGTAATGCCACCACTCGCTGTCGATGTAGGTGAACCCTGCCGCCAGCATGATCCCCAGCAACAGCAGGCGGTTGCGTTGCACGTCGATGGGCAGGTCGGCGAAGAACTGATGGGACTGCTCGCGCATGTCATCGAAGCCGGTGCCCATGTCCAGGGCGTTGCCGCTGGCATCGATCAGGGTCAGGTCCACGGCCACGCCCCGGGTGTGGTGCGAACCCAAAGCGGGGTCGCGCACGTATTCCGGGTTGGGCAGCGCCTGCCAGAGCAGGTACTGGGCGTAAGCCGGGCGATACGCGTCGAAGATGCGCAACCGCAACCCGGCCTGCCTCGCCAGGGTGCTGGCCTTGCGCAGACACTGCTCGGCGTCGCGGTGCAGGAGGCAGCGCGGGTCCTGGTAAATCTGCTTGCCGGCGAGGTTGTCGACACCGGCGTAGATCAGGTCGATCTCGACCTGCATCGCGTGGGCATCGACTTCGACGAGGGGGCTATTCACGTAACGGCACTCCAGATCAGCGTGTGCGAGTTGCTTCAGTAGGACCGGCTTTAGCCGGGAAGCTCTATCTATTCAAACTGGCCAAACAGTTGTTGCAGCTCACGGTTCTTCGCCAGCCTCTGGTCGAGCCGGTCGCCATAACGCTCGGCCACCGCCGACACCATCAAATTGAACAGGCAGGTCAGCGGCGCCAGGGAATCCCAGAACTGCCCCACGTCGGCGTTGAGCTGCAGCAGATCGCTCGGGTAATCCCGGGCCCACGGGCAGTGAAAGTCGGTAATGAACGCCAGCCCGACGTTCTGCTGATGGGCGACTTCGCAGAAGGTCCGCGTGACAGCGGAATAGGTGCGGAAGTCGGCGATTACGGCGTAGGGGTTTTCGAACTGGGAGTTCAACGATTCGGCGTAGGTGCCGGACAGGCCGTCGACGTAATACACCTTGGGCCGGATGTACTCCAGGTGACTGAAAAAGGCGTTGAGGATGCCGCGGGTGGTCTGGATGCCGACGATGAACACGGCGTCTGCGCTGTACAGCCGATCGACGATGCGGGCGAAGGTTTCGCCGCGTGCCAGCGCGTAAACACGCTGGATGGCTTCCAGTTCGCGGTTCATCGAGCGCTCCAGTGCATCGCCCTGGGTGTTTTCTTCGCGAAACGCGCCGAGCCGATCGGTGATCACCCAGGGGCTGGCACTGTCACCGCGCAGGCTCTGTTTGACGTCGTCGATGTTGCGATAGCCAAGAGAGCGCAGAAAACGCCCTACCGAAATGCCGGTGGTACCGGTCTGCTGGGCGATGCTGTCAGCGGTCTCGAACGGCAGCTTCTGCGGATTGGCGAGCAGGTAGCCGGCGATGCGCTTGCCCGTCGGCGTCAGGTCACTGAACCGCTGTTCCAGAGCATCGAGGAAAGGGCTTTTATCCATGGGAATTTCGCCAGTGGAGCCGGGTTATAGGGACCGGATTAATGTTACTAGACGGTCATTTTGCGACAGAATGTTAGCAACATAACATCGCGTTTCGAGGGCTTACAACGCTTTTTTCAAAAGATTTCAGGCGGGTAATTTTCGTGATTCAGGGTGGTGCGAGGGTGAGGAAAAATGCGCGATTGCGGGGCGAAAATGAGGGGTGTGGCAGGTTGTAAATGGGTAACAGGAGTACCGGCCTCTTCCCGGCTAAAGCCGGTCCCACAGGGGTGCGCGGTGTATTTGTGGGACCGGCTTTAGCCGGGAAGAAGCCCGTGTGAACACCCTCGCTTTTGCGGTGTATCGACTGACGCTTTCCCGGATGAAGCCGGTCCTACGTGGGTGCGCGGTGTAATTGTGGGACCGGCTTTAGCCGGGAAGAGGCCTGTGTGAACATCCTGAATTCTGCGGCGTATCCACTGACGCTTTCCCGGCTGAAGCCGGTCCCACATGGGTGCGCGGTGTACTGGTAGGACCGGCTTTAGCCGGGAAGAGGCCTGTGTGAACATCCTGAATTCTGCGGCGTATCGACTGACGCTTTCCCGGCTGAAGCCGGTCCCACATGGGTGCGCGGTGTAATTGTGGGACCGGCTTTAGCCGGGAAGAAGCCCGTGTGAACACCCTCGCTTTTGCGGTGTATCGACTGACGCTTTCCCGGCTGAAGCCGGTCCTACAATGAGTGCGCGATCCTGCAATGGGTCCGCGGTGTATCCGCGGACCCATTACCTACCCAATTCAGCGCAGGTTGGTTTTCGCCAATTCCAGCACCATGTCGGCTTTGCCGTTCATGACGGCTTTGAGCATGAACAGGCTGAAGCCTTTTGCCTGGGCGAGCTTGATCTTCGGCGGCATGCCCAGTTCCTGCTTCGCAGTCACCACGTCCACCACCACAGGCCCCGGATGTTCGAAGGCTTTCTTCAGGGCATTGGGCAGGTCAGCCGAGTCCTCCACGCGAATCCCCAGAATCCCTGCGCCGATGGCGATGTTGGCAAAATTGGTGCTGTCGAAATCGGTGTCATGGGGCACGTAACCGCCGGCTTGCATTTCCATCGCCACGAAGCCCAGAGAGCTGTTGTTGAACACCACCAGCTTGATCGGCAGGTTCAATTGGCGGATCGACAGCAGGTCGCCCATCAGCATCGACAAGCCGCCATCGCCGCAGAGCGCCACCACTTGCCGTTGTGGGAATGCCGCCTTGGCACCCAATGCCTGGGGCATGGCATTGGCCATGGAACCGTGGTTGAACGAGCCCAACAGCGAGCGCTTGCCGTTCATGGTCAGGTAGCGCGCCGCCCACAAAGTCGGCGTCCCCACATCGACGGTGAAGATCGCGTCCGGGTCAGCGTAGGCATCGACCAGTCGCGTCAGATACTGCGGGTGAATCGGCTCGCCATGGCCCGATGGCGTGGCCAGTTCGTCGAGTTCTTCGCGGGATTTGGCGTAATGATCCAGCGCCTTGTCGAGGAATTTGCGGTCGGTGTGGGGCTTGAGACGCGGCAACAGTTCGTCGAGGGTTTCAGCGATGCCGCCTGCCAGGCCGAGGGTGACCGGCACGCGACGGCCGATGGCGGTCGGGTCGATGTCGATCTGGATGACTTTGGCTTTTTCCGGGTAGAAATTGCGGTACGGGAAGCTGCTGCCGAGGATCACCAGCGTGTCGCAGGCCATCATAGCGTGGTAGCCGGAGCTGAAGCCGATGAGCCCGGTCATGCCGACATCGAAGGGGTTGGCGTATTCGATGTACTGCTTGCCGCGCAGGGCATGAACCACGGGTGCGGAGAGTTTTTCCGCCAGCGCCACCACTTGATCGTGGGCCTCGGCACAGCCGGCGCCGGCGAGAATGGTCACGGCTTTGGATGTGTCCAGCAGGTCCACCAGGCGTTGCAGGTCGGCTTCTGCCGGGATGACCCGCGCAGGCGCGTGATCAACCCACTGGGGCTTGATGTCGGGCGCCGCGCTCAGGGCGACGTCGCCGGAAATCACGATCACCGCGACGCCGCGCTGGCTGATGGCCGCGCGCATGGCCCGCTCCAGCACCCGGGGGAATTGCTCCGGGGTGCTGACAGTTTCGACGAAGTGGCTGCACTCTTTGAACAGGTCGGTGGGGTGGGTTTCCTGGAAGTAATTCAGGCCGATCTCGGAGGACGGGATCTGCGCAGCGATGGCGAGGACCGGCACGCCGCTGCGGTGGCAGTCATACAGGCCGTTGATCAAGTGCAGATTGCCCGGACCGCAACTGCCCGCACACACCGCCAGCTTGCCGGTAGACGCTGCTTCCGCCCCTGCCGCGAACGCCGCGACCTCTTCGTGACGGGTGTGCATCCACTTGATCTTGCCCAGGCGCTGGAGGCTGTCGGTCAGGCCGTTCAGGCTGTCGCCGCTGACGCCCCAGATCTTCGAGACGCCGGCTGCGGCGAGGGTTTGGGCGAGGTAATCGGCGATGGTTCTGCTGGACATGGGGTAAGTTCCTTGTCGAGTCGAATGAGCGCGCGAGGCCGGAACAGACATCGCGCGTGGTCTCAAATCGACCTGTCGCGCCGGGGACAGTTCAGTGCGTGTGGGCGGGCGCCATTTTTGAGAGGGTCGGATGCCGTAGGAGCCGGCTTGCTGGCGAACGCGTTGTGTCAGTCACCGGTTGCGTAACTGACGGATCGGGTTCGCCAGCAAGCCGGCTCCTACAGGGCAATGCGTCATGAGCCAGGTCCGCATCCCCCGTGCAGGGAATGCGTCATGCGCCAGGCACCGCATCGCTCGCGAAGGCAGCAATGAGGCCCCGCACATCACACCGGCGGCTGGCCCACCGCCTTGCTCGGTTCGGCGATCTGCACTTTGGGGTTCACCGGCGTTGCGCTTGGCGTGGCGTATTGCTGTTTCAGGTGGCCGTCCGGATCCAGCAGCCAGGCATCGAGGATTTCACGCACCACGGGACCGGCCACGCGCCCGCCCGCCTCGCCGTTCTCGATCATCACCGCGACGACAATCTTGGGATTGGCCGCCGGGGCGAAACCGACGAACAAGGCGTTGTCGCGGTGGCGTTCCAGGGTTTTGTTGCGGTTGTAGCGTTCGCCCTGCTTGATCGCCACCACCTGCGCGGTGCCGCTCTTGCCGGCGATGCGGTATTGCGCGCCTTGCGCGGCGGCACGTGCGATGCCGCGCGGGTCGTGCATCACCGCTTGCATGCCGTTGTTGACCTGGTCCCACTCGTGGGAATCGCGCAGCACGATGTTCGGCATCGGGTGCTCATCGACCGGCGCCACGCCGCCGATCTCCTTGGCCAGATGCGGGCGGTGCCAGATGCCCTTGCTGGCGATCAGCGTCGTCGCCTGGGCCAGTTGCAGCGGTGTGACCTGCATGTAGCCCTGGCCGATGCCGAGGATCACGGTCTCACCCGGGAACCACGCCTGACGGCGGGTGATGCGCTTCCATTCTTTGGACGGCATGAGGCCCGCCGATTCTTCGAACATGTCCAGGGAGACCTTCTGGCCGATGCCGAACATGGTCAGGTAATCGTGCAGGCGGTCGATGCCCAGCTTGTGCGCCAGGTCATAAAAATAGGTGTCGTTGGAGCGCATGATCGCCGCGTACAGGTCCACCCAGCCATCGCCGCTGTGGTTCCAGTTGCGGTACTTGTGGTCGAAGTCCGGCAGCTGGAAATAACCCGGATCGAAGACTCGGGTTGATGGCGTGATGACGCCGCTGTCCAGGCCGGCAATGGCCACCTCCGGCTTGATTGTCGAACCCGGGGCGTACAACCCGCGCAGCACGCGGTTGAACAGCGGCCGGTCGACCGAATCCCGCAGCGCCGAATATTCCTTGAAGCTGATCCCGGTGACGAACAGGTTCGGGTCGAAGCTCGGCTTGCTGACCATCGCCAGGACTTCGCCGGTGGCCGGATCAATCGCCACCACCGAGCCGCGACGATCCCCCAGCGCGTGCTCTGCGGCCTCTTGCAGCTTGATGTCCAGGCTCAGCGTGATGTTTTTGCCGGCGACCGGATCGGTGTGCTTAAGCACCCGCAACACGCGGCCCTGGGCGTTGGTTTCGACTTCTTCGTAGCCCACATGACCGTGCAGCTCGCTCTCGTAGAACCGCTCGACGCCGGTCTTGCCGATGGACTGCGTGCCGCGGTATTCCACCTGATCGAGCTGGGTCGCTTCCTTCTCGTTGATCCGCCCGACGTAGCCGATGGAGTGGGCGAAATGCTCAGCCAGCGGATAGTGGCGAACGAATTGCGCCTCGACGTCCAGCCCCGGCAGGCGGAACTGATTGACCGCCAACAGGGCGATCTGCTCTTCGGTCAGCTCATACAGCAGCGTCACCGGCACAAAGCGGTGCGGCGAGTTTTTCATCGCCTTGTCGAAGATGATGCGGTCCTCGTCCGGCAGGTTGAGGATCTGCATCAGTTCGTCGATCACCGCGTGCCAGTCCCCTGCGCGCTCGCGGGTCATGGTCAGGTTGAAGCTGGGGCGGTTGTCGGCCAGGATCACGCCGTTACGGTCGAAGATCAGCCCGCGCTCCGGCGGAATCGGCAGCACGTGGACGCGGTTGTTTTCGGAAATGGTGGAGTGGTATGCGAATTCGGTGACTTGCAGGAAATACATGCGGCACACCAGCGCGACGCTGAGCATGGCCACGAACACGGCGCAGGCGATCAAGCGTTTATTGACCAGCCGGGTTTCCTTCTCGTGGTCTTTTAAGGGTATCGGATCGGGCATTTCTGTCGCTACTCGGTGAACAGATGGACGGCACAGTCAGCACCCCGTGTGAATAGGCGGGACGCAAATGGCGTGCACGATACCAAGAAGTCGCCGTGGCAAAGGACTTGGCTTTATGAAGATTCTGTCAGGTTCAGGCCATTGTCGGCCCCACCTGCACCACCCTGGGACTGCATCGGCGAAATGCCACCAACCCCGATCTGACCCATTGTTACTCGATTGCGAGGCGACTGTTGCGCAATCGGTAAGAGTGATTTACCGATTTGACCGGCTGCAACACGGGGTAACACATCTATCATGGCAGTTGGCGTGAAAAGATGCGGATCAGTTTCGGCAATTCCCCGCCTAGCGTGCGCTATTCGCTCGCAGGCCTGCCAGAGACCCAGTGTCACACCCCGCCAAGAGCCACTTGCCGTGCACATCGTATGCGCGGCAATACCCGTGATAAAGAACGCAGAGCACAGCCCCGGCACGGACCATTCCCAATGGACTGTGGGGGCGTGGTTTTGCAGGAGCCCAGAATGACAGAAAAACCCAAAGGCCTCACCCGCCGCCAGTTGCTGAAAGGTTCAGCCACAACGCTGGCCGTCGGTGCAGCTGCCACGGCCCAGGCCGCCACCGTCGTCGGTGTGCCGCAGTGGGTGCCCTTCGACCACAACGGTCCGATGCACTACGACACCCCCGGCTGGCAGTTCTTCACCGACGCCGAGGCCACTGCCGTGGAAGCCATTGTCGCCCGACTGATCCCCGCCGATGACCTCAGCGTCAGCGGCAAGGACGCCGGCTGCGCGGTGTTCATCGACCGCCAGCTGGCGGGCGAGTACGGCACCTTCAGCCGTCTTTACATGCAGGGCCCGTTCGTTCAAGGCACGCCGATGCAGGGTGACCAGTCGGAACTGGTGCCGCGCCAGCGTTATCGCCTGGGCCTCGCCGGCCTCGAAGGCTACTGCCAGAAGCAGTTCCAGAAAAACTTCAGCGCCCTGACCGCAGAACAACAGGACAAGGTCCTGACCGGTCTGGACAAAGCCGAGATCACGCTGGATGGCATCGACGCCAAACTGTTCTTTCAGCAAGTGCTCGGCAACACCATGGAAGGCTTCTTCGCCGACCCGGTCTACGGCGGCAACCGCGACATGGTGTCGTGGAAAATGATCGGCTTCCCCGGTGCCCGCTACGACTACCGCGAGTACATCGGTCTGCACAACCAGAAGCTGAATCTGGTGCCGCTCTCCATCATCGGCAGCTCCGCCTGGACCAAAAAGGGTTAATTCGACATGGCCAAAAAACTACCTTCCACGGACGTCGTGGTAGTCGGGCTCGGCTGGGCCGGATCCATCATTGCCAATGAACTGGCGGATGAAAATCTGAAAATCATCGGCTTCGAACGCGGCCCATGGCGCGATACCGCGGCTGACTTCAACGTGGCCTCGGCTGCGGACGAGTTGCGCTACAGCCGCCGTCAGGACTTGATGGCAAGAACCCGGCAAAACACCACGACTATTCGTAACAGCGTCACCGAGACAGCGCTACCCATGCGCAGCTGGGGCTCGTTTCACCCGGGCAACGGCACCGGCGGCGCAGGTAATCACTGGGCCGGTATCACCTTCCGCTTCCAGCCCCATGAGTTCCGGCTGCACAGTCACCTGACCGAGCGTTACGGCAAAGAGCTGTCGCCTGAATTGACCCTGCAGGACTGGGGCACCGACTGGGATGAAATGGAGCCGTTCTACACCAAGTTCGACCGCCTGGCGGGGATCTCCGGCAAGGCCGGCAACATCAAGGGCGTGATTCAGGAAGGCGGCAACACCTTCGAAGGCGCGCGCTCCGAGGAATACCCGAACCCGCCGACGCAACAGACCTACGCGCCGACGCTGTTCGCCGAGGCCGCCAAGAATCTCGGTTACAAACCGTTCCCGGTGCCGTCGGCGCTGCAATCGCGCGCTTACGTCAACTCCCTCGGCGTGGCGATGGGTGCCTGCACCTTCTGTGGTTTCTGCACCAACTACGGCTGCGCCAACTACTCCAAGGCCAGCGCCATCACCACGGTGTTGCCGGTGCTGGTGCGCAAGCCGAACTTCACCGCGATGACCAACTGCGAAGTGTTGCGCGTGACCATGGACAGCAGCGGCAAACGCGCCACCGGCATCGTCTACATGGATTCCAACGGCGAAGAGTGGGAACAGCCCGCCGAACTGGTGGTGATCAGCGCGTTCATCTTCGAAAACGTGCGCCTGATGCTGTTGTCCGGCGTCGGCCAGCCGTACGACCCGGTGACCAACACCGGCACCACGGGCCGCAATTACGCCTACCAGACCGCCAACAGCGTGCGCATGTTCTTCGATGACAAGAACTTCAACCCGTTTATCGGCGGCGGTGCCATCGGCATGGGCATCGACGAATTCAACAACGACAACTTCGACCACTCGGGTCTCGGTTTCGTCGGCGGCGGCAGCACCCGCGTGACGCCCATCGGCGCAGCGCCCATCGACTCCCGCCCTCTCCCGCCCGGCACCCCGGCCTGGGGTTCGGAATGGAAGAAAGCCACGGTCAAGAACTACGCCAGCTCCATGTCCATCGGCTGCGAAGCGAGCAGTTACGCGACCCGCACCAACTACCTGTCGCTGGACCCGACCTACAAAGATCCGCTGGGTCGCCCGCTGCTGCGCATCACCTTCGACTTCCCGGAGAACGATCGCAAGATGGCTGCGTACGTCACCGGCAAGGTCGGTGAGATCGCCAAGAGCATGAACCCGCGGCAGATGGTGCCCAGCTCCCAGCAAGGGCACTGGAACAGCGCGCCGTATCAGTCGTCGCACATCGTCGGCGGCTTCATCATGGGTGCCGACCCGAAGAACAGTTCGGTGAACAAACACCTGCAAGTGTGGGGCGTGCCGAACCTGTTCGTGGTTGGCTCCTCCGCCTTCCCGCAAAACCCGGGCTACAACCCGACCGGTACCGTCGCGGCACTGGCCTTCAAAGCGGCGGATGCCATCCGCACCCGCTACCTCAAGCGTCCAGGGGAGATGATCAGCGTATGAAGACTCTTCTGACGGTCTGCGCAGGCGTTATCGGCCTGTCTGTTTCCCTGGCTCATGGCGCAACTGGCGCCGATTCGTACAACATCGTGGAAAAGGGCCGCTACCTGACCACTCTGGGCGACTGCACGGCGTGCCACACGATACCGGGCAAGCCGCTGTTTTCCGGCGGCGTGATTCTTGATACCCCGTTCGGCAAGCTGGCAGGCGCGAACATCACTCCGGACCTGGCGACCGGCATCGGCCGCTGGAGCTTCGACGACTTCCAGAACGCCATGTCCAAGGGCCACGGCCTGGACGGCAAGCGTTTGTACGGCGCCATGCCGTTCACCGCGTACACCAAGGTGCTGCGTGAGGACAACCTGGCGATCTTCGCGTACCTGAAGACGGTCGATCCGGTGGAGAACAAGGTTGAAACCAACCAGCTGCCCTTCCCCTTCAACGTGCGCACCAGCCTGATCGGCTGGAACCTGATCAACTTCAAGGAAGGCGAGTTCAAGGCCGATCCGCAGAAGTCCGAGCAGTGGAACCGCGGCGCGTATCTGGTGGAAGGTCTGGGTCACTGCGGCACGTGCCACACACCGAAGAACCTGATTGGCGGTGACAAGAACGATCAGTTCCTCACTGGCGCCAATCTGCAGAATTGGGTGGCGCCGAACATCACCTCCACTGGCCACGATGGCATTGGCGCGTGGAGCGAGGCGGACATCGTCAAGTACCTGAAGACCGGCGCGAACCGTTTCGACATCGCGTCCGGGCCGATGGCCGAGGAAGTCGAGCATTCTTCGCAGCACTGGAAGGATGAGGATTTACTGGCGGTGGCGGTGTACTTGAAGGATGGCGCCAAGCCGGTCGAGGCAGCCAAGCCAGTCGCTGCGGACGATGGGGCGATGGTGGCGGGCAAGGCGATTTATGCGGATCGCTGTTCGGCGTGTCATACGCCGACGGGTGAAGGCGCGGCCAATCTGTTCCCGAAACTGGCGATGGCGCCGTTGGTGAATAGCAATGATCCGTCGTCGCTGATTCGTGTGGTGCTGGCGGGCAGTCGGGCGGGTGCGACGGATGCTGCGCCGACGGCTCCGGCGATGCCGGCGTTTGGCTGGAATCTGTCGGATGAGAATGTCGCGGATGTGCTGACGTATGTGCGTAATACGTGGGGCAATGCGGCGCCGGCGGTCTCGGCTTCGGATGTGAAGGATGTACGTGAGGGGTTGAGGGCGAAGTAGGTTTTTCGTTTGCCTGACGTTGGAGATCAAGATCAAGAGCGTCTGCCTAGGGGCAGACGTTTCGCCTTCGGCGAGTTACTTGGAAAAGCACCCCAAGTAACCAAGGGTGCTTGCTCTCGGTTGGGCCCCTCCTTCGTCGGGGTTCCTTCACTCCGGTCTCGCTCCGTGGGCCCTGCGTTCAGCCTGCACCCAAGTCGCGATCTGTGGTGTATGAACTTCCTGCGTATGAAGATCAAAAGCAGATCACGTGCAGTCCCGGTGCTTCCCGGCTAAAGCCGGTCCCACTGGCTGCATGCGTTGCTTTTAGTGGGACCGGCTTCAGCCGGGAAGACGCCCGCTCGGGCACCATCAATCTTGCTGCTCAACCCTCTGTGATCATTTGATGATCGTTCCCACGCTCCGCGTGGGCATGCATCCCAGGACGCTCTGCGTCCATTCCCGGCTAAAGCGGGTCCCACTGGCTGCACGCGATGCTTTTAGTGGGACCGGCTTTAGCCGGGAAGAGGCCAGTCTGGGCACCGATATTTTTTGACGGCGAGCTGAATACCCCTCCCATCATTCACTTGTACGATGTCTTATCACGAGGTATTACTAGCGACCCGTAAAAAAATAATAGAACGGAGATCGCTACATGGACTCATCCCTGTCCGCCATGCCCGAACACGCTGAAACCCTTGAGCGCTCAAGCGGCAACACCCGCCGCAGTTTCCTGAAAAAATCCCTCGCCGTTTCTGCCACACTGGCCGCGGTTGGCAGCGGCGCTCTGCCCCGCCTCGGGTCTGCTGCAGAGCCCCTGAGCCAGCGCTACCCGGATCCGCTCGTTCACATTCTCGACGACAGCTTTCTCGAACTGCGCGTCTTCAACGCCAGCGTGGAAAAACTCGCCACCGGCATGCGTTGGGCCGAGGGGCCGGTGTGGGTCGGCGACGGGCGTTATTTGCTGGTCAGCGACATCCCCAACAACCGCATCATGCGTTGGGACGAAATCACCGACACCTTCACCGTGTACCGCGAGCATTCCAACTTCTCCAACGGCATGTGCCGCGATCGCCAGGGCCGCCTCATCGTCTGCGAGGGCTCCACCACCACCAGCGAAGGCCGCCGCATCACCCGCACCGAATACAACGGCACCATCACCGTGCTGGCCGACAGCTTCGACGGCAAACCCTTCAACTCCCCCAACGACATCGCCTGCAAAAGCGACGGCTCGATCTGGTTCAGCGACCCGCCCTTCCAGACCAGCAACAACTACGAAGGCCACAAAATCACCCCGACTCAACCCCACGCTGTCTACCGCATCGACGGCGAGAGCAGGAAAGTCACCCGGGTGATCGACGACCTGGCGGGTCCCAACGGCCTGTGCTTCTCCCCTGACGAAAAGACCCTGTACGTCGTCGAAGGCCGCGCCAAACCGAACCGCCTGATCTGGGCCATCGCGGTCAAGGACGACGGCACCCTGGGCGAACGCCGCAAACACATCGAAGGCCTGGACTACGCCGCCATCGACGGCATCAAATGCGACGAAGCCGGCAACCTGTGGTGCGGCTGGGGCGGCAACGGCGACCCGAAGGCCGACCTGGAGAAACTCGACGGCGTGCGCGTGTTCAATCCCCAGGGCAAGGCCATCGGGCACATCTCGTTGCCTGAGCGCTGCCCGAACCTGTGCTTCGGCGGACGCGAAGGGAATCGGTTGTTCATGGCGAGCAGTCACTCGATTTACTCGCTGTTTGTGAATACGCGCGGGACTGGGTTTGCGGTGTAGGGGTATTTACTTGCTGGATCGGCGGCCGAGCGGCCGTCGACTTGGGTTGGGCTCTCGTTAAAAGGTCCGCGCCTTTAGACCGCAAAGTAGATTTCCGATGTATCCAAAACGCTGACAAAGAAAGCAAACTGATGTTTAAACGCATTAGAGAGTAATGGAGCTGCTGCTATATCTTTCAAATGGTTTGCGCCTCAAAGGGTCAAAGGGGGTCGCCCCTCTCACTTTAGGCATAGTCATCGGTTGATAAAGATTTCAATGTCGTCAAGAGCATCCTGAGCTCTACCAGACAAGGTCCTGTGCTTTAGTTTTTCTAGTAGGACCGGCATGACTAAAGATTTGTCGATTATTTTGTGCATGCGGGCAACATGACCTATGCATGTCAGGGCCAGTCCTCTGACGTCCTCGTCGCGATGATTCCTTATTGCTTCTATGCACTTAAGCTGAATCCATTGCGGATCATCAATGTTAAAACACAGATACATAAGTGCATCCGTAGCTACCTCCGCATCTTCCGACCGCAACATAACATCTAGCTCCTCTTGGTTATATGGGGGGGTGGTAGCGCTCATTTTTTGATCTTCCCTTTGCCTGTTACCATGCCAGCTTTTCTGAATGCCGATTGTTGTTCATTGTGCAAATCGCACCAGCAACGTACGTGCCCATGAAATTCTTCGTCTCCATTTGGGTAAGTTTCGGTCCTATCCAGCACGACAAACTCCTTATTCTCTACATCTACCCCGACTCGTCTATGGGATGTTTCTTTAACTTGAACTGAGTTATTCAGCGCTACTTGGCCGTTAGATTTAAAGGGGTCCGTCCCCTTTAACCCTTTAACCCTGCGAGATTTTCTGCCCCCGAACGCAGCATAGGTCTGTCATAGGGTGCCGGTAAAAAAGATCGGTATTGCGCCTGGCGTTGCGAGTTGCGCCTGCTCACCCGTCTTACGCCCAAATATCAAGTTCTCCATGGCTTGAACAAAGCCCAGTCCCTGTATCCAAAGCCCGTCGTGGATGAGGCTCAAGAGGTAGCAGCAACCCTTTTCGTCGATCAACAGCGCGCCGTGGCCGTGATGGACTTCGGCGATGCTCACCAAGGTGGTGCCTAGGCGTTGCTCCCACTCAAGGAAATCTTCGCTTTCATGCAGATGTTCAAATGTGCCAAAGGCGACATCGCTGGTAGCACACTCCTCTCCTGCGCCGCAGATGCCCACTTGCACCCCGGCAAGCTGTTTAAGTAGAGCAGCGGCAGGATGGTCGTGTGGAACGTAACGCGGTAGTGGCACGGTGGAAGTGCTGGGCCAGCCTGCTGCAAGAAAAAGTGGGCTCAGGCTTTCAGGGAGTTCGATCAGCGGGGGTACGTTTAGTGTGTCGGTCACGATTTTACCAAGCTGTTAGTGGGTGCTATAGAGTTAAAGGGGTCTATCCCCTTAAGTCCACAAAAACGAGCGGCTTTGCGTCGTTTCTAAGTGTCGTTGAGGTTCCTCCTTGCACAAGGGCTCGCAAATGAGAGTTAAAGGGGTCCGTCCCCTTAAACTCCTCTTGTATTACGCGCATATCGTAAGGTCCTTCGTCTTACACACTCGTCTCCGTTAAACAGATAAAGTCCCAACAGCTCCGAACTCAGTTACTGAGATCTAACCCATTCGGCCATCTTTTCGGTGATGTCCGCCAATGAAGTTATCCTCGCTATAATAACGAGCTCACACCCCATATCTTTGTCGCGATAAGACACTAATGAATCAGTGTCTTCATCAAGGACTATTCTGAGAATAGTGCCGGCGGCTTCATTTCGTGCGGAGAATATAGGATTACCCTCCCTGAACGGCGTGCCATTAGAAAAGGCCGTATTATAAAAAGGCACTTTAAACTTTTTTAATTCTACGCCGTTCGCGTCACACTCAAGAAAGAACCGATCATATAGATACTGCTCCAGTTCAATATAGCACTGCTCGTCATTCAAGTACTCATCAAACATTCAGTTACTCCGTAAACGCCTTGCCAGTGATTACTTCAATATCAACACGTTCGTGCTTAGTGTCCTTCACCTTAAAAGTGTGACTGATGGAAGCATCTGCACCCCCGCACTTAGCCGCGTTGTCGATGTATTTTTCCGCTTTTTTGAAAGCATCCTCACGGACGGAAAGGTCCTTTTTGTGAAGTTTTGCCTTCAGCTCACTCAGCTTTTGTTTGGCTTCACTCGCGGTCAGGGGCTTATCCTGGTTCCAAGCGACCGACTCCTCGAGCTTCGCACCTTGAGCCTGGATCCGGCCACGATGGGCAGCCAACCCCAACGGATCTGTCCAGCCTGAGGGATTCGGCGCGTATTGATAAACATTAATGCCACCCTCATAACCAATCAGATCCTTACTGATAAACCGCCCGAGCTCTGGATCATAGTACCGATGGCGGTTGTAGTGCAGGCCGGTTTCGTGGTCGTGGTATTGGCCCTGGAAGCGGATTGGGTTGGTCAGGCCGATCTGGTGAGCGAATTCGGAGCGCTGTTCGGTTGCTTCGCCCCAGGCTTTGTATTGCGCGCTCCAGGCGGTGTTGCCGTTCTGGTCGGTGATTTCCTGGGGTGTGCCGAGGTGGTCGCATTGGTACCAGGCGAGGACGTCGATGGGCAGTGCGACCGGTTTGTAGGTCCAGAGCGGGTCTTCCTTGAAGTTGTAGCGGCCCTGATAGGTCGGCTGGCTGACGAGACGAATCGTTTCGTGGCGAATGGCCTGGGCCACCGGGACGAAAGTGCCGGGCTCGTGGATGTAATGCACCGTGCGGCCGAGAGCTCCGGCGTACGGCGGTGGACTGCTTTCCCACGCCAGGTTGTCGCCGTCCCAGCCGTATAGCGTGAAGCCGCAGCCGAGCTCGCGCTCTTTACGGGCGTGTTCGTTTTCGTTCCAGCCAGTACCGGCTTCTGGACGAGGTCGGTAATGGGCTTTTGAGAGTTTGTAGAGGCGCCGTCCGAGTGGGTCGTAACCGAAGTCTGCGGTAAGGCGCGGATCGCAGAAGTGCACCAGACGATCGAAGAGGTCCCAGTGCAGTTCGCTGCGCAGGCCGTTGGTCCAGCGCTCGGTCTGGTTACCGCGTTCGTCGTATTCGTAGTGGCCGCCGGCGTAGTCGCGCAGCAGGTTGTCGATCAGCTTGTGGCGGACTGGCTCAGGATCTAAAGGCCGGCGGACCGGCGCGGCGGTTTCGTTGAGCAGGTTGCTTGCAGGGTCGAAGGCGAAGGTTTCCATACCCAAACGACTGGTGGCGGTGAGCAGACGACTGACCGGGTCGTAGCGATATGAGAGCGGACCGCGACGGCTGTCATTGATATCGGTAAGTTGGCCTGCGGCGTCGTAGGTGTATGCGCGTTTGATGAGCGTGGTTTTATCGTCTGCTCGGCCCAGTAGCTGTTCTTGAAGGCGTCCTGCCGGGTCCCATTGCTGGGTTTGCAGCAGGTTATTGCCTTGGTGCCGGCTGATCTCGCGGTGGAGGTCGTCGCGCTCGTAGCTGAGCAGTTCATGCTCATCGAGCTTCAGGCCGAGTAGATGACCGCTGCCGTAGGTGAGCCAACTGACGCGGTGTCCATCCGGGCGAACAGTGGCGACGCGGTTATTCAGCGCGTCGTACTCGTGCTGCCAAACGGCAACCAGTGGCTTGTCCAGATTCGAGTAATGCTGATGCTCGCGCAGCAGATTGCCGGCCGGGTCGTGAAACCATTGCAGCTTGCTGATGGCGTTGGTCGCCATGACCAGATGGCCATTGCCGTCGTAGGCGAAGGTTTCGCTCTGGGACTGTTCGCCGAGGGTGGCGCGGCGTTCGGTCAGGCGGCCCACGGGGTCGAAGGTCAGAGCAATGCTGCGTTGGACGTTGATAATCTCGGCAAGACGCCCGGTTTCCGGATCGTACTGATAGCGGGTCGAGCGATTGTCGAAGCTGCGCTCTTCCAGCAGGCGCCCAACCGGGTCGTAGTGAAAATGGGCGCTGCGTTCGTTTTCGTTTTCCAGCGCAATTAACCGGCCGAGTTTGTCCCAGCGGTAGCGCAGGGTTTGCTCGGCGGCGTCCACGCGTTCGGCGATGAAGCCGGCAGCGTTGTAACGCCATGTCGTGCAGCGTTCCAGGCCATCGGAATGGGCCAGCAAACGACCTTCGGCGTCCCGGCTAAAGCGCTCTTCGGTTTTGTCCGGGTGCTTGATCAGCACCAGGTGGCCGGCTTTGTACTCGTACTCAGTCGCGTGGCCTGCGGGATCGGCGAAGCGAACCATCTGGCCGCGTTCGTCGTATTCCCAGCTGCTGGTTTTACCGGAGCAAT